>NZ_CP102830.1:955909-1274545 GCF_024730785.1 Pseudomonas sp. LS44
CAGCAGTGCCGGACCCAGTTTGGCCAGGACGGCCCGTATCTGTTTGGCCATGCCAGTCTCGCCGATGCCTTTTTTGCCCCCGTGGCCAGCCGCCTGCGCAGTTATCGCGTCGCCTTGCCGACGGACGCGGCGGCCTATGTCGATACCATCTACCAGTGGCCAGCCTTCAAGCGTTGGCTCGAGGCAGCCTTGGAGGAAAGTTGAAGGTGAAACGCATCCATGTAGCGGCAGCGGTGATTCGCGATGCGGCAGGTCGGGTCCTGCTGGCCCGGCGGGCCAACGATAAACACCAGGGTGGCTTGTGGGAGTTCCCGGGCGGCAAAGTCGAAGACGAGGAAACCGTGCAAGCGGCGCTGCGTCGGGAGCTGGCCGAGGAGCTGGGCATCCGGGTTACCGCCGCGCGCCCGCTGATCCAGGTCCGCCATGATTACTCGGACAAGCATGTGCTGCTGGATGTCTGGGAAGTCTCGGCGTTCGACGGTGAGGCGCATGGCGCCGAGGGTCAGCCGCTGGCCTGGGTCGGTCCGCGGCAGCTCGGCGATTATGATTTTCCGGCGGCCAATCGGCCGATCGTCGCGGCGGCACGCTTGCCATCCCAGTATCTGATCACCCCGGATAATCTTGAACCCAAGGAGTTGCTGGAGGGCTTGCGCCGCGCGTTGGCCAGCGGCATCAAGCTGGTTCAGCTACGCGCGCCAAACATGTACAGCCCGGATTATCGCGATCTGGCCGTGGATGCCGTGGGGCTTTGCGCCGGCAAGGCGCAACTGATGCTCAAGGGGCCGCTGGAGTGGCTGGGCGATTTTCCTGCCGCCGGCTGGCATCTGACTGCCGAGCAACTGCGCAAATACGCGCCGCACGGGCGTCCGTTCCCGGTGGACCGCTGGCTGTCGGCCTCCTGCCATAGCGCCGAGGAACTGGAGTTGGCGGCGCGTATGGGCGTGGACTTTGTCACCCTGTCGCCAGTACAGGCGACCGAGACGCACCCCGAGGCGACGCCGTTGGGTTGGGACGCCGCTCGTGAGTTGATCGCCAATTTCAGCCAGCCGGTGTTTCTGCTCGGTGGCGTTGGCGCAGCTGACAGTGAGCGCGCCTGGCAAACCGGGGCGCAGGGCGTGGCGGGGATTCGCGCGTTCTGGCCAGACAACCTGTCGGCCTGAACATGTAGCCCGGATGCAATCCGGGGGAAGCAGAGCATTTTCGCTCCCCGGATTGCATCCGGGCTACATCACTACGGTTTCGGTGCTGCCTGCCACAGTACTTCGTTGATTTGCGTGCGCCTGGCAATCAACCGGGCGGCGACGAACAGCAGGTCGGACAGGCGGTTGATGTACGCCAGTGCGACCGCGCCCAGCGGTTCCAGGGCATTCAACTCTTGGCAGCGGCGCTCGGCGCTGCGCGCTTGGCTGCGGCACACGTGGGCCTGCGCCACCAATGCCGAGCCGCCGGGCAGGATGAAGTTTTCCAGCGGTCCGACTTCCTCATTCCAACCGTCAATGGCGGTTTCCAGACGCTGGACTTCGGCCTGATCGAGCGCCTGATACGCCGGCATCGCCAATTCACCACCGAGATCGAACAGCCGATGCTGGCAAGGGCCGAGCACGTCGAGCAGCTCGCTCATGCCCGGCCACATGGCTTCTTCCTCGGCCAGCGCGGCGAGCAGCAGACCGAGTTGGCTGTTGAGCAGGTCTAGCTCGCCAATCGCCTCTATGCGCGGATGGTCTTTGGGCACCCGCCGGCCATCGCCGAGGCCGGTCTGCCCGGCATCGCCGGTGCGGGTATAAATCTTGGTCAGTCGGTAACCCATGCTGTGTTCTCGAAAGTGGCTTGCGGGTGAACGAGGTGGTTCAGGCGTCGGGCGTGCTGGCCGCCAACGGCAGGCGCAGGGTAAAGCAGGTGCCTTGGCCCAGCTGAGATTGCACCTCCATCTGCCCCTTGTGGTTGTTGGTGACGATGAAATACGAAACGGACAGGCCTAGACCGGTGCCTTGGCCGACTTCCTTGGTGGTGAAAAACGGCTCGAAGATGCGTTTGCGGACCCGCTCCGGCATGCCCACGCCATTATCTTCCACCTGGATTTCCGCCCACGGCGGATTCAGCCGGGTGCGCAGGACAATGCGCCCGGGCAGAGTGTCATTGTCGCGCTGGTGAATGGCTTGGGCGGCGTTTTTCAGCAAGTTGAGCAAGACCTGTTCCAGCTCGTTGGCAGTGGCCGGCACCGGGCCGAGTTGCGGATCGAACTCGCGGACAATCTCCAAGCCCTTGAAGTCGAAGCCTTCGGTCAGGTCGAAGTCGTTGCCGGCGATATCCACGGCCTGATCGAGCAGGGCCGGCAGCTCGCAGGGCGCCAATTGCCGGTCGCTGCGGCGGCTGAAGCTGAGCATGTGGGTGACGATCTTGGTCGCCCGTGAGCCGGCCTGCTGGATGCCGTCGAGCAACTGCGGCACTTCGCGGCCCTGCAGGTAGCGATTGACCTGTTCGAGGTCGACGCCGACGCTGTTGGCCTGTTCCAGATTCTTCTCCAGTTCCAGCGACAGACGGCGGCGGATGTTCTGCACGTTATGCAGAATCGCCCCGAGCGGGTTGTTGATTTCATGGGCCATGCCCGCCGCCAAGCCGCCGACCGAGAGCATCTTTTCCGACTGCACCATCATTTCTTCCAGCGACAGGCGCTGGGTGATGTCATCGATGCGGATCACCACGCCGCGCAGGCTGCCGCCCATTAACGGATAGAACGTCAGGGCGTAGTGGCGTGGCTCGCCGTCCTTGCTCCAGGTCACCCGCTCGATCTTCTCCACCTTGTGTTGCTCGGCGGTGCGCTTGAGCTGAGTGAGATAGAACTTCAACGAGGGAAAGGCCAGGAACACCGGCTGGTTCAACGCTTCGTCCAGTTGCGTGCCGGACAGGGCGCTGGCCTCCTGATTCCACTGGGTGACGTACAGCTCTTCGTCGAGGGCGATGAGTGCCGAGGGCATCGAGTCGATGATGCTGTTCAGGTAGTTCTGAAAGCCGGTGAGCTTCTTCTCGATCTTGCTGCGCACCTGCACTTCCAGCTCTAGCTTGCGGTTGGAGTGGCGGGTTTCCTCGGCCAGGCCCTGGGCCTGATCGAAGGCCGCCTGGGCTTCGTCACGGGCGCGCTTGAGCTGCTGCTCGCGGGCTTCGATGCGGGTCAGCATGGTGTTGAAGGCATCGGCGAGGTGACCGATCTCATCGCGGTTACCGCGCCCGGCGCGCAGCGAGTAGTTTTCCTCGCGGGTCACCTGACGCGACAAGGCTTCGAGCTGCAGGATCGGCCGAGTGACCAGGCGCCGAATCTGCCGCGCCACCAACAGCCAGAGCAGTACGCTGAGGGCGAGGATCACCACGCTGGCCGTCAGCGTGCCGGAGTAAAAGGCACTGGGTAGCTCGCTGGAGGCGACCAGCAGCAGATGCCCGGATGGCAGGCCGTTCTGTGGCAGTTCGATCAGTTGATTGGCGCGAAACTCGTTGATGCGCCAGTTGGCGATTTTTTCCAGGCGCTTGGGTAGGCGCAATTGCTCGCCTTGCTGCAATTCGGCGATCAGCGTGCCCTGGCTGTCGTACAGCGCAGCGGCGCGCAGCGGCGCGTAGCCGTCGAGGCGATGCAGCAGCTCCTGAGCGGCGGCCGGCGAGCTCAGAGCGGTGTTACTCAGCGCCGGACTGGCGATCAACCGACCGAGCGTCTGCAGGGCCTGTGGAGCCATGTTTTCCTGGGAGATCCAGTAGGCGGCACTGATGAAACTGAGGTTGGCCACCAACAACACGGTGGCGAGCAACACCAATACGGCAGACAGCAGTTTCTGGCCAACCGGCAGGTCTTCGAGGCGCTGGCGCAGGGTCATGGCAGGTTTATCGCGATAGACGGGAACCGGCAGGGTAGCGCGCCGCTACTGGGTGGGCAATCCGCGCTCGGCGAGGTAGGCGCGCAGGCGCTGTTGCAGGCGCTGCAGGTGCGGCAGTTCGAGCGCCTGGTGCTGCGCCGCGTGGCAGGCGTAGTCGAGCAGATAGGCGATCTCGGTGCGCCGACCCTGGGCGACATCCTGGTACATCGACGAGTAATTGTTGGCGGTCGCTTGAATTACCCGCTCGACCTCATCCCGCAGCTGCGCAGCCGCCGCCGGATGAGCGCAGCGTTCAAGTAACTCGCTCAGCTCGTTGCAGAGTGCGGCGACTTCTTGAGGATAGGCGGCGAGCCCGCCGTTTCGGCAGTTGTGCAGCACCGTGAGCGGGTTGATCGCGCAGTTGAGCGCCAGCTTGCGCCACAGGCGCGCCAGGATGTCGTCCGTCCATTGATGGGGAATACCACTGGCATGCAAGTCGGCGAGCCAGAGCGGCGCTGCGGGTTGCGTCGGGCAACCGAGCCAGGTGAAGCCTTGGCCGGCGAAGATCACGCGAAAATCGCCATCGCGGTAGGCCCCTTCGGTGCTCGAGGCGAGGATGCAGCGCGCCCGCGGCAGCCGCGTGGCGACGGCGTCCTGGCTGCCCAGGCCGTTCTGCAGGAGGATCAGTTCAGCGCCGGCGGCGAGGCGCGGCGCCAGGCTGGCGATCGCCTCTTCCGCGTCGTAGGCCTTGCAAGCGAGCAATAGCCGGTGGATCGGTGTGGCATCGGCGGTGGTTTGTGCAGGAATCGGGTAGAGACTGGCGTGCTGGTCTTCCACCAAGGTCAGGCCGCCAAGACGCTGATAGGACGTCAAGCGGCTACGGTCGCGAAGAATCAGCCGCACCGGCAAGCCAGCCCGGGCCAGCCGAGCGGCCCACAGACCGCCGAGGCTCCCGGCACCGAGTATGTGCCAGGCCATCAGTCGCGACGGGTGATGCGCAAGGCTGCCACGCGGCCGCTGCTGTAAGCTTCGGAGAGCAGTTCAGCGGCCTGGCTGGTCAAGCTGGACGGATCATACGGCAAGGCCTTGGCGTCGAGGCCGACCAGGCTGATGCCCGCCTGCAGGTTGATGAAGCCTTCGCTGGTCTTGAAGGCCTTGAGATTGAGGCCTTCATGCAAGCGTTTGAAGCTGCTCGGCGAGCACTCTTGCAGATCATCGAGCAGGGTGATCAAGGCGAAGTGGTTGTCGTCCAGGCGCACCAGCACGTCCAGGGGGCGCACCAACTGCTGCAGACGTCGGGCGATGCCATGCAGCAGTTCGCCATGGAAGCCGGGACCGTATTGCTGCATCAATTGCGGCGCGTTCTGCAGGCCGATTAGCAAATAGCAAACTGCGCCGCCGCGCGATTCGACCTGGCGCAGGCTATCGGCGAGCTTCTGTTGCAGATAGCGCGGATTGCCCAAGCCGGTCAGTGGATCGACCAGATTGCGTTCTTCGAGACAGGCGATGTTCTCGGTCAGCAGGCGCTTTTCCTGCAGTAAACGCTGCAGG
The DNA here is from genome assembly GCF_024730785.1 of Pseudomonas sp. LS44. NCBI lineage: Bacteria > Pseudomonadati > Pseudomonadota > Gammaproteobacteria > Pseudomonadales > Pseudomonadaceae > Pseudomonas > Pseudomonas sp. LS44. The sequence continues at coordinate 961,300 of NZ_CP102830.1, forward strand.
GTGTTGCACAGGCGATCGGCGGCAAACACCCGCGGTAAGAGTTGTTCGTTCATCGCCGCCTTGCTGATGAAGTCATCGACGCCACGGTCGAAGGCTTCGCTCAGCACGTTATCGCCTTCTTTGCCCGTGAGGAGCACCACGTAGGTGTAATGATCGGCGGTTTCATCGAGTTGGCGGACGCGCGCAGTGAGTTCCAGGCCGTCGATTTCCGGCATCAGCCAATCGGCGAGCAGCACGCTCGCCGGGCGCTGCTCCAACTGCTGAAGCGCTTCGCTGGCACTGCTGGCGAAGCGCACATCCTGATAACCAGCCTGGCTGAGGGCCCGGCCGATCATGGCGCTGGAGAACTTGGCGTCGTCCACCACCAGGATGCTGAGATGGGGGTTGGGCATTGGCAGGCTCGCAAGGGGAAGTGGAAATACCGGCAAGCCGGGTAGCGCAAGTGGGTGACGGCTCTGTTAACGGGCCGCTATTTGCCTTGCAGCTATATAATGACTGCGCATTTTCAACGTCAAGCCTGGTGCGTTCAGGTCATGAACTCGATCGCGCCGTCTATCTGGAGAACTACCATGCCCTCGTTCGACGTGGTGTCCGAACTGGACAAGCACGAAGTCACCAACGCCGTGGATAACGCCGCCAAGGAACTGGAGCGTCGTTATGACCTGCGCGGTAAAGGCAGCTTCGAATTCAAGGAATTGACGGTCAGCCTGACCGCCGGTGCGGATTTTCAGCTTGAGCAGATGATCGAGATTCTCAAGCTCAGCCTGGTGAAGCGCAAGATCGACGTGCAGTGCCTGGAGTTCAAGGACGCCTATCCGTCCGGCAAAGTGGTCAAGCAAGAGGTGGTGCTGCGCGAGGGCATCGACAAGGAGCTGGCGAAGAAGATCGTCGCTCATATCAAAGACACCAAGCTCAAGGTCCAGGCGGCTATCCAGGGTGAGCAGGTGCGCATTACCGGCAAGAAACGCGACGATCTGCAGGAGGCCATTGCCAACCTGCGCGCCAAGGATTTTGGTATGCCGTTGCAGTTCGACAACTTCCGCGATTGATAACAGTACGCCGGCCGTTTTGGGGAACCTTCCCAGGTGACTGGCGTCGCAGCTTCCGAAATGCCGGTTTTTATGGCCTGATTCGCGGCCAACCGATATTGAGGAGGATGTTATGGATGTAAGCGCGGAAGTCGATCGCCTGGTCAAGGTCTCGGAAGCCTGGTGGCCATTGGCTCTGGAGTACGGTGGGCGGGTCGCCCTGGCGCTGGTTACCCTGCTGATCGGCTGGTGGCTGGTCAACAAACTCACGGCCCGGCTCGGCAAACTACTGCTCCTGCGCAGTGCCGATCAGGCCCTGCAGGGCTTCATTTCCTCGCTGGCCAATGTGGTGCTCAAGGTGCTGCTGATGGTCAGTGTGGCCTCGATGATCGGCATCGAAACCACCTCGTTCATCGCCGCGATCGGTGCGGCCGGTCTGGCCATCGGCCTGGCGTTGCAGGGCAGCCTGGCAAACTTCGCCGGTGGCGTGTTGATCCTGTTGTTCCGGCCCTTTCGCCTCGGCGACTGGATCGAGGCGCAGGGGGTCAGCGGCACGGTCGATAGCATCCAGATTTTCCACACCGTGCTGCGTACCGGCGACAACAAAACGGTGATCGTGCCCAACGGCAATCTGTCCAACGGCATCATCACCAACTACAACCGGCAGGCCACCCGCAAGGTGGTGTTCGATATCGGGGTGAATTACGACTCCGACTTGCAGCGTGCCCGTGAGGTGCTGCTGCGGCTGGCCGAGGATCCGCGGGTCCTGCGCGAGCCGGCGCCGGAGGCCGTGGTGTCTATGCTGGGCGAAGGCGCCATCACCATGTCGCTGCGGGTCTGGGTGAAGACCGCCGATTACTGGAACGTGATGTTCATGTTCAACGAGTTGGCACGCGACCGGCTGGGCGAGGCGGGCGTCGGTATTCCCTTCCCGCAGCGTACGATCCGGATGATCCAGGAGCCGCTGCCGCAGTAATCGGCGCGCGTAAAAAAGCCGGACAAGGGTCCGGCTTTTTTGTCACTGCTCGCTGGGTGGCGTGGCCGTCAGCGGGACGCTCTGCTGCGAAGGTCTGTGCCACTGCCAGAGGATCATCAGCAGGGTCGGCACGCCGAGCAGGGCGGTGATCAGGAAGAACTGCGCATAGCCGAATTTCTCGACCATCACCCCGGAATAGCCGCCGATCAGACGCGGCAGCAACAGCATGATCGAGCTGAGCAGGGCGTACTGGGTGGCGGAGAATTTCAGGTTGGTCAGGCTCGACAGATAGGCGACGAAGGCCGCGGTCGCCAGCCCGGCGCTGAAGTTGTCGCAGGAGATGGTCACGACCAGCATCTGCAGATGCGCGCCCATCCCGGTCAGCATCAGGAACAACAGATTGGTGGCCGCCGAGGTGACGCCGCCGATGAACAGGATCGGCATGATCCCGAAGCGCACGATCAGCAGGCCGCCGAAGCCGGCCCCGAGCAGGGTCATGATCAGGCCGAACACCTTGCTGACGCTGGCGATCTGCTCCTTGGTGAAGCCTTGGTCGATGTAGAAGACGTTGGCCATCACGCCCATCACCGTGTCCGATAGCCGGTAGGTGGCAATCAGTCCGAGCAGCAACAAGGCCTGCCAGCGGTAGCGCACAACGAAGTCGTTGACCGGCGTGAGTACCGGTGCCAAGCCGCGGCGGCCTATGGACGACAGGCACAGGCAGGTGAGGATCAGATACAGAATGGCGCGCAGGAAAGCGCGGTCTTCTTTGAGCAGTTCGAACAGGCTGACGCCTTCGAACAGCACGCTATGGAAGTTGGTGTTGTACAGCTGGGTGAACAGCGCCGGTACCGAGATCAGCAGCACGATCAGCACCAGTACCGAGACCAGCTGATGGGCCAGGTCGTAACGCGCCGCCGCCATCTGGGTTCGCAGCGGAACGGGCGGTTCGCGCATCCACAGGCTGGTGACCAGCGCCGGCAGCATCAACAGGGCAAACACCAGATAGGTGCCGCTCCAGGCCGAGGCATTGTAGCTGTGGCCGGTGGAGCCGAACCACTCGGCGAAATACAGTGCGCCGGCGGTCGCCAGTAGCGCCGCGACCCGATAACCGGCCATGTAGCTGGCGGCTAGCGCGGCTTGGCGGCTTTCTTCGGCGATTTCCAGGCGATAGGCGTCGACCGCGATGTCCTGGGTAGCGGAGGCGAAGGCCACCAGCACCGCCAGGGCGATCAGCCAGGGCAGCTGCTGCTGCGGGTCGCACAGCGCCATGCCGGTCAGACCGACCACCACCAGGCTTTGCGACAGTACTAGCCAGGACCGCCGGCGGCCGAGCGCGCCCAAGAACGGCAGGCGCCATTGGTCGAGCAGCGGTGACCAGACCCATTTGAAGGCGTACGCGAGGCCGATCAGGCTGGCGAAACCAATGGTTTCACGCGCCACGCCGGCTTCGCGCAACCAGACCGAAAGGGTGGAAAACACCAACATGTAGGGGAGGCCTGCCGCAAAGCCCAGAAGTAACAGGGCTAAGGTGGCGGGGCTGGCATAGGCGGCGAGGGCGGCGCGCCAGGTTCTGCTGGGCATTGAGGGTGGATCTGCCTGCGTGTGGCGGAACAAAGGGCGCACTCTAACCGCTGTGCTCAGTTGGGCGCCAGCCGTGCCGACGCATGTCCACCCGTTGGGTATGGATTGTCACGCCTTCGGCACGCAAACGCGCGCGCTGCTCCGCCCCGGCCGCGCTGCCGGCGGGCAGGCTGAGACGGCCACCCGCGGCTACCACGCGGTGCCAGGGCAGGCGAGTGTCGTCGGGGAGCTGGCTGAGGGTGCGCCCGACCCAGCGCGCGGCGCGGCCCAGGCCGGCCATCGCCGCCAACTCGCCATAGCTCACCACCTTGCCGGCGGGGACCTGCTGTAACGTCAGGTACAGCGCCGCACGGCGGGCTTCGGGGCTGTCGGAGGCGAAGGGATCGGGTGGCGATGCTTGCATGGGCGTCAGGCCATTGGGATGCAGTTCAGCGACAGTATGCCGCCAGAGTCAGGCTATCGACAGCCGCGCTCTGTGGCGGTTCGCGGTGATTGACGTTGAACTTGGTCCGGTTAGGTTGGTCAGTTCTTGCTCATACGCCCGGCTTGCGGATAATGGCCGGCTTATTTGAACCAGAGCAGTTTCGATTCGCCTATGTCTTGTAAAAAACCAGCTTCCACCTCAAAGAACCTGTTGTCCAAAACCGTGTTGTGCCTGGCCATGGCCGGAGCGTCGGCGCCGTTGTTGGCGGACACCGTATGGCTGAAGAATGGTGACCGTCTGACCGGTACCATCCGCGTCTTCGATGGTGGCAAGCTGGTTTTGGCGACCGACTACGGTGGCAATATCGCCCTCGACTGGAAAAAAGTCGCCACCCTGGAAAGCGATCAGCATCTGCTGATCAAACAGGACGACGTGACTGGCGAGGAGGCCAAGGCTCTCAAACCTGCCGAGCCGGGCAAAGTCACCCTGGCCAATGGTGGCGCGCCGAAAACCATTGAGCTGGCCAGCATCGAGCAGATCATGAAGCCCAAGCCGCTGGTCGAAGATCTGACCTGGAAGGGCAATATCGACGCCGGCCTGGACTACAAACGCGCCGATACCGATACCGATGACTACGACGTTGACTTCAAGACCAAGGCCCGCCACGGCCGCTGGCGGCACACCGCGGAGGCTGACTACAACCGCGAGAAACAGGAGCAGGAGGTGACCACCGATAACTGGAGCACCGACTACGCCCTCGACCGGTTTCTCGACGAGCATTGGTTCTGGCAGGGTCGGGCTGGCTACAAACGTGACAAGATCGAAGATCTGGAGCGTCAGCGCACCGTCGGTACGGGCCCGGGTTACCAGTTCTGGGACAACGAGCTGGGCGCCTTCTCGCTGGCCGGTCTGGTCAACCGCTCCGACTATGAGTACGCCAACGGCGAAAAGGAAAGCTTCTACGCGCTGGGGATGAAGTGGGACTACAACCGCTACCTGGTGGGCAAGACCGTCGAGCTGTTCACTAGCGGCGAAGTCGGCAAGCCGCTGGAGGGGGTGGCCGACTATGCCCTGGATGCCGAGGCCGGGCTGCGCTACAAGGTCACCGACTGGGCCTCGCTGAACCTCAAGGCGGAGAAGGACATCGTCAGCGGCACCAATGATGGCGACCTCGACGAGACCCGCTACAGCCTCGGTTTCGGCGTCGGCTGGTAAGATTTTTCCTCCTCGATCGGCCGGCATAAAAAAACGCCGCTTACTGAGTAAGCGGCGTTTTTGTTTGCAGCAGTTGCTCGATCAGAGACGCAGACCGCCATCCAGTTCGAGCACGCGACCGGTGTAGTAGTCGTTCTCGAGGATGTAGGCCACCGAGTGAGCGATCTCCTGGGGTTTGCCCAGGCGCTTGAGTGGGATGCCCGCAGTCATTTTTTCCAGGGCTTCGGGTTTCATCGCGGCGAGAATTTCAGTCTCGATGAAACCCGGTGCCACGCCGGCCACGCGAATGCCGTAACGCGCCAATTCCTTGGCCCACACCACAGTATCGGCAGCGACGCCGGCCTTGGCGGCGGAATAGTTGGCTTGGCCAATGTTGCCGGCGCGGGAGATCGAGGAAATATTGATGATCGCGCCCTGGTTCTTCAGCTCGATCATCTTCGCGGCCACTTCGCGAGTGCACAGGAATACGCCGGTCAGGTTGACGTCGATCACCGACTGCCACTGGGCCAGCGACATCTTGCTCAGCTCGCCGTCCTTAACCTTGATGGTCAGGCCGTCGCGGATGATCCCGGCATTGTTGACCAGACCATTGATGGCGCCGAAATGCTCGGCAATCTGCGCCACGGTATGGGTGACCTGCTCTTCATTGGCAACGTTACACAGATAAGCGCGGGCTTCGCCGCCGGCGGCCTTGCAGGCGGCAACGGTTTCGTCCAAACGCTCTTGGTTAAGATCGACCAGTGCCAACTTGGCGCCTTTAGCCGCCAGGTATTCAGCCATGGCGCGTCCCAGTCCTTGGCCGCCGCCGGTGATGACGATGACTTTATCTTGCAGTTGCATAAGGCTTGCCCCTTTAAGGTAGTGGAGGTTGTCCTCATGGCGCCCGAAGCCGTTATGCTGGGCGCCCCTGTCCGTTCTGACGGATTCTAAGCGAGGAGGTCTGACGTGAGCGTGAAAGCCGGCAAGCATGCCCGAGAATTGCTACTCAAGGAATACAGCGGGGTGCTCTCCACTCAGTCCAAGGCCATGCCTGGCTTTCCCTTCGGATCGGTGGTGCCCTATTGCCTGGACGAGCAGGGCTGGCCGTTGATCCTGATCAGCCGGATCGCCCAGCACACCCATAATCTGCAGAAAGACCCTAAATGCTCGTTGCTGGTTGGTGAGCGCGATGCCGACGACGTGCAAGCCGTTGGTCGCCTGACCGTGCTGGCCGAAGCCCAGCAAATCACTGACGAGGCAGCCATCGCCGCGGCGGCGGAGCGTTACTATCGCTACTTCCCGCAAGCGAGCGACTACCACCGCACCCACGATTTCGATTTCTGGCGCCTGCAACCGGTGCGCTCACGCTATATCGGTGGCTTTGGCGCGATTCACTGGCTCAATGAGGTCGCTCTGGACAACCCGTTTTTTGGCGCCCCGGAGCAGAGCATGGTCGAGCATATGAACAGCGACCACGCCAGCGCGATTGCCCATTACGTGACGCTCGCCGGTCTGCCCCGCGAGCCGGCGGCCGAGCTGGCCGGGATCGACAGCGAAGGCTTTCACCTGCGCATCGGCCAGAGCCTGCATTGGCTGGCGTTTCCAACATCCTGTAACAACCCCGGCGCTGTGCGCCAGGCCTTGGTTTTGCTGGCCCGCGCCGAGACCTGGCCCCAGCCGAAAGTCAGCCAAGCTTGATTTCGCCGTGAGCGGCCGCATGTTGCAATGACAGGCGGTCGATCCATCCAAGGACTTTTTCATGCGTGCGTTTTTTCTGCTGTTTCTGCTCTTTCCCCTGATCGAGCTGGCGGTGTTGATCAAAGTTGGTAGCGCCATCGGCGTGCTGCCAACGTTGTTGCTGCTGATCGGTTCGGCGGTGCTCGGCAGCGTGCTGTTGCGCGTGGCTGGCGTCGCGACTGCCTGGCGCGCCCGTGAACGGCTGGCGCGCGGCGAAATGCCCGAGCAGGAGGTCCTCGAAGGCCTGCTGATTGCCGTGGGTGGCGGACTGTTGCTGTTGCCCGGCTTTATCAGCGATGTGGTGGGTTTGCTCTGCCTGTTACCGCCGGTTCGCCGGTTGGTGGTCGGCAAACTGCGTAAAAAGGTCCAGGAGCAGGCGCTGCGCCAGCGTGCGTTCGCCGATGACCTGCAAGCCCGTTCCGGGCAGGCGCGTCCGAATGTCATCGAAGGTGAGTTCGAGCATCGTGATCGCTGAGCGAAGATTTTTTCCGCCGCGCCCTTGAAATGTCCTCCAGAGCCCCTATTTACCAGTCACCGCAAGGTCACTGTCGGTTACGACAGTCAGTCTTCTGCGGCCTGCTCAGCGGGTCGCAACCGGCGATGCCGGAATTTACCAACCGGCCGGTGTGTGCACCGGCAATGGAAACCACCTCAATTAGGAGATCGACAATGAAGCTTCGTCCTCTGCATGACCGCGTTGTCATTCGTCGCAGCGAAGAAGAATCGAAAACCGCTGGCGGCATCGTGCTGCCGGGCTCGGCCGCCGAGAAGCCGAACCAGGGCGAAATCGTTGCTGTCGGTACCGGCCGCGTGCTGGACAACGGCGAAGTCCGTGCGTTGGCCGTGAAAGTTGGCGACAAAGTGGTGTTTGGCCCGTACTCGGGTAGCAACACCGTCAAGGTCGATGGCGAAGATCTGCTGGTGATGAGCGAGAACGAAATCCTCGCGGTCGTCGAAGCCTGAGCCACCCCTTCTGTTACCCGGATAAGAATTGAGGAATAACGATCATGGCTGCTAAAGAAGTTAAATTCGGCGACGTCGGCCGTAAGAAAATGCTCGCTGGCGTCAACGTGCTGGCTGACGCGGTAAAAGCCACCCTCGGCCCGAAAGGCCGTAACGTGATCCTGGAGAAGAGCTTCGGTGCTCCGACCATCACCAAAGACGGTGTTTCCGTTGCCAAAGAAATCGAGCTGAAAGACAAGTTCGAAAACATGGGCGCTCAGCTGGTCAAGGACGTTGCTTCCAAGGCCAACGACGCTGCCGGTGACGGCACCACCACCGCGACCGTTCTGGCTCAGTCGATCGTCAACGAAGGCCTGAAAGCCGTCGCTGCCGGCATGAACCCGATGGACCTGAAGCGCGGCATCGACAAGGCCACCATCGCCATCGTCGCCCAGCTGAAAGAGCTGGCCAAGCCGTGCACCGACACCAAGGCGATCGCCCAGGTCGGCACCATCTCCGCCAACTCCGACGAATCCATCGGCGACATCATTGCCGAAGCCATGGGAAAAGTTGGTAAAGAAGGCGTGATCACCGTTGAAGAAGGTTCGGGCCTGGAAAACGAACTGTCCGTCGTTGAAGGCATGCAGTTCGACCGTGGCTACCTGTCGCCGTACTTCATCAACAAGCCGGAAACCATGGTTGCCGAGCTCGACGGCCCGCTGATCCTGCTGGTCGACAAAAAAATCTCCAACATCCGCGAAATGCTGCCGGTGCTGGAAGCTGTCGCCAAAGCCGGTCGCCCGCTGCTGATCGTTGCCGAAGACGTTGAAGGCGAAGCCCTGGCGACTCTGGTGGTCAACAACATGCGTGGCATCGTCAAAGTCGCAGCCGTCAAGGCTCCGGGCTTCGGCGACCGTCGCAAAGCCATGCTGCAGGACATCGCCATCCTCACCGGCGGTACCGTGATTTCCGAAGAAGTCGGCCTGAGCCTGGAAAGCGCCACCCTGGAACACCTGGGTAACGCCAAGCGCGTCGTGCTGAGCAAAGAAAACACCACCATCATCGACGGTGCTGGCCAGCAGGTCGACATCGAAGCCCGCGTTAAGCAGATCCGCGCGCAGATCGAAGAGACTTCCTCGGACTACGACCGTGAAAAACTGCAAGAGCGCCTGGCCAAGCTGGCTGGCGGTGTTGCCGTGATCAAGGTTGGCGCTGCCACCGAAGTCGAGATGAAAGAGAAGAAAGCCCGCGTTGAAGACGCCCTGCACGCCACCCGTGCCGCCGTTGAAGAAGGCGTGGTACCTGGCGGCGGCGTCGCTCTGGTCCGTGCCCTGCAGGCCATCAGCGAACTGAAAGGCGACAACCCTGATCAGGACGTTGGTATCCAGCTGCTGCGCCGCGCGGTTGAATCGCCACTGCGTCAGATCGTTGCCAACTCCGGCGACGAGCCGAGCGTAGTGGTCGACAAGGTCAAGCAAGGTACCGGCAACTACGGCTACAACGCTGCCACCGGCGTGTACGGCGACATGATCGAGATGGGTATTCTCGATCCGGCCAAAGTCACCCGCTCGGCGCTGCAAGCTGCCGCTTCCATTGGTGGTCTGATGATCACCACCGAAGCGATGGTTGCTGAAGCTGCCGACGACAAAGCCGGTCCGGCCATGCCGGACATGGGCGGCATGGGTGGCATGGGCGGCATGATGTAAGCCGACCAGCCCTCGCGCTGTCAGAAAAAGCCCCGCCTAGTGCGGGGCTTTTTTATGTCTGGCGAAAAGTGCGGGGCCCCTCAAGCGCAGGCCGTAGGGTGGGTGTCGCGTAGCACATCCACCGACGCGCTCGCGTGGGCGTTGACCTCCCTGCGTGGGCCAATCCGGTCCCGGTGGAAAAGCCTTCGGCGTTTTCCACCCTACGGGCTCGCCGGCAGCGCCTGGTGCTGGGGTTCGGTTGTCGCCTGGCGATACAACACCAGACGGTAGGCGCCCAGGCAAATCAGCCAGTCAAACAGCGCCGTCCACAGGTTGTGGGAGAGAAAGTGCGCGCCTTGCAGCATGCGCGCTAAGGAGAACACGCCGCCGAGGATCAGCGCACCGAGCAGCGCCACACGGGCCAGGCGCGGGCGGCGGTCGCGCAACAGGAAGAACAGCGAGAAGAAGGCAAAGCCGCTGCTGGCGTGACCGCCCGGCCAGCAGCGCCCGGGGTGCAGCGTGGCGGGGCGTTCGGCGAGCAGCGCGGAGTAGGTCTCCTGGCCGCCAAAATCGCGCAGATCCCATGGGCACTGGACGGCTGTGAGGGCTTTCAGCGGCGTCACGATGGCGGTCGACAGGCCCATCGCCAGGACCAGATAGCCCAGCGGCCGGCGTAGATGCGCCCCACCGCGGAACACCACGCTGGCCAGCAGTCCGGCGATCGCCAGCACGCCGATGAGGATCACCGCTTGCTTGGCGCGGTCGTGCAGCACGGCTTCGAGGAATGTGTCGTGGCGGCCGATAAAGCCGCTGTCGGAACTATAGAACAGGTGGGCGATGGTGAAGTCCAGGCGGGTCGGGTCGGCGATCAGCAACAGGACGATCAGGCTCAGCGGCAAGCCGAGATATAACCAGAGATTGATGCTGCGAGAGGGATTGGCAGGAGGCATGGCGATATCCACAGGACGGTAAGAACCTGTCTACGATCTGCTGCGCGTCGGTCAAACTGCGTTGAAAACGGCTTCGGAATGCTCATTTACAGCTCGTAAACTCCGCTTCCTCAGCCGTTTTCGCCTTGTTTTCCTCTAGCTCGCGAGATCGTAAACAGGTTCTAAGTGCGGGCCTCGATCGAGGCCCGGCCGGGTTTAGCGCTGGGTCAGTTCAGTGGCAGCGGGCGGCGGGGCTTGCCAGGCCAGCAAGCGATGTTTGAAACCATAACTGGCGGCCTGGTAGTAAGCGATGTCACGCCTGACCAAGACATCCTGGCTGGATGCCTGCGATTCGCGGCTGGCTCCCAGAGCATCGTCGTGGCGGCGGATCGCCTGGCGGGGGCTGAGAATGGCCAGGTCATGACCGTCGAACAGCCCCAGGTGCTGATAGTTGCCGATCAGCACCCGCGGTGCCGCGTCTTCCGGCTTGAGCAGGTCGCGGCCGAAGAAGGTCGATTGGTAGCTCAAGTTCAACAGGCCGAGCAGGGTGGGGGCGATGTCGATCTGGCTGGCCAGGCGGTCATTCTCGGCCGCCGGGATTAGCTTCGGCGCATAGATGAACAGCGGAATCTGGTAATTGGCCACCGGCAAATCTTCTCCTCCGGCGCTGCCGGCGCAATGGTCGGCGACGAAGACGAACAGGGTGTTATCGAACCAGGGTTGCTGGCGTGCTTTGGCGAGGAAATCGCCAATGGCCCAGTCGGTGTACTTCACCGCCCCTTCGCGGCCTTCGCCGGAACGAATGTCGATCCGGCCATCGGGGTAGGTATACGGGCGGTGGTTGGAGGTGGTCATCAACTGCAGCAGGAACGGCTTGCCGCGGGCGTAGTTGGCGTCAGCAAGCTTCAGGGTCTGGCTATAGAGGTCTTCATCGGCCATGCCCCAGGCATTTTTGAAGTGAATGTCGGCATCGGCAACGCTGCTCTGATCCACCACGCGATAGCCGTTGCCGCCGAAGAAGGCGTTCATGTTGTCGAAATAGCCGCGCCCGCCGTAGACGAACACGCTGTCGTAACCCTGGGCGTCGAGCTGCTGACCAAGGCTGGCGAAGCCGCTTTCGCGGCCGATGCGCTTGACGATCGAACGCCCCGGCGTTGGCGGAATCGACAGGGTGATGGCTTCCAGGCCGCGGTCGGTGCGGGTACCGGTCGCGTAGAAGTTATTGAAGTACAGGCTGTGTTTGCGCAGCTCGTCGAGATTCGGCGTCAGCTTGCGTGGATCACCGTTGCTGCCCAGGTACTTGCCGCTGAGGCTTTCGATGGTGACCAGCACGATGTTGGGCCGGCGCGGCTGACCGGGGTTGTCGATCTGCCGGCGGATATCCAGCGGATCCTGGCTGACGAAACGGGCATTCGGCGCACTCAGTTCGGCGCGCAATTGCTTGGCCACCTCGGCTTTCGGCAAGTTGGCGTAGAAGCGGCCGTAATCCAGCTCATTATTGCGGAAGGCGGCGAAGAATTGGTACGGACCGTTGCTCGCCAGCTCATGTTGGTAGGTATTGCCGCCCAAGCCGCGCGGGTGATCCTGGTCGATCAACAGGGCGCTGAGTCCGGCCAGTATCACCAGGCTCAGTGCGGCGCCAAGCCGTCCACGCGGTGCCGGCAGCGGGGCATTCAACGCCGCGCGCAATGGTTTGCGCAGCACCAGCATGAGCGCCCCGGTGGTCAGCGCCAGGCCGCCCAACAGCCAGCCCATCGGGTACGACTCCCATAGGTTGTGCAGAACCTCGTCGGAATAAACCAGGTAGTCGACGGCGATGAAGTTGAAGCGCACACCGAACTCGTCCCAGAACAGCCATTCGGAAATCGCGGTGAACAGCATCAAGTACAGGCTGACGGCCGCGACGACGTACAGCAGGCTGCGGTGCCAGCGTTGTCGCCAGAGCACCAACGGACAGAGCAGCAAATACAGGCCAAGCGGCAGGGCGGCGTAGGCGAGGAAGCCGAGGTCGTAGAGCAGGCCGATGGCGAACACATGCAGGAAGCCGCCACCGGCCTCCGGCAAATGCCAGCCGAGCAGCACGCCACGGGTGAGCAGGAAAATGCTCAGCCAGACGGCGAGCAACAGCAGCAGGAAGCGCAAGGGCGCGGTACGCAGCAACGGCATGGGAAAAGTCCAGGGCGGAAGAGAAGGCGCGAATATGGCGATGCAACTGTCTCGGCGGCGTCAACGAGGAGTGAAAAAACCGTCAAAACGGGCTGTTTAGGGTCGGCTTCGCGCTATCGTTTGGCCACTGGGCGATACGCCCTGGAGGATTGGTAATGCGGATTTTGTTGGTGGAAGACAATCGCGACATTCTGGCCAATATGGCCGACTACCTGGGGATCAAGGGCTATAGCGTGGATTGCGCGCAGGATGGCTTGTCCGGCCTGCATCTGGCCGCGACCGAGCATTACGATCTGATCGTCCTCGACATCATGTTGCCCGGCCTGGACGGCTACACGTTATGCAAGCGTCTGCGCGAAGACGCCCGGCGCGCCACGCCGGTGATCATGCTCACCGCACGTGACCAGTTGGACGACCGGTTGCAGGGTTTTCGTTCCGGTGCCGACGACTATCTGGTCAAGCCGTTCGCCCTATCCGAGCTGGCCGCACGCATTGAGGCCGTGCTGCGCCGCAGCCAGGGCGGCGGCCGCCGGCAGCTGCAGGTGGCGGACCTGAGTTATGACCTAGATACGCTGGAGGTCACACGGGACGGGCGCTTGCTCAAGCTCAACCCGGTCGGTCTGAAGCTGCTCGCCGTGTTGATGCAGAAGAGTCCGCATGTGCTGCGCCGCGAGGTGCTCGAAGAGGCGTTATGGGGGGATGACTGTCCGGACAGTGACAGCCTGCGCAGCCATGTCCACCAACTGCGCCAAGTGATCGACAAGCCATTCGCTAAACCGCTGCTGCAGACCGTGCACGGCGTCGGTTACCGTTTGGCTGAGGTCGCCGATGGAGTTTAAGCACAGCCTGTCACGCCGCATCGTCATCGCCTTCGTGCTGATGAGCAGCTTGGTCGCGGGCACGTTCGCGCTCGGCATCGTCGAAACCGTACACGTGGTCGAGGAAAAACTGCTCTCCGGCGAGCTGGGCGGCGACCTCGACCGCCTGCTGCGCATGGAGACCATGGACGATTGGCGGCTGCGTCCGGAGCCTGAACAGTTGTTCTATTTCACTGGGGGCAAGGGTGGTTTCGAGATTCCGGCCGACCTCAGGAACTTGGAGCCCGGCTTCCATGAGGTGTTTCGCGGTGAGCTGTCCTATCACGCCTTCGTGCGCGTGGTTGATCAGCGTCGTTACGTGCTGCTGCAGGACCAAAGTGAGTTCGAGGACCGCGAGCAGATTCTGTTCGGCGTGGTGTTCGTCGGCTTTCTGCTGAGCATCGCGCTGGCCTGGGTGCTCGGCTGGCTGTTGGCGCGCAAGGTGATCGAGCCAGTGGTGCGGCTGTCCCACCAGGTTCGCCACCGTGACCAGCTACTGGCGCTCGCGCCGCCGTTGGCGCCGGACTATGCCGAAGATGAAGTCGGGCAACTAGCGGCCGCCTTCGATACGACTCTGGGCTTGCTGCGCCATGCCCTGACGCGCGAGCGACTATTCACCAGCGATGTCAGTCATGAGTTGCGCACGCCGTTGATGGTGCTCGCCAGTTCCTGTGAGTTGCTGCTGGAGGGCCCGTCGCTGGATAGCCGCGTACACACGCAGGTGCAGCGTATCGCGCGGGCCACCGAAGAAATGCGCGAGCTGGTGCAGACCTTCCTGATGCTCGCGCGGGCTCAGCAGGAAGGCGGCGATATGTTGCCGGAAATCGATATCGGCAACATCGCTGACGAGCTGGTCGAACAGTGGCGCGACCCCGTCGAGAGCAAGGGCCTGAGGTTGAGCTATCGGCCCGGCGCCTCGCTGCGCGGCAAGTTCAACCCCATTTTGGTGCGCACGGTGATGACTAACCTGCTGCGCAACGCCTGGCACTACACCGACCATGGTTCGATCAATCTGGTCCTGCTGGATGACGGCTTCGCCGTCGAGGACACCGGCGTTGGCATCCCGGAAAGCCAGCGCGAGGCGGTGTTCCAGCCGTTCGTGCGTGGCGGTGAGCAGCGGGGTGATGGTCTCGGACTAGGGCTATCGCTGGTGCATCGAATCTGTGAAAGCCAAGGCTGGTCGGTGCAATTGACGGCAGTGGAGCCGACCGGCTGTCGCTTTTGGGTCTCGCTGAGGGACTGAGTCGTGGCCTCGCGGAGCGTTGACGGAATTTTCACCTGCGGTTGACCGGCTGTTGATGAACGTGAACCTAGGGTTGCGGTCGAACCCCCCCTTTGGAGAATCCTTATGGCCCGTCCGATTCAGCTCGAATTTTCCAACAAGTACGACCAACAGCATGCTCAGGACTATCTGCAGAAACACCAGGAGAGCCTCTGGCGCCGCCTATCCCATAGGCGGGACGAACAGCTGGCGCGTCGCGCTTTGGCGGCTGCCGATGAGCCCGGATTGGTCCTCGATCTGCCCTGCGGAGCCGGGCGGTTTTGGCCGCTGCTGGCGGAAAAGCCTAATCGGGTGATCATCGGTGCGGACAATTCGGCCGATATGCTCAGCGTGGCCTGTGCCGCTCAGCCGGCGGAGGTTGCGCAGCGGGTCACACCTCTGCAAACCTCGGCGTTTGCCATTGATTTGCCGGACAACTCGGTCGACAGCATTTTCTGCATGCGCCTGTTGCACCACGTGGGTGATCCGGCGCATCGGCAGACCTTGCTGCGCGAATGCGCGCGGGTATCGCGCGACAGCTTGATCGTTTCCCTTTGGGTAGACGGTAATTTCAAGGCCTGGCGCCGGGCTCGTCTGGAAAAGCGTCGCCTGGCCACCAAAGGTAAGGTGGAGTACCAGAATCGCTTCGTCATCCCCGCTGCCACGGTTGAAGCAGAATTTGCCGCGGCGGGTTTTCGCGTCCAGGAACAGATGGACTTTTTGCCGATGTATGCCATGTGGCGTGTCTATGTCTTGCGCAAAGGTTGACCCCTATGAATGAAGCTCAGCACTCCTCTCCGCCCTCGTTGAACCCAGCCGGCCAGTTCGACTTCTGGTGGCAGCACGACGGTGAGTGGGTGGAAGAGCCGAATCAGCGGCGCGGTGGCGAGAGCGGTGTGAAGCGCGTGCGCGCTCACGGCAGCCCCC
Organism: Pseudomonas sp. LS44; assembly: GCF_024730785.1. NCBI lineage: Bacteria > Pseudomonadati > Pseudomonadota > Gammaproteobacteria > Pseudomonadales > Pseudomonadaceae > Pseudomonas > Pseudomonas sp. LS44. The sequence goes on from NZ_CP102830.1 coordinate 977,010, forward strand.
TGCTTTACGCCAAACGTCAGGTTGGCCATACCTACCGCAGCCTGCGTTATCCGTTGGGGCGACCGACCGTATTACGTGAGCGCGACGCGCTGGCCGCTTGCCGGTTGCTCGGCGTGCCGGTGCCGAATGTGGTGTTTTGCGCCGCCCAGCAGGAGTCGGACAAGAGCTGGCGGGCGCTGTTGGTGACCGAGGCGCTGGATGGTTTCCAAGACATCGACTGCTGGTATGCCGGCGGCGGGCGGGAGCGCATCGGTGAAGCCCCGCACCAGGACTTGTTGCGGCATATCGGTGAAGTGCTGGCGCGCTTGCATCGGGGCCGCTGGCAGCACGGCTGCCTGTATTCCAAGCATGTATTCGTCCGCGTCACCGAACAGGCGGACCGTCCGCCGCAAATAGACGTAGCCCTGTTGGACCTGGAGAAAAGCCGCCGCCGCTTGAGCCGTCGACGTGCTGCGCTGCATGACATGCGCCAGCTGAGGCGCCATTCGTCGTGGAACGCGGCGGATTGGCAGCAACTCATCTACGGTTACCAAGCAGCGTATGGCAGCGCTATCAAAGGGTTGCAATCATGAAGCTAGAAATCGCTCGAGGTTTGTTCTTTGTCAGTGCGCTAGGCGTGGCTTCCTTGGCAGCAGCGGCTTGGCATGAGCCAGGCCCGCAGGTGCTCACCTCGGATCCTGAGCATTGCCCGTTGCCGCGAGGTCAGGCAGCGAAAGTCGTACAGCCGGATGGAGATCTGCTGCTGTTGTTATTCGGTCTCTCACAAGGATTGCGTGGGCAAAGCTGATGCTTGTTAGCGCCAACAAAAAGCCTCGCCGATGCGGGGCTTTTTGTTGGTGGTCAGTCAGCTCGGTTCGCTGACCGGCTGGCTGGTCTTGGCCGGCGCGCGGTCCGGGTGCGCCAGCAGGACGTATACGCAGGGCAGGACGAACAGGGTGAACAGGGTGCCCACCGACATGCCGGTGGCGATCACCAGGCCGATGTCGAAGCGGCTGACCGCACCGGCGCCGGTGGCGAGGATCAGCGGCACCATGCCGAAGACCATCGCCGCGGTGGTCATCAGTACCGGGCGTAGGCGGATCGCCGCAGCTTCCTCAATTGCCTCGCGCATGCCGCGGCCTTGGCGGCGCAGCTGGTTGGCGAACTCGACGATGAGGATGCCGTGCTTGCTGATCAGGCCGATCAGCGTGACCAGGCCGACCTGGGTGTAGATGTTCATGCTCGACCAGCCGAGGAACAGCGGAATCAGCGCGCCGCAGATCGACAGCGGCACGGTGACCAGGATCACCAGCGGGTCGCGGAAGCTCTCGAACTGCGCGGCGAGGACTAGGAAGATCACCGCCAGGGCCAGGCCGAAGGTCACGTACAGCGCGTTGCCTTCGTTGACGAACTGCCGCGAGGCGCCGGCGTAGTCGAAGGTGTAGCCGCTCGGTGCTTCCTCGCGGGCGATCTGCTGCACGGTGGCCAGCGCCTCGCCCTGGCTGACCATCGGGAAGCCGGAGATGATCGCCGAGTTGAGCTGCTGGAACTGGTTGAGCTGGCGCGGCCGCGCCTGCTCGCGCACGGTGATCAGCGTCGACAGCGGCAACATCGCGCCGCTTTCGCTGCGCACGAAGTAGTTGTCCAGACGCGTCGGGCTGTTGCGGTAGGCGCGATCGACCTGGGCGATCACCTTGTAGCTGCGGCCGTCCACGGTGAAGCGGTTGATCTCGCCTTCGCCGAGCAGGGTGGCCAGGGTGGCGCCCAGTTCGTCCATCGACACGCCGATCTGCGCGGCCTTGTCGCGGTCGATATCGACGACGATCTCCGGCTTGTCGAAGGCCAGGTCGAGGTCGAGCACGGCGAACTTGTTGGTCGCCTGCGCGCGCTGTTTGATCCGCTCGGCGACCTGCAGCAGCGAGGCGTAGTCGCCGGAGCTGGTGACCACGAACTGGAACGGCAAGCCCTCACCAGTACCCGGCAGCGACGGTAGGCTGAAGACGAACACCTGCAGGCCGGGGATCTGGTTGGCGCGCTGCTGGAAGGCGTGCATCAGCTCCTTCTGGCTGCGCTCGCGCTCGCCCCAAGGCTTGAGCATCAGCCCGCCGATGCCTGACTGCACGCCGTTGAAACCGTTGATCTGGAACGCCGAGTCGTACTCGGGAAACTCGCTGAAGACCTTCTGGTACTGGTCGGTGTAGCGGTTCAGGTAATCCAGGTTGGCGGTCTGCGGCGCGTTGGACATGATGAACAGGAAACTCTGGTCTTCGTCCGGCGCTAGCTCGCGCTGGGTGAACATCAGCAGCAGTGGAATCAGGCCCAGAATGATCAGGGCGAACACATAGACCACCGGGCGGGTGTCCAGGGTGCGGTGCAGGGCGCTGCGGTAGCGCTGCTTGAGACGCTCGAACAGCAGGTCGAGGCGGTACGCCAGGCCGCTGGGGTTCTCTTCGTGGCGCAGCAGCTGCGAGCACATCATCGGCGACAGGGTCAGGGCGACGATACCGGAGATGATCACCGCGCCCGCCAGGGTCAGGGCGAACTCGCGGAACAGCGCGCCGGTCAGGCCCTCGAGGAAGCCGATGGGGGCGTACACCGCGGCCAGGGTGATGGTCATCGCGATCACCGGCGTGGCGATCTCGCGGGCGCCGAGCAGGGCGGCGTCGAAGGGCTTCCTGCCCTCCTCGATGTGGCGGTGGATGTTCTCCACCACGACGATGGCGTCGTCCACCACCAGGCCGATGGCCAGGACCATGGCCAGCAGGGTCAGCAGGTTGATCGAGTAGCCCATCAGCTGCATGAAGAACAGTACGCCGATCATCGACAGCGGGATGGTCACCACCGGGATCAGCACCGAGCGGAACGCGCCGAGGAACAGGAACACCACGACGATGACGATCAGCACCGCTTCGGCGAGGGTCTTGATCACCTCGTCGATCGATTCCTGGATGAACAGCGTGCCGTCGTAGGCGATCGACATCTTCAGCGCCGGCGGCAGCTCGCTCTCGACCGACGGCAGCTTGGCGCGCACTTCCTTGATCACGTCCAGCGGGTTGGAGGTCGGCGTGCCCTTGATGGCGATGTACACCGACGGGATGCTATTGAACGAGCTGACCGCGTCGTAGTTCTCCGCGCCCATCTCCACCCGCGCCACGTCGCCGATGCGCACGCGACGGTCGCCCTCGGTCTTCAGCGGGATCGCGGCGAAGGCCTCGGGGCTTTTCAGGTCGGTGCTGGCGTTGACGCTGCTGACCACCAGTTCGCCCTTCACCTCGCCGGCGGCGGAGAGGAAGTTGTACTTCTGCACCGCCTCGCGCACGTCGCCGGCGGTGATGCCGTGGGCGGCCATGCGCACTGGATCGAGCCACAGGCGCATGGCGAACTTCCGTGCACCCTGGACGTCTGCCTCAGCGATGCCCGGCAGGGTCGCCAGCTTGGGTTGCACCACGCGGGTCAGGTAGTCGGTGATCTGCTGGTAGTTCAGCTCCTTGCTGTGGAAGCTGATGTACATCAGCGCCGAGGCGTCGGCTGCCTGCTTCTCCAGCACCGGGTCTTCGGCTTCCTGGGGCAGCTGGCTCTTGACCTCGTTGGTCTTGGCCAGCAGCTCGGTGAACAGGCGATCGGAGTTGGCGCCGACGCGCGCATAGAGCGAGATCACCGAGAAGTTCTGCCGACTGACCGAGGTCATGTAGTCGACGCCTTCGGCACTCGCCAGGCTCTGCTGCAGCGGCTGGGTGATGTAGCCCTGGATGGTCTCGGCGTTGGCCCCGGGGTAGGCGGTGGTCACCGTGATCAGGGCGTTTTCCATCTGCGGGTACTGGCGGATCACCAGGCTGTTGAAGGCCTGGATGCCGAGCAGGACGATCAGCAGGCTGACCACCGTCGCCAGCACCGGGCGACGGATGAACGGATCGGTAAAAGCCATGGTCGATTCCTTTTCCAACGCCCGGCTTAGCGGGCGCTGGCCTGGCTGGTGGTGCGGGCGGCGGGCTCGGCGACGATGCTGACGTGCGCGCCGTTATCCAGTTTGAGCTGGCCGGTGGTGACCACCTGCTGGCCGGCGGTCAGGCCCTTGAGCACCACCACCTCACCGTCGCGGCGCTCACCGGTTTCGACGAACACGCGCTTGGCCACCAGACGCGGCTGGCCCTGGTCATCGAGCTTGGCGCTGCCGTCGTCGTTCTTCTCGGCCTCGACGACGTAGATCGAGTTGCCGTACAGCGAGAAGGTCACCGCGGTTTCCGGCACCACCAACTGCGCTGCGCTGTTCGGCAGCAGCACGGTGAGGTTGGCGAACATGCCCGGCAACAGCTTCTCGCCCGGATTCGGCAGGGTCGCGCGAACCAGCACGTTGCGGGTGTTTTCGTCGACTTTCGGGTTGATTGCTAGAATTTCGCCGATGAACGTCTCGCCCGGGAAGGCCGCGACGCCGAGCTGGACGCGCTGGCCGATCTGCAGCTTGGGCACCGCCTGCTCGGGCAGGAAGAAGTCGACATACAGGGTCGAGAGATCCTGCAAGGTAGCGATGGTGGTGCCCGAGTCTAGGTAGTCGCCCACGTCGATCTGGCGGATGCCGATGGTGCCGGCGAACGGCGCGAGGATGCGTTTCTTGCCGAGCAGTGCCTTGAGCTGCGCGACCCGCCCGCTGTTCTGCTGGAGCTGCGAGGCGAGGCGATCGAAATCGCTCTTGGAGATCATCTGCCGGCTGATCAGGCTGCGGCCTCGCTCGAATTCGACGCGGGCGAGGTTCAGCTCAGCTTCGGCGGATTCCAGCGAGGCCTGCTCGACCGCGCCGTCCATCTGGATCAGTGGCTGGTGGGCGGCGACATGTTCGCCGGAGCGGAACAGCACATCACGCACGGTGCCGCTGACTTCGACGGTGAGGTCGACGCCCTGCGAGGCCTTGAGCGTACCGATGGCTGGCAGGCGCTCCTGCCACTGGCGCTGCTCGGCGATCGCCGCCGAGACGCTGATCGGTGGCTGAGGCGCGGAGAATTGTTTGATCTGTTCGCGGATCGAGAAGGCTTTGTAGCCGGCCAGGAGTAGCACCACGACGAGCACAACCCCCAGCATGGCGAGCATGCGGCGGAGCAACATATTCCGGTTCCTTGGCAGGTAATGAGGGCCTGGGAATAGGCGGGCATGCACCTTAGTCCCAGGAGCCAGGCAAGTCAAAGGCGAGGCATGGCAAAAAGTTGCCAGCCGTTCTGGCGCCGGGATACACCTCTGATTCGGCGAATTTCACCGCAAATGCTGCGCTTTTTAATCGGCGATTGGAATGCCGGCATTAATGGCGCCTCCTGTCCCGTTTCAGCTGGCAGAGTCAGGCGCTGAGGCGCTGGGTCACGCTGCTCAACTGGCCGGAGAGACCGTGCAATTCCTGGCTGGAATGCTGGGTGCGGCGCAGCTGTTCTTCATTACTGGTGGCAATGGCGGTGATCTCGGTGAGGTTGCGCGAGATGTCCTCGGCCACCGAGGTTTGCTCTTCGGCGGCGGTGGCAATTTGCCGGTTCATGTCGCGAATCGCCTCAACCGCGGTGGTGATGCGTTGGAGCATGGCGCCAGCCTCCATGACCTGGGTCACGCCCTGTTCGCTGCGGCTCTGGCCGCTTTCGATGGCACGCACCGCGTTGACTGCGCCGTTCTGCACGGTGTCGATGATTTGATTGATCTCGGCAGTGGACTCGGCCGTGCGCTGCGCCAGGTGACGCACCTCATCGGCGACCACGGCGAAGCCGCGGCCTTGCTCACCGGCCCGGGCGGCCTCGATGGCGGCGTTGAGGGCCAGCAGGTTGGTCTGTTCGGCGATGCCGCGGATCACTTCCAGGACCTTGCCGATGCGGCCGCTGTCGCTCTCCAGTTGGCGGATTACCTCGGCAGTGTTGGCGATCTCGCCGCGCATGCCGGTGATGGTGTGGATCGTGGCCTGCATGACCTGTTCGCCCTGTTGTGCCGAGTGGTCGGCGTCGTCGGCGGCGCGTGCAGCCTCAGCGGCATGCCGGGCCACTTCCTGCGCGGTGGCGGACATTTCATGCATCGCCGTGGCGACTTGATCGGTGCGCGAAAACTGCTCGCGGGTGCCCTGGGCCATCAGGGTGGCGATCGCATTGAGCTCGCCGCTGGTGGTGTCCAACTCGCCCGTGCTGTGTTTCAGGCGGCTGAAGGTGTCGGCGAGGAAGTCGCGCAGGGTGTTGGCCGCAGCGGCCAGGCGGCCCAGTTCGTCACGGCGGCTGCTATCGACCGGCTGACCGAATTTGCCCTGGCTGAGGCGCGCGATGTGTTCGATCAGGTCGCGGATCGGTGCGATCAGCTGGCGGTTGACCAACCACTGGCTGAACATGCCGATCACCAGGCTGGCGGCCAGCAAGATGATCACGCCCCAGGTCAGCGTGCGGTCGGCGCTGGCGCTGATGGCCGTGGACTGTTCAGCGCTGCGCTTGTGCAGCTCGGCGACCAGCGCGCTCATCTGCTCGCTGGCAGCGCGGTCGATGCCCTTGACCGCCGCATCACCGGCCACCGGATCGGCGTCCGCGGTGATAAACGCCTGCCGGCCCAGACGGTAGGCGGCGCCGAGTCGCTGGTGCTCATCGCTGAGGTGTTCAACCTGGGCTTTCAGTGTCGCGTCGTCATGTTCGTTGGCTTCGGCGAGCAGCTTGTCGAGCGTGGCTTGTACCTTGCGTTCCTGGGCCTCGAATTGGCCCCAGTATTTTTCCTGGGCAGCGGGGTCGGTACCGCGCAGCAACAGGTTTTTCCACTCCTGCACCTGACCTTTGAATTCGACGTTGGCCACATCTACTAGGCCGGAGGCTTCAATCGGCCCAGTGATGAGGTTGCGATAGGCGTGGATGGAGCCGGACAGGAAGGAGAAGCAGGCCAGGGCCGTGAGCAGAATCAGCAGCAGACTGCCGCCAAGGAGGGCGAGAATCTGGCCGCGCAGGGAGTGTTTCAGGGACATTGTCGGGCGCCTCGGGAGACCAAGAGGGGGAAGAGTCCCCATTGATCGGCCGCATGCGGCGCCACTTGAGCGCCGATGGTCGGTAAGTTGCGAGGCGATTGGCGAGGTCCCGCTATGCGTGATTCAGGCCAGATGCAGGTGGTTGTCCCACAACCCAGGCGGCAGTTGCAGCGGGCGCATGGCGATTTGCTCGGCGCGGCAGTCGTACAGGCGGCAGCGGCCTTGGCCCGAGGTAACCACGAAGCCGTCCGGCACCGCGCCGACGCCGGCGCAGTCGGGCAGCGGCGCATCGAGGCGCACGGCGCCGCTGTCCAGATCCCAGATAAAGAAGCGGTTGCCGCGTGGCGCGGTCAGGGCCACCAGGCGCAGGTCGTTGTGGATCGCCACGCTGGCGGTGTACTGGTTCATCGCCTGGCGTTGCTCGGCACCCAGCGGGAACGCTGCGAACGCTTGTCCGGGACGTTTGATCGCCAGCAGCTCGGCCGGCTCGTGAGCATCGCCCATGAACTGCTGGCCGGCGACGATGGTGCCGTCGGCGGCGATCGCCAGGTGGCGGATGCTGTTCATCTGCTGCGCCAGGGTTTCCTTGGAGATCAGCCGGCCGTCGCGCTGCATCAGCACCAGGCTCGGTTGCATGGCGTCGAGGTTCATCTCCACACGGCTTTCCGCTTCGGTGCGAATCCCGCCATTGGCGACTACCAGAGTTTCGCCGTCGGGCAGCCAGCTGACTTGGTGGGGACCCAGGCCGTGGGTGCTCAGTTCGCCATGGTGGCTCAGGTGTTCGCCGTCGAAACGGTAGACGCCGAGCAGACCGCGGCCGGGGTCGCGGGTGTCGTTTTCGGTGGCGTACAGCCACTCGCCGTCACCGTGGAAGACCGCATGGCCGTAGAAATGCCGATCAGTCTGCGCCTCGACAGTCTGCAGCAGGCGCCCGTCGCGCAGGTCGATCAGATAGCTCTGCGTGCCCGGCCGCCGCGCGACGAACAGGGCGATGGGCTGCTGGGGATGCTCGACGATGTCATGGCAGCGCTGCGCGACGGGGGTGGCGAACACTTGGCTGCCGTCCAGCCGGTAGCCGACTGCATAGTGACGGCCATCGGCATCGTCGCGGGCCGAGAGCAGCAGCGGCTCAGCGCCGCGCCGGCTGAAGGTCCAGCCGCCGAGGCTGACGGCGCCCAACAGCGCACTGCCCAGCGCAAGCACATGACGGCGTAGCATGCTCAGCTCCTCCCTCAGTCGCCATCGTTGGCGTTGAAGCCCAACTGCACGCCGAGGGCCTTGGCTAGCTCGGATTCTTGCAGGCGATGCACGCGGTTGAGGCTGTCGTAGAAGTCGCCGAGCTGCTGACGTCCTTGCTCGCTGGCGAGCAGTTCGCCGAGCGGCGGTTGCAGGGCGGCGAGTTTCTGCTGCGCTTCGGCATAGGCGGCGTCGATGCGCTCGGCGAGGGCTTTTTGCTCGTCGCCGAGCAGGCCGCGCAGACCATGCTGGTCAACGCCCTGCCACAGCGCCTGGGCGCTGGCCAGGCTGGCGGCGAGGTTGGCCAGCGACGCCTGACTGCGCCAGGCATCGGCTTGCAACGGTTGCGGGATGCCCTTGCTCAGGCGCCCGAGCGGGGTGCCGAGCTTTTTCTTCAGGGTGTCCAGGGCGGTGACCTGCACGCGCAGCAACTCGGCGATTGCCTCGTGCGAGTCGGCGTAGCGCGGGTTGGGGAATTTGCTCAGCTGGGCGAGCATGCCGTCCTTGGTGTTCCAGCTGGCGAGGATCTCTTCGGCCAGGGTTTGCTGGCGCGCACCGATGGCCTGCAACAGCGGGCAGTAGCGGGCTTTCTGCGCGCTGTCGGCCAGGTCGATATTGCTGTCGAAGAGGATGTACTCGTAGGCAGACAGGCCTTGCACGACCACGCTGGCCTTGGTCAGCGCCGCGGCGTCGATCTGCGGCTGAGTCTTGACCAGTTGCTCGACCTGGCGGCCGACCAGGTTCTTCTTGTCCGGCCAGAACTGCACCTGCCAGGCGCGGTTGCCTTCGGCCAGCGGGCCGATCAGCAGCGGCTGCAACTCGGCCCAGGCCCTTTGTGCACCCTGGAAGTCGGCGCGTGCCTTGGCCAGATCTTCTTGGCCGGAACAGAACGCCAGCGCGCTCTTGGCCAGCTGGCGGTCGGCTTCGACCCAGCGGCTGTAGCTTGGCAGGATCACTTGCTGAGCGAGCGCGGCGGAAGTCTGCGCATGCTGGTCCTGCGGTGAGCAGGCGCCGAGGGCGAGGGCGGCGAGACTGGTGAACAAGAGTTTCGGGCGAAACATGCGCAAGCTCCTTTCAGAGGGAATTCAGGAACGCCAATAGCGCGTCGCGCTGCTCGGCATCAAAGGTGAGGACCTGTTGCTTGGCCGCCTGCGCTTCGCCGCCGTGCCAGAGGATAGCCTCGAGCAGGTTGCGGGCGCGGCCGTCATGCAGAAATTGGCTATGGCCGCTGACCCTTTCGCTGAGGCCGATGCCCCACAGCGGTGGGGTACGCCATTGGCTGCCGCTGGCGGTGAACTCGGGGCGCTGATCGGCCAGGCCGTCGCCCATGTCGTGCAGCAGCAGATCGCTGTACGGGCGGATCAACTGGTTGGCCAGCTCGGGTTCGGCGGCGTCGGCGGCCGTGGTGTATTGCGGCGTGTGGCACTGCGCGCAGCCGGCCTGATGGAACAACCCTTTGCCTTGCAGGACTTGCGGCGCATCGACATTGCGGCGCGCCGGCACGCCCAGGTTGCGGGTATAGAAGAGGACGGCGGCGTTGATTGTCGCGCTGACTTCCGGTGTACCGCCATGCGTGGCGCTCAGGCAGTCAGCCTGCTGCGCGGTGCATTCGTCGTGGTCGAGAAGCGGGGTGGTCAGACCCATGTCGGCGGAAAACGCGTGGGCATTTTGCTGGTCGAGGTTCGGTTGCCCGGCTTTCCAGCCGAAACGGCCGAGCACGGTCTGTTGCCGTGCGTCATCCCAGACGCGGTTGGGCTGGCCGGCGATGCCGTTTTCCTGCCGGCGCTGGGCCTCTGCGTTGGCCAGGATCGCCGCTTCGGGAATCGCTTCGAGCAGGCCCAGGCCGATCATCGGCGGCGCGATGCGCGCGGAGAACTGGGTGTGCGGGTGCAGCGCTCCGTAACCGAGCTGGGTGATCTGCAGGGTCGGTTTGCGCAGTTCGATCCGCGTGCCATCGGCGAACTGCACCGGCACGGCCTGATAGTCCACGCGCACCTTGCCTTCAGGGCGGACGCCGGGGTTGGCCATGTCCTGCAGCTGGGTGCCATATACCGGCTCGGGCAGCACGCCGAGGCGTTCGATCCGTTCGGCTTGTTCGGCGCTGCTGGCCGGAATCGACAGGCGTACCAGCATCGACATCGCATTGTTGGCGCCGGGGCCGGGCGGATGTCCGCGGCCGTCCTTGATATGGCAGTTCTGGCAGGCGTTGGTATTCAGCAGCGGGCCCAGGCCGTCGCGCGCCGTGGTGGTGGAAGGCGCGATGACCCAGGGGTTGCGGAAGAAACTATTGCCGACACTGAAGTCCAGGCGGCGCATCGGAGTGAGATTCGCCGATGGCATGGAGTAGGCGTTGTGGTCGGTCTGGTTGACGGTCGCGCTGCCGGCCGAAAGCGCTTCGCCAGGCTCAGCCTGAGTAAAACGCGGCGCCTGATCGCAGGCCACCAGACCGAGGGTCAGGAGCAATGCAGCGAGGCGGAAAAGGGCGACAGACATCAGGAGCCATCCAGGGTAAAGCAGGCGCGCAAGCTTACCAGCGCGTGGTGAAAATCTTGCAGTGCAAATGAAAAACGGATGCGGCGGTGTGCCGCATCCGTTTGCCGGCCACCGAGCACCGCTCAATGGCCAGTGGAGCGTCGATCAGAACTGGTGATCGGCGGTTTCCGGCTTCAGGTCGCTGATGCCCAGCGCGCCGGCCGCTTGCTCGATACCACCGGTCTGCTTGACCAGCGCGGCGATGGCGTTGCGGATGATCTGCTGACCGTCGGTGTTGTCGGCGGCGATCAACTGGTCGAAGTGCTGACCGTCGTTGGCGCTGTCGACCAAGGCCTGGAGCTTTTTCTCGGTGTCGGCGAAGTCGGCCTTGAGGGTGTCGTCAGTGGCTGGAGCGGCTTTGGCCACCAGCGAAGACAGGCTCGGGCCGGTCAGGGTGCTGCCGTCGACGCGCTTGTATTCGCCCAGATAGATATTGCGAATGCCCTTGGCGTCGTAGAAATGCGAGTTGTGGGTGTTGTCGCTGAAGCAGTCATGCTCGTCTTCGGTGGAATTGGCTTCCAGGGCGACTTTCATGCGCTCGCCGGCCAGTTCGCCGAGCGACAGGCTGCCCATGCCGAACAGCATCTTGCGCAGGCCGCTTTCCGCGGATTCGGCTTCCAGCTTGGCGCGGTAGTTGTCGGCGACGCCTGGTTTCCATTGGCCGACCATCGACTCCAGGTCTTTGACCAACAGGTCGGTGGCGGCCTTCAAGTAGGCGCGGCGGCGATCGTTGTGGCCACCGGTACCGCTCGGGCCGTCGATGTAGTCGCTGGCCGGGCGTTCGCCGGCACCGGCTTCGGTGCCGTGCAGATCCTGGCCCCAGAGCAGGAACTCGATGGCGTGGTAGCCGGTGGCAACGTTGGCTTCGGAGCCGCCCAGTTCATTCAGCTCGGCGAGCTTCTCGCCGGTGATGTCTTTGACGTCGATCTTGTCTTCACCGACCTGGATCTCGGTGTTGGCGATAATGTTGGCTTTGGCGGCCGGGTTGCCTTGGGCTTCGGCGGTGCCGTCGGCGACGTAGTCGATCAGACCCTCGTCCAGCGGCCAGGCGTTCAGTTGGCCTTCCCAGTCATCGACCACGGCGTTGCCGAAGCGGAACACTTCGGTCTGCATGTACGGCACGCGCGCGGCTAGCCAGGCGTCGCGGGCGGCCTTTAGGGTGTCGGCGTTGGGGTTGGCGAGCAACGCGTCGACCGCGGCCTGCAGCGCCTTGCCGGTAATGGCGGCATCGTTGAACACGGCATAGGCAATATCAGCGTAATGGGCGACTACCGCCTTGGCTGCTGTCTCGTCGACTTTGCCGCTGGCAGCTGCCGGCGCACTGGCCTGGGTGGCCGGAGCTTTGTCATCGCCGCAGCCGGCGAGAGAAATGGCGATGGCCAAAAGGCTGGCGGAAGCCAGGGGCATACGAATCATGGCGAGTTCCTTTGCGGCGAATGATGGGTGGCAGCACGCTGCGCATGTAAAACCGCACCATAATGCGAAAGATTTGCATTTTGTGCAAAGGGCAGATGGTGCTGGAGTCGGCCTGGGCTGTGCGTTACACACTGCCTTGATGGCATGCTGCAGTTAGAATGCCGCCATCCTCATCGCCGTCCTCAGGGAGAAACCTGCATGAGCTTGACCAGTGTGCTGTTGATCGTTGTCCTCGTCCTTGTCGCCGCCTACGCGATATCTCTCTACAACGGTTTGGTCCGCCTCAAACATGGGGTGAGCAAGGCCTGGGCGAACATTGATGTGCTGCTCAAACAGCGCCATGAGGAATTGCCCAAGCTGGTGGAAACCTGCAAGCAGTACATGCAGCACGAGCGCACCACTCTCGAGCGGGTGATCGCCGCGCGCAACGCGGTGGCCAGTGCGCGCGAGCAGCAGGACATCGGCGCGCTGGGTAAGGCGGAGGGCGGCCTGCGCGCCGGACTGGGCCAGCTGTTCGCCCTCGCCGAGAACTACCCGGAGCTGAAGGCCAACGAGAGCTTCCAGCATCTGCAGCAGCGCATCAGCGGCCTGGAGAACGGCATCGCCGATCGCCGCGAGCTGTACAACGAGGCGGTCAACCTGAACAACGTGCGCATCGAGCAGTTCCCCGACGTGCTGGTCGCCCGGCTTGGCGCTTTCAAGACGGCGGAGCTGCTGCGCTTCAGCGAAGCGGAGAAGGCCGACGTCGACCTCAAGACCCTGTTCAGCTGAGTCATGGACATGCAGGAACTGGCCGTTGCGCTGGCCTTCAGCGTGGGCGCTTGTGCCGGTGGTGGATGGTGGAGCCTGCAGCGCTGGTCGCAGGCGCGCCACCTGCTGGACACCCCGACCTCGAAGATCCGTTCGGCGGCGCAGGGCTACGCCGAGTTCTACGGCGTGCTGGAAGAGTTGCCCGAGGCGCACATCTGCGGCCCGCTGAGCGGCAAGCCGTGTCTGTGGTGGCGCTTCAAGATCGAGGAGTACCACAGCGACGGCAAGAAGAGCAGCTGGCGGGTGCTCGAGCGCGGTACCAGCGAGGCCTGGCTACGCCTGGCCGATGCCACCGGCGAGTGTCTGATCAACCCGGCCGGCGCGGAAGTGCGGCCGATGATCCGCGAGGTGTGGAAGGGCAATCAGCGTCATCCGCGCGGTCCGGCGAAGGGTGGCCTGCTCGGCTGGCTGAGCAGCGGCAAGGAATATCGCTACACGGAGGAGCGCTTGCACGCCGGTCAGCCGCTGTATGCCATCGGCGATTTCTGCACCAGCGGCGGCGGGCGGCAGGGTCTCGATCTGGCGGCGGCGCAGGGCGAGGTAATCCGCGAGTGGAAGCGCGATTTCGCCGGCCTGCTGCAGCACTTCGACAGCGACGGCAACGGCCAGCTCGATGAGCCGGAGTGGAACCGCCTGCGTCTGGCGGCGCAGCTCGAAGCGGAAGACCGCCATCGCCAGCGCAGCGCGCTGCCGGCGCAGAATCACCTGGCCAAGCCGGCGGAGGCGCAGCCGTTCATTCTGTCCAATGCGGGGGAAGACGAGCTGGCGCAGCGCTTCTACTGGCAGGCCGCCGGCGGCGCGCTGCTGTGCCTGGTAGGGGCCTTGGCCACCGCCTGGCTGCTGGGGATAAAGCAGTTCTAGCAGGCCGTTGAAAAACGTAGCGAGCGAAGGCTAGGCAAGGTGAAATCAGGCGAAAAAGCGCAGTTTACGAGTGGTAAATGAGCATTTTGAGCCTGATTTCAACGCGGTATAGCCGAGCGCAGTAGTTTTTCAACGGCCTGCTAGAGTGTGGTGCGGCCCGGCGCGCGGGGCCTGGTTCAGAGCGTGGCCGGATTGCCGGCATTGCTGAGGCGCCGCGATTGCTTGAGAAACAGCGTCAGATCACGGGCCAGCAGCGGTTTGCTGTACAGGTAGCCCTGACCTTCATTGCAACCTTGGGCAATGATGTAGGCCTCCTGCTCGGCGGTTTCCACGCCTTCGGCGATGACCTGCATGCCGAGGCTTTTGCCCAGCTGGATGATGGCGCGGACGATGGTGGCATCGTCCTCGTCTTCCATCAGATCTTGGACGAAACTCTTGTCGATCTTGATCTTGTCCAGCGGCAGACTCTTCAGATAGCTCAGCGATGAATAGCCGGTACCGAAGTCGTCGATGGCGATCAGCGCGCCGGAGCGGCGCAGGCTGAGCAGATGCTGTGCGGCGGTGGTGATGTCGTCCATCAGGCCGGTTTCGGTGACTTCCAGCTCCAGGCTGCGCGGCGGCAGGCGATAGGCCTGCATGATGTTGTTGACCACCCGCGGCAGTTCCGCGTGGTGCAGCTGCACGGCAGACAGATTGACGGCCATGCGCAGTTCGCTGAAGCCCTGGTCATGCCATTCGCGCAGCTGCCGGCAGCTCTGGTCGAGAACCCATTCGCCGATCGGAATGATGCTGCCGTTCTGTTCGGCCAGCGGAATGAACAAGTCCGGCGGCACGAAGCCATGTTGCGGGTGTTGCCAGCGCAGCAGTGCCTCGACGCCAACCACGCGGTGGTCCTGATAATCCACCTGCGGTTGATAGACCAGATGCAGCTGACCCAGCGCCAGCGCATCGCGCAGATCCTTTTCCAGCTCGCGGCGCCGGCGCATTTCGCTGTCGACGCTGGCGATATAAAACTGATAACGGTTGCGCGAGCGGCTTTTCGCCAGGGTCATGGTCTGTTCGGCTTTCTGCAGCAGCTTCTCGGTGCTGTCACCATCTTCGGGGAACAGGGTGATACCGATGGTGGCGCGCAGGCGCACTTCCTGTTGCTCGAGGGCGAAGGGCGCCTCCAGGTCGTCGAGGATGCTCTGCGCCAGTTCGGCGGCTTCATACGGCTGCTCGATGTTGGCCTGGACCAGGGCGAATTGGTCGCCGCCGAGGCGTGCCAAGGCACCGAGACGGCCGCTGTGGCTGCGCAAGCGGTCGGAAAGCGCGAGCAGCAGCTGGTCGCCGATCTGATAGCTGAATTGTTCGTTGATGCCTTTGAAGTCGTCCAAGCCGACACACAGCACGGCCACGCGGCGCTGCAGGCGGCCGGCGTCGGAAATGATCTGGTCGAGTTGTTGCTGCAATTGCTGGCGGTTGGGCAGGCCGGTGAGGAAGTCGTATTGCGACATGCGCAGCAGGCTGTTTTCCGCCTCGCGGCGCAGGTGGGTGTTGCGTTCGATGGAAGACAGCAACTGGTTGGCGGTGTTAATCCATAAACCCAATTCGTTGCGCTCATGACCCTTGAGCATTGGCAGCTTGTGCTCGCTGGGGCGGTCTGGGTTGATGCTGCTCAGGTGTTCGATGATTTTCGACAGCGGTTTGGTCAGCAGCCAGTGATAGACCAGATAAAGCACCAGTCCCATGGCCAGCGCGCGGAGCACGCCGGAGATAAAAATAATCACCGAGCTGGTCAGGAAGTCCTCGCCGTAAGGGGCGGTGTCGAGGGTGATGCTCAGGTCGCCGTAATACTCGCTGTACGGCCCACGGCCGATCAGGCGGGTAGTGAAACTGCGTTCTTTGCCGAGGATCGGGTCGGTCAGCCAGCGGCTCGCCAGCGGGGTCAGGTCGCGGGACTTTTCCGCCAGCATCGGTTCGTTGGGGTGGCCGATGGCGGCGTAGCGCACCGCCTCATTCTGGAACAGCCCTTCGATCACCTGCATGCCCATTTCCCGATCGAGACTGTAGACGGCCTGGGTCGAGGGATCACGGAACATGTCGAGAATGCGCTGCGCATCGATGGCCACAGCCTGACGGGTTTTGTGGGCATCGAACATGATCTGCCCAAGGCTCAGCACCACGCCGACCGCCAAAGCCGAGAGGAGCACCACGCGGAGCAGTTTCAGAGACAAGCTGTTTTTGAGTGCCAGCTTCAAATGCCGATTCCTTGTTCGAATGCTGGTGGCGTTCAATCGCGCTGAGTATTGGTAAAGCCGGGGTAGCAGTCAAAGGACCATACCTTTCCGTTCGGTACGGCGTTCAGACTCCAAAGCATCCAATGTGAAACGTTAGATGGCTTTCCCACATTATGTCGGTACGAGTCGCCGGGGCTTGAGGGTACTCGTCGGGTTTGCGAGATGATTTCTTGACGCTGGTGATGCAAGGCGGGCATTGCAGGGGAAAGAGCGAATTGGCGTTGGGGCTGCGATACAAAAAAACCCGGCGTGGCCGGGTTTTTTGGGGGTGTCTCGGTGGCTGTAGCGACTTGCGCTGGCAACCTCAGGAGCGGCACGTTCGCGCGCTGACCCCATTACCCGCTACGCGGGTGGCCGAGACAACCTGGCAGGATCAGGCAGCGAAGTTCTTCGCAACGAAGTCCCAGTTGACCAGGTTCCAGAACGCTTCGACATACTTCGGACGCAGGTTGCGGTAGTCGATGTAGTAGGCGTGTTCCCATACGTCGCAAGTCAGCAGCGGGGTGTCGCCGCTGGTCAGCGGGCAACCGGCGCCGATGGTGCTGGCCAGGGCCAGGGAGCCGTCGGCCTTCTTCACCAGCCAGCCCCAGCCGGAGCCGAAGGTGCCGATGGAAGTCTTGCTGAACTCTTCCTTGAACTTGTCGAAGGAACCGAACGCCGCGTTGATGGCATCGGCCAGAGCGCCAGTCGGTTGGCCGCCGGCGTTAGGCGCCAGGCAGTTCCAGTAGAAGGTGTGGTTCCAGACCTGAGCGGCGTTGTTGAAGATGCCGCCCGAAGAGGTTTTGACGATCTCTTCCAGGGTTTTGCCTTCGAACTCGGTGCCCGGCACCAGGTTGTTCAGGTTTACCACGTAAGTGTTGTGGTGCTTGTCGTGATGGTACTCGAGGGTTTCAGCGGAAATGTGCGGCTCGAGAGCGTTTTTCTCATACGGCAGTGGCGGCAATTCGAAAGCCATGGTCTATCTCCTCAGGTCAGGGTGCGATGCAGTCAGACTCGACAATATGTTTTGACTGGCATGTGGCGAGGCCGTTCACGGGCGGCCAGACATACGGCGGGAGTTTGTACTCTTTGCGCCGTGGGCCCCGAATCATAGCACTCGGCCGAAGGCATAACCACGCAGCAACTGTGTGGAAAAGCCCCGGCGCGGGGCTCTGCAGCGCCCTCGCAGACGCGGACAGTGGCTCACTGGTTAAGCAGCAATTGGGCCGCCACGCTGAACATCATGGCCGCCACGCCCAGGTCGAGCAGACGCCAGGTCGCCGGCCGAGCCAACACCGGCGCCAACCATGCGGCGCCGAGGGCCAGGCTGAAAAACCACAGTAATGAAGCGCTCGCGGCGCCCAGGACATAGGCGCCGGGCTCGGTTTGTTGAGCGCCCAGTGAGCCGATCAGCAGCACGGTGTCCAGATAGACATGTGGGTTCAGCAGGGTCACCGCCAGGGCGGTCAACAGCACCGCGCGGCGTGAGCGTGGCCCGGCATCGGCGGCCTCCTGCAGGGCGTGCGGAGACAGCGCCCGGCGCAGTGCCTTGACCCCGTACCAGATCAGAAATGCCGCGCCGCCCCAGCGGGCGATGCCCAGCAACAACGGGCTGTGCGCCAGCAGATTGGCCAGGCCGAAGACACCGGCGGCCACCAGCAGCGCATCGCACAAGACGCACAGCGCGGCGACCGGCAGGTGATGTTCGCGGCGCAGGCTTTGGGCGAGGACAAAGGCGTTCTGCGCGCCGATCGCCATGATCAGGCCGATGGCGACCAACAAGCCGTTGAGATAACTCTGCCACATGGCAACCCGCTCCTGGAAAGGTTGGGTGGCCTGTTTGGTTAATTCAGTTAGTCAATTTCGGCGCCTGAGACCCTGATACTGCGTTACCGCTCCTCGCCATAGCCCTGCTATGACTCGTCGCGGCGCCTTGTCTCAGAGCCTCAGTCATCCGAACTTGAGATAACCAATTAACCGCACAGGCCACTAAGTGGCGAGTGTGAGTGGGTTGGGTGTATAAGAAAAACCAATCATGCTGATGGATCATTAGGAAATCTGATGTTCGATTACAAATTACTGGCCGCGCTTGCCGCGGTGATCGAACAAGCCGGCTTCGAGCGCGCCGCCCAAGTGCTGGGTTTGTCGCAATCGGCCGTGTCGCAACGGATCAAATTGCTCGAGGCGCGGGTCGGTCAGCCGGTGTTGATGCGGGTGACGCCGCCGGCGCCGACGGAAATTGGCCGCCGTTTGCTCAACCATGTGCAGCAAGTCCGTCTGCTCGAGCGCGATTTGCAGGGGCAGGTGCCGGCGCTCGATGAAGGCGGATTGCCGGAGCGGCTGCGCATCGCCCTGAACGCCGACAGCCTGGCGACTTGGTGGGCGAGTGCGGTGGGGGATTTTTGTGCGCGCCAGCGCTTGCTCCTCGATCTGGTGGTGGAAGACCAGGACGTCGGTCTCAAACGCATGCGTGCCGGCGAGGTGGCCGGTTGCGTATGCGCCGGCGACAAACCGGTGGCGGGCGCGCGCTGTCTGCCGTTGGGCGCCATGCGCTATCGCGCGCTGGCCAGTCCGGGGTTTATCCAGCGGCACTTTCCGGCGGGCGTGCGCGCCGAGGATCTGGCTCGCGCGCCGGCCATCGTGTTCGGCCCGGACGACCTGCTGCAGCACCGCTACCTGGCGGCGTTGGGCGTGGCGGGCAGTTTCATTCATCACCTGTGCCCGTCTTCCGAGGGCTTCGTGCGCCTAACCGCCGGCGGGCTCGGTTGGGGCTTGGTGCCAGAGCAGCAAGTGCACGCCGAACTGGCCCGTGGCGAGTTGGTCGAGCTGCTGCCGGGGCGCAGTGTCGATGTGCCGTTGTACTGGCATTACTGGCGTAACGGCGGCGAGCTGCTCAACCAGTTGACCGAGCAATTGCGGCGCACCGCTGGCGCGGTATTGGTGCCGCTGGAATAACCTGGTCGGCGCTCGATAACGCCGGGCCTATTCGATGAGGATCGATCCGCTACCAGGCAACTGCTCCACGCAGCGCGGCCCGAACAATTGCGATGGGGTGAAGTAACCACCCGCGCCCTGGTAATTCTGCAAATGGTGCACGGCCAGCAGCGCGCCATGCACGGTGACGTCATAACCATTGGCGGTTTGCAGTCGCGCGGTTTTGACCTGGCCGCGGGCGTTGCGCGCCTCACCCCAGACCCAGGTGGGCTGCCGCGCGCGGGTCTGCGTGTCGGGCCCGGCGATGCGCCGACTGACCTGCGCTTTCAGCCAGTTCTGCACGAAGGGCTTGCCGAGCAGGCCGCGCAACGGGGTCAGCACGCGCATGCCCGCCGCCACGCCCGCGGGCATCGGCAGATAAACCTCGATATTGGCGATCCCCGTGGAGTAGTAGGCGGTCGCCACATCGCCCCAGGGAATCGTCACGGCGTTCTTCGCGCCGCGGCCGAAGTCGATCTCACGGTTCTTGAAACCCAACGGCACGCTGCGCAAACGCCCGTCCTGACGGATCTGGCCACCCAGCTTGAGGCCTTCCACGGTGGTTTTCGCGGTGCCCGGCGAGAGACCGCTGGCGCTGTCGAAGCCCAGGGCCAGATGGCTGGCATCCGGCAGCGCCTGCTTGAGGCAGGCGGCCAGGCAGTCGGTGGGAATCACATCGAAGCCCACGCCCGGGCAGATCACCACACCTGCGGCCTGCGCCGCGGCATCCTCAGCATGCGCCTGTTCGAACACGGCAATCTCGCCAGTGATATCGACGTAGTGACTGCCACTGGCCAGGCAGGCGGCGATCATCGGCGCGCTGGTGGCGGAGAACGGTCCGGCGCAATGCGCGACCACCGCGACGTCATCCAATGCGCTGCGGCTGGCGCCGGCATCGGCGAGATCGAAAATTCGCGCATGCAGCTGCAACTCGCTGGCGATGGCCTCGACGCCATCGACACTGCGTCCGGCCAGGATCGGGGTCAGACCCTGGCGTACCGCCTCGCGGGCGAGCAACTGGCCGGTGTAGCCATTGGCGCCGTAAATCATCCAGTGCGACTTGTTCATATCCGATACCTGCTGGGCGGTGGCGGCTATTCAACGGTAGACGCGGAGTGAAGTCGAACGCTGCCGGATGCTTCCCAACCATAGTCGGGGGATCGCACGGCCATGGACTTGGCTCACGGCGTCAGCGCATCGGCCGGTGGTCCTTGCTAGAGTCGCAGGCACAACAAGACAAAGGACGGCAGGCATGAAGATTCTGGTAACCGGCGCGAGCGGTTTCATTGGCGGACGTTTTGCCCGCTTTGCTCTGGAACAGGGCTTGAGCGTGCGGGTCAACGGTCGCCGGCCCGAGGCGGTCGAGCATCTGGTCAAGCGCGGCGCCGAATTCATTCAGGGCGATCTGTCCGATCCCGAGCTGGTCCAGCGCCTTTGCCAGGATGTCGAGGCGGTGGTGCATTGCGCCGGCGCGGTGGGCGTGTGGGGCAAGTATCAGCATTTCTACCAGGCCAACGTCACGGTCACCGAGAACGTCGTCGAAGCCTGCCTCAAGCAAGGCGTGCGGCGCCTGGTGCATCTGTCCTCGCCGTCGGTGTATTTCGACGGTCAGTCGCATGTCGGCTTGCGCGAAGAGCAGGTGCCGACCACGTTCGTCGATCATTACGGCGCCACCAAATACCTCGCCGAGCAGAAAGTCTTCGGCGCCGAGGAGTTTGGCCTGGAGGTGATCGCCCTGCGTCCGCGGTTCGTCACCGGCGCGGGCGACACGAGCATCTTCCCGCGGCTGATCGCCATGCACCGCAAGGGGCGCTTGTCGATCATCGGCAACGGCCTGAACAAGGTCGATTTCACCAGCGTGCACAACCTCAATGATGCGCTGTTCAGCAGTCTGCTGGCCGCCGGGCCGGCGCTCGGCAAGGTCTACAACATCAGCAACGGTGCGCCGATTCCGCTGTGGGACGTGGTCAATTACGTGTTGCGCCAACTCGACTTGCCGCCGGTGACGCGGCACATGCCCTACGCCCTGGCATATGGCGCGGCAGTGCTTAACGAAAGTGTCTGCAAGCTATTACCCGGGAGGCCGGAGCCGAGTCTGTTCCGCCTCGGGGTGGCGGTGATGGCCAAGGATTTTTCCCTGGATATCAGCCGAGCCCGCGCGGAGCTGGATTACGATCCACAGGTCAGCCTGTGGACCGCACTGGACGAATTCTGCACCTGGTGGCGCGCTGTCCAGCCGCACTGACGCTGCCTTAGAGCTGTTCACGATCTCGCGAGCTAGAGCCGTGCAAGGCGCAACGACCAGCGGGAGTAACAGCCAAAGGCTGGCCCGTAGGGTGAGCGCCAGCGAATAAAACGGGCGAAGAACGGAGGGTAAATAAGCATCTGAGCCCGGTTTTTAACGCAGTACGGCCGACGCGCAGCAGATCGTGAACAGGCTCTTAGCCGCGCAGCGGACCCATATAACGGGTGTATTTTTCGATCAGTTCGGCTTCGCTCAACATCGGCGCCGGTGGCGGGGCCGGTTGCACCAGGCGGATGCCGCACAGTTCGCTGAGGCGTTCGCCCAGCAGGCGGGTTTCCTCGTTCGTCGAGTCTGCGCAGGCGGCCAGCATGCTGGGCACCGCGCCGGGTTGGCTCAGGCGAATATCCACTGCTTGTTCTTCACGCAACCGGCGCCGCAATACCTGCATGCAGTCCAGTACAGCCTTGGTCAGTTCCATGCATGAGTCCCCGAGAGAGAATGCTGCGAGTCGTTCATCCGTGAACCGCTCGATGAAGCGCACGCTATGCCGTGCCTGTTGTCGCTTCATCCTGCAAGGCGCCTCCTAGACGCCTCGCAAGGGAATTAGCAAATGCTGTACCAGTTCTCAAAACGCGAAACTAAAGGGCTGCAGGGCGGTCGACTGGCTGATGACGCTCTGTCGCGGTGCGCAGCGCACTTCCCTAGCGCGGCGCTGATGGGCCGGGTGCTTCACGGTATACTTCGCGGCACTGCGTGCGACCGCACTCTCCTGAAGGTTCACCCATGCGTAACGATGCTCTCGACGAACTGGATAACTTGCCCAGCCTGACCACCGACTCGCGTGATCACACATTCGCCGGCTCTGCCCGGGCGCATGAAGGCGATTACGCCAACAATCACCACCACGCCAATCACACGCCGATTGCGGTCAAAAGCGTCAATACCGGGCCGCTGTGGGCACTGGTCGGCGCCTTGGTTATCGCCTTGGGCGGCTTGGGCTGGTGGAGCCATCAGCAGATCGGCTTGATGAGCCAGCAGTTGGTGGCCACCCAGGAAAGCTTCGCGCGCATCAGTGAGGAAGCGGCTGGGCGGATCAAGGATATTTCCGGCAAGGTGGTGGCCACCGAGTCGAACGTGACTACCGGCAGCGAAGCGCTGCGCCTGCAGGTCAAAAAGCTGGATAGTCAGGTCAGTGAGTTGAGTCGCCAACTGCAGACGTTGAGCGGTCAGCAGGGCGGGCACGGCAAGCGCTTCGAGCAACTGAGCGGCGATCTCAAGGCGCAGCAGGATGCCGACGGTAAACTCGCCGACAAACTGCAGGCACTGGTTAATGAACAGGCCATCTTGAAAGGCGCGCAGGGCGAGCAGAGCAAGCTCGCTGCGCAGCTGGACGGTCTGAGCAGCGCCGTCGAATCGCTGAAAAAGCAAGGTAACCCCAACGTCGCCATCGGCCGTCTGGAAGAGGATTTGCTGGTGCTGAAAAGCCAGCAGGAAAACCGTGCAGGGCAGAGCAGCACCGCCGAGTTCGACGCCTTCCGCGCCCAGGTCACGCGAAACATCAGCGCCCTGCAAGCGCAGGTGCAGAACCTTCAGCAGCAGCTCAACGCCCGCTGATCGCGTTTCGCCCTGTAAACAAATGTACCCATTAAGTGTTGTGCATCGCTTTTGTAGGGTGGGTTAGCCGCGCAGCGGCGTAACCCACCAGCGGCGTCACCTAGGACACCGGTGTCCAGCCTGCTCGGTGGGTTACGCCTACGGCTAACCCACCCTACGA
The DNA here is from genome assembly GCF_024730785.1 of Pseudomonas sp. LS44. Classification (NCBI taxonomy): domain Bacteria; kingdom Pseudomonadati; phylum Pseudomonadota; class Gammaproteobacteria; order Pseudomonadales; family Pseudomonadaceae; genus Pseudomonas; species Pseudomonas sp. LS44. Next base: position 1,000,049 of record NZ_CP102830.1, read on the forward strand.
ACTGATCGCGTTTCCCCCGGCCAAAAAAAGCCCCGCAATTGCGGGGCTTTTTGTTTGCACGGCTCTAACTGATCAATCTGCGGGCGTATCGCGCAGGAAGATCAGCTTGTCGCTGCTGGACAGCTGCGGCGCATAGCGATAGCCCTGCTCGCTGAAATCCTTCAGGCCAGCAGGATCAGTCAGGCGCTGCTTGATCACATAGCGAGCCATCAGACCGCGAGCCTTCTTGGCGTAGAAGCTGATGATCTTGTGCTGGCCGTTTTTCAGGTCGCGGAATTCGGTGTCGATGATCCGCGCGCTCAAGACCTTGCGCTGCACCGCGCCGAAGTACTCGTTGGATGCCAGATTGAGCAGCACTTGATCGCCCTGGGCTGCTAGCGCCTCATTCAACCAGCCGCTGATGCGCTCGCCCCAGAACGCATACAAATCCTTGCCGCGCGCATTGGCCAGCTTGGTGCCCATCTCCAGGCGATACGGTTGCATCAGGTCGAGCGGGCGCAGCACGCCATACAGGCCGGAGAGCATGCGCAGGTGTTCTTGGGCGAAATCAAAGTCGGCCTCGCTGAAGTCCTCAGCGTTCAGCCCGGTATAGACATCGCCCTTGAATGCCAGCAGCGCCTGCTTGGCATTGCTGGGCGTGAACTGCGGATGCCAACTGCCGAAGCGCGCGGCATTCAGGCCGGCGAGCTTGTCGGACAGGTGCATCAGCTCGGCGATCTGCGGCGGGGTCAGTTCGCGCAGCTGGCCGATCAGTTCCTGGGCGTGGTCGAGGTATTCGGGCTGGGTAAAGCGCGGGGTGGTCGGCGGCGTCTCGTAGTCGAGGGTCTTGGCCGGGGAAATCACCATCAGCATGGGGCTACTCCTTGAAGCGATGGCGGATTCTACCGGCTTGAGTCCCGTTGCGCGCCTGCGACTGATGAAGCGTGCTCTCCGATATCGACACGGGGCCGGCACAGCCGCTACGGAGAGGGCTGGTTCATTCGGACCATGGGCCATCTGGGCAGACTATCGCCCCTTTGGTCTATGCCCGTCGGCGCGGGTGGGTTCTAGGATATGCGCTTAATAAAAACAACCGCGGGAGTGATCCATGCACCTGACACAAGGCCTACACACGTCGTTGCAGATGACGCCGGAGAACGTTGCGACCATCTATCGTGGTCGCTATCGCACCTACCGTGAGCACGGTGAGCGCGTCGCACGGCTGGCCGGTGGTCTGCAGGACCTAGGTGTAAAGAGCGGCGAGCGGATCGCCATGCTGGCGCTCAACTCTGATCGCTTCCAGGAATACATGCTGGCCGGCTGGTGGGCTGGCGCGGTGCTCAACCCGGTGAACATTCGTTGGAGCGCGGCGGAAATCATCTACTCGCTGGATGACTGCGACACCAGCGTGCTGATTGTCGACAACGCCCACCTGCCGCTGGTCGAGGCGATCGTCGCCGGCGCCAAACGCAAGCCGATCCTGATTCACGCCGACGACGGCGAAGCGCCGGCCGGCATGCTGTCGTTCGAGCGACTAATTGCCGAGTCCGCGCCGATTGAGGACAGCTGGCGCGGTGGCGATGACCTCGCGGTGATCCTCTACACCGGGGGCACCACCGGCCTGCCCAAGGGCGTGATGCTGTCGCACGCCAACCTGTGGACCAGCGCGCTGATGCGCATGGCTGCGCTGGAGCCGCTGAACGATACCGTGTGCCTGAACGTCGCCCCACTGTTCCACACCGCCGGCCTGTCGCGGGTCGCCGCGCGGGTGATCCAGGGCGAGGCGAACGCCTATGTGCCGTTCTTTGAGCCGATCGAGGTGATGGAGACCATCCAGCGCGAGAAGGTCGCCGAGATCATGCTGGTGCCGACCATGCTGCAGATCCTGCTGGCCAACCCGCGCTTCAAGGAATTCGACCTCAGCAGCCTCAAACGCATCGCCTACGGTGCTTCGCCGATCAACGCCACGGTGCTCGAACATGCGCTGGCAGTGCTGCCGCAGACGCAGTTCTATCACACCTACGGGCTCACCGAGAATTCGCCGGTGATCACTATCAATCCACCGAAAAACCATGGTCCGGAAGCCCGCGCCAGCGGCCTGTACCGTTCTGCCGGCAGGCCGCTGGTCGGCCTCACCGCAAAGATCGTCGACGAGCAGGGTAACGAAGTGCCGCGTGGCACCGTGGGCGAGATCATCTGCAAGGGCCCGACCGTGATGCTGGGCTACTGGAACAAGCCGGAGGAGACCGCCAAGGCGCTCAAGGACGGTTGGCTGTACACCGGTGACGCCGCCTACATGGACGCGCAGGGCTATGTGTTCATCGTCGACCGGGTCAAGGACATGATCATCAGCGGCGGCGAGAACGTCTATTCGGCGGAGGTCGAGAACGCCCTGGCCAAGCATCCGGCGATCGCCATGTGCGCGGTGATCGGCATCCCCCACGATATCTGGGGCGAGGCGGTGCACGCAGTGGTCACGCTCAAGCCCGGTGCCCAAGCCGACGACGATGAGCTGCGCCGGCATTGCCACGAGCTTATTGCCGCCTACAAGTGCCCGAAGAGCATCGAGTTTCGTGACAGCCTGCCGCTGTCCGGCGCCGGCAAGATCCTCAAGCGCGACCTGCGCGAGCCCTACTGGAAAGGCAAAGGCAAGGGCGTCAACTGATCCCCCGGCGACCGCCCCATGTGCCTCGGTGCGTCAGGGGCTTGGTTCGTTTGGACCATGCCGGCGAGTCGGTCGCTATCATTCGTTCGGGCCATGCCCCCGATGGGCATATGCTCTTAGGATGCTGACCATCCATAAGAAACTACGCTGTTGAGGTTTCCCCATGCACCTGACCCATGGCCTGCACATTTCCCTGCAGATGACTCCCGAGCGAGTCGCCACCATCTTCCGCGGCCGGCGCCGTACCTATCGCGAGCTGGTCGACCGTGTCGCGCGCCTGGCGGCCGGGTTGAGTGGCCTGGGCCTGCAGGCGGGGGAGCGGGTCGGCATGCTGGCGTTCAACTCCGACCGTTATCAGGAATACATGCTGGCCGGTTGGTGGATGGGCGCGGTGCTCAACCCAGTGAACTTCCGCTGGAGCGTGCCGGAGATTGTCTATTCGCTGGATGACTGTGACACCAAGATCCTGATCGTCGACGACCATCACCTGCCGCTGGTCGAGGGCATTCTCGCCACTGCCCGGCGCAAGCCCATCATCATCCATGCCGGCGACGGTGAAACACCAGCCGGCATGCTGTCGTACGAGCGCCTGATCCTCGACTCCACGCCGATGGAAGACACCTGTCACGGCGGTGACGACCTGGCGCTGATCATGTATACCGGCGGCACCACCGGCCTGCCCAAGGGCGTGATGCTGTCGCACCAGGGCCTGTGGTCCTGCGCCATGATGCGCATGACCTCCTGCCCGGTGGCCAATGATTCGTTGGTGCTGATCACCTCGCCGATGTTCCATGTCGCTGGCATGGGGCTGGTCGCCCAGCGCGTGATCGCCGGCGCGACCAATGCCTATCTGCCCTACTACGAACCGGTCGAAGTGCTGGAAACCATTCAGCGCGAGCGAATCACCGAAGCCCTGTTGGTGCCGACCATGCTCCAGGCCTTGTTAGCGCATCCCAAGTTCGCCGAAACCGACCTGAGCAGCCTCAAACGCATCAGCTACGGCGCCGCACCGATGAATGCCGCCGTGCTCGAACGGGCGATAGAACTGCTGCCTGCCGGCATCGAGTTCACCCACGCCTATGGCATGACCGAGAACGCCGGGGTGGTGACGCTCAATCTGCATGAGAACCATGGCCCGGAAGGGCGTGCCAACGGTCTGTACCTCTCGGCCGGCAAGGCCATCGCCGGCCTGCAGCTGAAGATTGCCGACGAACAGGGTCAGGAGCTGCCGCGCGGTGGTGTCGGCGAGATCCTCATCAAGGGCCCGTCGCTGATGCAGGGCTACTGGAACAAGCCGGAGGAAACCGCCAAGTCCGTCCAGAATGGCTGGTTTAGTACCGGCGACGCCGCCTGGATGAACGACGCGGGCTATATCTTCATCGTCGACCGGGTCAAGGACATGATCGTCACCGGCGGCGAGAACGTGTACTCGGCCGAGGTCGAGAACGCCCTGGGCAAGCACCCGGCGGTGGCGCTCTGCGCGGTGATCGGCGTTCCCCACGACACCTGGGGCGAGGCGGTGCACGCGGTGGTCATCCTCAAGCCCGGTGCCATGGCCAGCGAAGAAGACCTGCGCAGCCATTGCCGCGAGTTCATCGCCGGCTACAAGTGCCCGAAGACCGTCGAATTCCGCGACAGCATGCCGCTGTCCGGCGCCGGCAAGATCCTCAAGAAGGATTTGCGCGCGCCCTACTGGGAAGGCCGGACTCGCGCCGTCAACTAAGCGCAGCGCGCATCTGTAGGAGCGAATTCATTCGCGATGGGGCAACGAGGTGTTGCCATGTTCGCGAATTCATTCGTTCCTACAGGAAGCTTCTCAACGCCGTGATCGACCCGTAAGTGGGGCGGTCGCGGCGTTTTTTCTTCTGGCTGCGGCTATACCATCTCATCAGTACCTGCCTTGATGAGGAGCCGAGATGACGGCCTGCAACCATTCGCGCTGGGAGCCTTCCCACGATTACCGCCCGCTTGAGTCGGGTGCCGAACGACAAGCCTGGCGGGTCGCTGCGCTGACCGGGGTAACCATGCTGGTGGAGATTGCCGCCGGTTACTGGTTCAACTCCATGGCGCTGCTGGCTGACGGTTGGCACATGGCCTCGCACATGGTTGCCATCGGTTTGAGTGCACTGGCCTATCTGCTGGCCCGGCGTTACGTGGATGACCCGCGTTTTGCGTTCGGCACCTGGAAGATCGAGGTACTCGCCGGCTTTGCCAGCGCGGTATTGCTGGTGGTTGTGGTGGTGCTGATGGCGGTCGAGTCGCTGTGGCGATTGTGGTCGCCGGCGCAGATCGCCTTCGATCAGGCGTTGTGGATTGCCGGCTTGGGGCTGGCGGTCAACCTCTGGTCGGCCTGGCTGTTGCGCGACCAGCACGAGCATCACCACGGGCATGCTCATCACGATCACGATCACGATCACGATCACGATCACGATCAGGTGGCGGATATCGGCCGAGACCTCAATCGCCATGCGGCGTTCCTGCACGTGCTGGCGGATGCGCTGACCTCGGTGGCGGCGATCGTCGCCTTGCTCGGTGGCAAGCTGTTCGGCTGGAACTGGCTGGACCCGCTGATGGGCCTGGTCGGTTCGCTGCTCATCGCCCTGTGGATCAAGGGCCTGCTGATCGACACCGGCAAAGTGTTGCTCGACCGGGAGATGGACAGCCCGCTGGTGCAGCAGGTGCGCACCGCCGTGGAGCGCGAGGACGATACCGAAGTGACCGATTTGCACCTGTGGCGGGTCGGGCGCGCGCAGTACGCCTGCATTATCAGCCTGGTGACCCACAGCGATATCCCGGCCGACCGCTACAAGGCTTGCCTGGCGGTTTTCAGGGAGTTGGTGCATGTGACGGTGGAGGTCAATCGCTGCGGCATCCAGGAGCAGGATACCGGGGGTAGGACTTCGGACTTTAACGGTCGTTTCCGCTAGCGCCAAGGGCTTTTCGTCGCTCTGAGAAAAAAGCCGGCATCGGGTAAAAAGTGCTTTTTACTGTCATCTTTATTGGAGTATTAACGAGGTAGACCGTCGAACCCTGCAGACACAGGTGGCGGCCATCGGCCCATACCTTGCTTGCACTTCTTGCGCCGCGGCCCGAGAAGGCGGCGGTCTCTCTGCGGCGGAGCGCCGTTTCGGCATTCCGTCGCCTGGCCCTATCAGAAGGTGACCGAGTATGGATGACCACGGACGCTCAAGCCGCACCGCCCCGACGCTCTACGCCCTCGATACGAATGTGCTGATCCACGATCCCAATGCCTTGCTCAACTTCGAAGAGCACCACGTCGCCATCCCCATGACGGTTCTGGAGGAACTGGACAAGCTCAAAACCGGCAAGCAAGGCGTCGCCGCCGAATGCCGCCAGGCCATTCGCCTGATCGACAAGATCCTTGGCGGGGCCAATCCCGATGAAGTCGAGCACGGTGTGCCCATCCCGAGGGAAACCGGCGGCAGTTGCGGCTTCCTGTCGATTCTGATGAGCAAGCGTGCCGAGCCGATCACCTGGCTGCCGGAAGACCTCAACGACAACAAAATCATCAATCAACTGGTCGAGCTGAAGAGCCGCAAACATGGTCTGTCCGTGGTCTTGGTCACCAAGGACATCAACATGCGCCTCAAGGCGCGGGCCTGCGGTATCGAGTCCGAGGACTACCACACCGACCAACTGGTCGACGATATTTCCCTGTTACCGCGTGGCTATCACACCCTCGACGGCTCCTTCTGGGACCGCGTCAGCACCGTGGAAACCCGCCAGGACCACGGTCGTACCTGGCACCGCGTGCAGCTCACCGATAATTTGCCGGCGGTGCACATCAACGAATTCATCGTCGATGCGCAAGGTTTCGTCGGCTGGATCAAGGGCATCGAAGGCGGCGAGTTGCTGATCCTCGATCTGCATCAGGAACCGCTGATGCATCAGGAAGCCTGGGGGCTGCGTCCGCGGGATATTTATCAGGCGCTGGCGTTGTATGCCTTGCTCGATCCGGACATTCATCTGGTCAACCTGTCCGGCGCCGCCGGCTCGGGTAAAACCATTCTGGCGCTGGCCGCGGCGATTGAGCAGACCATGGTCAGCAAGCGCTACCGGCGCATCATCGCCACCCGTAGCGTGCAGGGTCTGGACCAGGAAATTGGCTTCCTGCCCGGCACCGAGGCGGAGAAGATGGAACCTTGGCTCGGCGCCATCACCGACAACCTCGAAGCCCTGCACATGGACGATGAGAGCACCCACGGCAGCGTCGACTACATCCTGCAAAAGGTACCGTTGCAGTTCAAATCGCTGAACTACATTCGCGGGCGCAGCTTCCAGCAGAGCCTGATCCTCATCGACGAATGCCAAAACCTCACCCCGCACCAGATGAAGACCATCATCACCCGCGCCGGCACCGGCTCGAAGGTGGTCTGCCTCGGCAACTTGGCGCAGATCGACACGCCGTACCTGTCGGCGCCGAGCTCGGGCCTGACCTACCTGACCGAGCGCTTCAAGGACTTCCCGCACGGTGTGCACATCACCCTGCAAGGGGTGCCGCGCTCGATCCTCGCGGAATACGCCGAAGCCAATATGTAACGCGCCATAGGTAGCCCGGATGCAATCCGGGGAGGTGGAGTGGTCGGCTTCCTCGGATTGCATCCGGGCTATGGACTGCCGCCGGACGGCACTCGCCGATCCAGGCGGTTTTTTGTATACAATTCTCCAGCCGCGGGCTGCCACCGGCCCGCTTGAGGAGACCCCGCTGTGTTGACCCATCTCGATTCCCAAGGCCGCGCCAACATGGTCGATGTCACCGACAAAGCGGTGACTTCCCGTGAGGCGGTGGCCGAAGCGCTGGTGCGCATGCGTCCGGAAACCTTACGGATGATCGTCGACGGCGCGCATCCCAAGGGCGATGTATTCGCCGTGGCGCGTATCGCCGGCATCCAGGCGGCGAAGAAAACTTCCGATCTCATCCCGCTGTGCCACCCGCTGATGCTCACCAGCGTTAAAGTCCAGCTCGAAGCCTGTGGCGAAGATGCCGTGCGCATCGAAGCGCGCTGCAAGCTGGCCGGGCAGACCGGGGTGGAAATGGAAGCGCTGACCGCCGCCAGCGTCGCCGCCCTGACGATTTATGACATGTGCAAGGCGGTGGATCGCGGCATGGTCATCGAAAGCGTGCGCCTGCTGGAGAAGCTCGGCGGCAAGAGCGGCCACTTCAAGGCCGAGGATCAACAATGATTCGCGTGCAGTACTTCGCCCGCTACCGCGAGGCGCTTGGCCTCGACGGCGAGCAGCTGGCCTGGCAGGCCGCCTTCGCCAGCCTCGACGACCTGCGTCGGCATCTGCTCGCCCGCGGCGGGGTGTGGGTGGTGCTCGACGAGCAGAACCTGATGTGCGCGCGCAATCAGGAGCTGTGCAGCCTCGACGAATCCGTCCAGGATGGCGACGAGGTGGCGTTCTTCCCCACGGTGACGGGAGGCTGAAATGGCGATTCGCGTGCAGGCCGCGGCCTTTGATCCGGGCGTCGAATTGAATGCCATGCACGCCGCGCATGTCGGCGTTGGCGCGGTGGTTGGCTTCGTCGGCTACGTGCGCGATTTCAACGACGGTCAGGACGTCTCCGGCATGCTCCTCGAGCACGCGCCAGGGATGACCGAAAAGGCCCTGGCGAAGATCGTCGCCGAGGCCGAGACGCGCTGGCCGCTGCTCAAGGTCGAGATCCTCCATCGCGTCGGCCCATTGAAGCCGGGCGAGCCGATCGTCTTCGTCGGCACCGCCAGCGCCCATCGCCAGGCCGCGTTCGCGGCGTGCGACTTCATCATGGATTACCTGAAAACCCGCGCGCCGTTCTGGAAGAAGGAAGACACCGCCGATGGCCCGCGCTGGGTCGAAGGTCGTTGCAGCGACCAGTCTGCCGCCAAGCGTTGGCGGCAGGATTAGAATTCCCTGTCGACCGCCCCCTCTCCCTAGCCCTCTCCCCGGAGGGGCGAGGGGACAAAAGCAAAGCGCCGCACAGTTGACGGCGCGATGAGGCTCTCACCGGAAAGACTCGCTCAAGCTCCCCTCTCCCGCCTGTGGGAGAGGGGCAGGGGGAGAGGGCGGCCGGCTCGGTTTGCAAGGGGGTAATCCGTAGCCCGGATGTAATCCGGGGCAGGCAACTCTTTTCCCAGATTGCATCCGGGCTACGCCACTGGAGGCGAGGGAGCAAACAAAACGCCGCGCAATTGCGCGGCGTTTTGGTTTCTGCGTGAGCGATAGAGTGCGGTTCACCCATCTATCGACGACTCACATCCGCGGGTAGTCGATGTAACCGACCGGCCCCTGGGCGTAGAACGTTTCCGGGTGCGCCTGGTTCAGCGCGGCATCCTGGGCGAAGCGGGCCGGCAGGTCGGGGTTGGCGATAAACGGCACACCAAACGCCACCGCATCGGCTTTGCCGTCGGCCAGCAGCGCGTTGGCAGCGTCCTTGGTGAAGCGTTCGTTGGCGATGTACACGCCGCCAAACGCCGCTTTCAGCTCGACGCCGAGGCTGTCGTCGGCGAGTTTTTCCCGGGAACAGATAAACGCGATGCCGCGTTTGCCCAATTCGCGGGCTACATAGCCGAAGGTTGCGGCGCGGTCGGAGTCGCCCATGTCGTGCGAGTCGGCGCGCGGTGCCAGGTGCACGCCGACGCGCCCGGCGCCCCAGACCGAGATCGCCGCATCGGTGACTTCCAGCAGCAGGCGGGCGCGGTTCTCGATCGAGCCGCCGTATTGGTCGGTGCGCTGGTTGGTGCTGTCCTGCAGGAACTGGTCGAGCAGGTAGCCGTTGGCGCCGTGGATTTCCACGCCGTCGAAACCGGCGGCTTTGGCGTTCTCGGCACCGACGCGATAGGCCTCGACGATATCGGCAAGCTCCTCAGTATCCAGGGCGCGCGGGGTCACGTAATCCTTCAACGGGCGTATCAGGCTGACATGGCCCTTGGCGGCGATGGCGCTGGGCGCGACCGGCAACTCGCCGTTCAGGTACAGCGGGTCGGAAATCCGCCCGACGTGCCACAGTTGCAGCATGATCTTGCCGCCGTTGGCATGTACGGCCTTGGTGACGTTGCTCCAGCCGCGCACTTGGGCGTCGGACCAGATGCCCGGGGTGTCGGGGTAGCCGACGCCCATCGGGGTCACCGACGTGGCCTCGCTGAGGATTAGCCCGGCCGAGGCGCGCTGGGCGTAATACTCGGCCATCAGCGCGTTGGGTACGCGGCCTTCATCGGCGCGGCAGCGGGTCAGCGGCGCCATGATGATGCGGTTGGCGAGGTTCAGGTCGCCGATCTGGATCGGGTCGAAAAGTGTGGCCATGGGAAAATCCTCCTTATTCGCTCAGAGCCAATGCTGGCTCGGCTTTGCGGGTGGTGAACGTGAGCAGGGTGGCGATCAGCGCCAGTACGGCGAGCACCGCGGCCGCCAGCGGCACACGGGTAAGGCCAAAACCTTCGGCGATTACCACTCCGCCGATCCAGGCGCCCAGGGCATTGCCCAGGTTGAATGCGCCGATATTCAGGGTTGAGACTAGATTCGGTGCGCCGGCACCGAAGGCCACAACGTTGATTTGCAGCGCCGGGACGGCGGCGAACGCGGCGGTGGCCCAGAGGAACAGGGTCACTTCGGCCGGCACCAGCGCCGTGCTGGTCCAGGCGAACAGCGTGGAAAGCAGGGCCAGGCTGGCGAACACGCCGAGCAGGGTGGTCTGCAAGCGCCAGTCCGCCAGACGTCCGCCGAGCACGTTGCCGAGCGTCAGGCCCAGGCCGATCAGCAGCAGGCTCCAGGTCACGCCGCTGGGCGACACGCCGGTGATCTCGCCGAGCAGCGGGGCGATGTAGGTGAACAGGGCGAACACCGCGGCGGAGAACAGCACCGTGGTGCTCAGTGCCAGCCACAAGCTGCCATTGCGCAGGGCGCGGATCTCGCTGCGCAGATCGGCTTTTTCTTCATCGCGCTTGCTGGGCAGCACGCGCCGCAGGCCGATCAGGGCGAGCACGCCGATCACCGTCACCGCCCAGAAGGTCGAGCGCCACCCAGCGGCCTGGCCGAGCGCGGTGCCCAGCGGTACGCCAAGCACGTTGGCCAAAGTCAGGCCGGTGAACATCAGCGCCACCGCTGAGGCGCGGCGATTTTCTGGCACCAGGCTGGCGGCGACCACCGAGCCGATGCCGAAGAAGGCGCCGTGGCACAGTGCGGTGATGACGCGGGCGAGCATCAGCATCTGATAGTCGCTGGCCAGGGCGCAGAACAGGTTGCCAGCGATGAAGATGCTCATCAGCGACAGCAGCGCGGCTTTGCGCGGCCAGCTCGAGGTGACCAACGCCATGAACGGTGCGCCAATTGCCACGCCCAGGGCGTAACCGGTGACCAGCCAACCGGCGCCGGGAATCGACACGCCGAGATCGGCGGCGACATCCGGCAGCAGGCCCATGATGACGAATTCCGTGGTGCCGATGGCAAACGCGGACAAAGCGAGAACGAGTAGCGCAGGGGGCATGAGCCTGCTCCTAGGTAGAGGGTTGTGGCAGTAGGTTGTGAGCTACAGCTGTTCGCTCATCTGGCGAAGAAATTCGGCGATCAGCGGTTCATTGCGCTTGAAGAAGTTCCATTGGCCGACTTTCCGACTGGTCACCAGACCGGCGCGCTGCAGAGTCGCCAGATGCGCCGACACGGTGGACTGGGAAAGGCCGGTGCGCTGATCGAACTTGCCGGCGCAGACGCCGATGTCAAACGGGTGATCCTGTTCGACGAAATGCCGCTGCGGGTCTTTCAACCAATGCAGCATGTCGCGGCGCACTGGGTGGGCGAGGGCTTTGATGATTTCGTCGAAGTCGATGGTCATGGCGGAACCGGCGTATATCGGATTGCGACGAACTATATATCGCTCAAAAGCGATATAGGATCGATTCGACCGATAGTCACTATCGAGGCTCATGATGATTTGCCCAGCCGCCCATTGGGTGCGCACCATAGGGCATCGATGCGCCTCGCGCGTCTTCGCTGGAATCGCCATGAACTATCTCGCCCACCTGCATCTCGGCGGCTCGCAGCCGGCGCAATTGCTCGGCAGCCTGTACGGCGATTTCGTCAAAGGCCTGCTCGCCGGACGCTATGCGGCGGATATCGAGGCGGCAATCCGCGTGCATCGGCGCATCGACGCGTTCACCGATCAGCATCCGCTGGTGATCCAGGCCAAGGCGCGCTTTCCCGTCGAGCGGCGGCGGGTGGCCGGCATCGTCCTGGATGTGTTCTTCGATCATTGCCTGGCGCGCAACTGGGCATTGTTCGCCGATGAGCCGCTGGGCGTGTTCACCAGTCGGGTGTACCGGGTTCTGGAAGCCGAGCCGGCCTTGCCGGAGCGTCTGGCCCTGCTGGCGCCGCGCATGGCCGCGCAGGACTGGCTGGGTAGCTACGAGAACTACACGGTGATCGGCCAGGTGATCGGCAATATCGGCCACCGCCTGTCGCGCCCCGAGGTGCTGGATGGGGTGATGGACGAAGTGGCGCGGTTATACGATCCGCTCAGCGAAGACTTCCTGGCCTTTTATCCCGAGCTGCAGAAATTTGCCCGAGAGGCGCGTGTCTTAAGAGGTTAAGCGCAGCTTCTGGGTGGGTTAGCCGCGCAGCGGCGTAACCTGCCAACAACCGCGCGTTGAGCACCGCGTTCGGCCGGCGGGTTACGCCTGCGGCTAACCCGCCCTACGAATCTGCGGAGGCGTTGGTTCCCCGCTGTAGGAGCGAATTCATTCGCGATTGAAGGGCGGCCGGAGCAGGACAAATTTCCAGCCGTGCGCACCGCTTTTGTAGGGTGGGTTAGCCGCGCAGCGGCGTAACCCACAAGCGGTGCGGGCATGCACACCCGTGCCGAGTAGGGGCGGTGGGTTACGCCTACGGCTAACCCACTCTACGACTCTGCAATCTTGGAAAACTCACGTTAGGGGCTCTTCACGCCGCCAATGGCTGTGACTGCGCGGCACCGAACAGCGCCGTGTGCACCGCCAACTGCGCCTGACGCGCCAACTCGGCACGCTGCACGCCGTGGCTGGCGAGCGGGGTGAGCAGCTCGATGCGTACTTCCAGACGCGGCTCGGCAAACAGGCGCAGCAGATGGGAGAGCAGATCGTCGTTGCCAACGAATGGCGCGATCGTATGATCGGCTTGGCCGCCGCGGTGATAGCTAATGGCGACCGGCTGTACCGCCACGCCGGAGTCGATCGCGCAGCCGAGCAGGCGACCATGGAAGGTACGCAGCGCTCGGCCGTCGGTGCTGGTGCCTTCGGGGAACAGCAACAGCGCCCGCCCGCCGCGCAGGCATTCGCCCATGCTGTGCTGGAGCATCGTGCTGTCGCCGGCGCCGCGGCGGATGAACAGCGTGCCGGCCTGCTGCGCGAACCAGCCGGCCAGCGGCCAATGGCGCACCTCGGCCTTGGACACGAACGCCAACGGCGCGAGCATGCCGAGCAGCGGAATGTCGGTCCACGATACATGGTTGCTGACCCACAACATCGGGGTTGTCGGCACCTGGCCATGCATCTCGACGCGAAACGGCAGGGCCTTACTCAGCAGCACCAGATAGCGCCGGCACCAGCGTCCGCGCCAGGTCGCCAACTGGCGGTAGCCGAACCGTTCGAGCGCGGCGGCGCAACCTGCCAAGCCGATGCCCAGGCCGAGCGTCGCCAGCAGGCGGGCGATGCGCGCATACCGGCGCAACCGCGTCGCCAGGTTCATACGGCCGCCTTGAAGTGCCGGGCGTAGCGCGGGCACAGCTCGTCGCGCTTGAGCAGGATGAACACGTCGGCGACCTGGAAATCCGGGTCCCAGCAAGGCTCGCCGCAAACCTTCGCGCCCAGGCGCATATAGGCCTTGAGCAGCGGTGGCAGCTCGGCGATGACGTTGCTCGGCACCTCCAGGCTCGGCAGCGGCAGCTTGGGTTCGGCGCGCAGGTGCTCGTTGCACAGATAGCGTTCGCGCAGGCGCTGCATGATCGCCTGCGCCTGGATACCGCCGTCCTGCATGGGGATGCTTGCGCAGCCCATCAGGTAGCGATAGCTGCCTTCGTTGAGCACCTCGGCCAGTTCGCTCCACAGCACGGCGATGGTCCCGCCGTTGCGGTAAGCCGGGTCGACACAGGTGCGACCGATCTCCAGCACCGGGCCTTGCAATCCGGCCAGACCGTGCAGGCTGAATTCCTCCTCGCTGTAGTAGCGACCGAGGCTGGCCGCGGCGCGATGATCGAGCAGCCGGGTGGTGGCGACCAATTGGCCGCTGGCGAGGTCACGGACGCCGATATGCGCGCAGTGGCCGTCGTAGTCATCCATGTCCAGGCCGAGTTCGGCGCCCTTGAGTTTGGCGCCGAACTCGGCACTGAAGACCTGAAAGCGCAGCGCCTGAGCTTCGCGGAGTGCATGTTCGCCAGTCAGGCGCTCGGCTTGCAGACGGCGTGGCGCGGCATCGCTTGGGGTGGAGCGAGCAATTTGGTTCATGTAGAGCCTCCGTAAGCCAGCCTTTATGGGTTGCGGCCAGTCGACTTTGTTGTGCAAGCTCAACTTAGGTAGTCGGGGTGTCACCGCCATGAACAATTGGTGATGCTTGCGTGACAGCCGGCCAGCTGCGGTTCGGCTGGGCTGCACGCGCATCCTGATTGAGACGATTTGCCCCCGCGCGCACTGTGCGTGCTCAGCGGTTTTATTCCGTACGCTTCGCGGCGTGCGCATCGAGTTCAGGCTCTAAGGAGAATCCCCATGCCCTGGCAGCGTCTGTTGGAAACCTGCGATCACTTGCCGGCTGCAGCCGCGCTGGATGACTGGTATGTCGCGCTGCACGAACGCCTCGGTGAGACGGCCAGCCCGTTCGAACTGGCGGTGCTCGGCGGCCGCCTGGCAGCGTCGCCCGGGCTGGCGTTTCTCGCCGGCTACCAAGGCGCCTTGCGTGCGTTGTGGCCGTCCGCTCCGGCAACCCTCGGTGCGTTGTGCGTGACGGAGAACAAGAGCGTGCGCCCGGCCGATCTGCAGACTCGTCTGGACGGTCTGAGCCTCAATGGCCGCAAGGATTTCGTCACCGCTGCCGATGCCGCCGACTGGCTGCTGGTCGCCGCCCGCGACGAAATCCCTGGCAATGCTCCGCGGGTCGCCTTGGTCGTGGTGTACCGCGACACACCGGGCGTGCGCGTCGAGACGTTGCCGGCGTTGCCGCTGATGCCGGATATCAGCCACGGTCGTCTGCACCTCGATGGCGCGCATTGCGAACGCCTGGCCGGCGACGGCTGGGACGACTACACCAAACCGTTCCGCACCCTCGAGGATGTGCACGTGATGGCCGCGCTGAGCGCCTGGCAATACGGCATTGGCGTGGCCCATGACTGGCCGCACGCGCTGCGCCTGCAGTTGCTCGGGCTGCTGGCCGGTTGTGCCGAGGTGGCACGCCAGCCGGCGCGCAGCCTGGTTACCCATGTCCTGCTCGGTGGCTTGTTCGCCCAGCAGTTGGCGTTGCGCGCGCAAATCGACGCCGCGTTCGCCGCCGGCCCGGCCGAGTTGGCCGCCGTCTGGCAGCGCGACAGTCGCCTGCTCGACGTGGCCAGCGGCGCCCGCGGCAAGCGTCTGGAGAAAGCCCAGGCGCAGTTCGCGTAGCCCGGATGCAATCCGGGGGTGGGGTGGAGAGTCTCCCGGATTGCATCCGGGCTACGAGCTTTGCGCTTTTGTCCCCTCTCCCCCAGCCCTCTCTCGTAAACGGTAGAGGGGAGCTTCGGGCGTACCCCTGACTTTCTGCGCCGTTTGCTACGAAAAGCGGCACGTTGCGCGCTTCTGGGTGTCGCGGTCGCGTGCTAGGGTGCGCGCTTCGCTGACCACAAGAGGCCTTTCGATGCCCGTCTCCGCCTTGCGCCGCCTGAGCCTGTCGCTCGCGTTGTGCGCCGCCGTCCCGTTTGCCTGTGCCGAAACCTGGCCAATTCCCGACTGGAGCAACGCTCCGGCACCGCGTAATGCGGCGCTCGATGCGCTCGAGGCCTATGCCTTTGCCGAGCGCGACGACGTCACCCGCAAAGGCATCCGCACCGATGCGCTACTGGTGATTCGTGATGGGCAGATCATCTATGAGCGTTACGCCGGGCCGACGACTCGCGACACCCCACACCTGACCTGGTCAGTGAGCAAGAGCCTGCTCGCCGCCACCCTCGGTGCAGCGTATGGCGCCGGGCGTTTCAAGCTCGACGATGCGGCCGCCCAGTACTACCCGGCGCTGGCTGCGCACCCGCAGTTGAAGGTCGGCCATCTGCTTAACTGGGCTTCCGGCCTGGCCTGGCAGGAAGGCTACGAATACGCGCCGCTGACCTCCTCGGTGGTGGCCATGCTGTACACCCGCGGACGTGGAGACATGGCCGAGTTCGCCGCCGACATCGCCCAGGAAGTGGCGCCCGGCACGCGTTTTCGCTATTCCAGCGGTGACAGCAATCTGCTCTCGGCAGCGCTGCGCGGCATGGTGGGCGAGCAGGCCTACAAGAACTATCCGTGGACGGCGCTGTTCGAGCCCCTGGGCATCACCAGCGCGGTGTGGGAAAGCGACGCGCAGGGCACCTACGTCGCCTCGTCCTATGCCTATATGACCGCTCGCGACCTGGCCCGCATCGGCCTGCTGATGGAGCGCGATGGACGCTGGGAGCAGCGCCAATTGCTGCCGTCGGCCTGGATCGCCTTCAACCGCACGCCGTTCGCCAATTTTCAGGCCGATCCGCGCAAGCCCGGTGAAGCGGTGCCCGGTGGGCAGTGGTGGTTGAACGTGCCGATCAACGGTGCGGCCAAGCCGTGGAACGACGTTCCCGAGGATGCCTTCGCCGCGCTCGGCCATTGGGGCCAGGCGCTGTATGTGATTCCCAGTGAGGATTTGATCGTGGTGCGCTACGGCGACGACCGCGACGGCAGCTATTCGCACAATCAGCTGCTCCGCCGCGTGCAGGCAGCCTTCGTCCCGGAGACCGCGCAATGACTTATCGGCCTTTTATCCTGCGTCGCCCGTTCACCAGCCTGCTGCTGGCGCTGCTGGCCATTCTCGCCGGGCTGATCTGGCAGTACCGCAGCCACCTGGCCGCGTTCCCGGCGATCATCGGCGCCTATTCGGCGAAGGAGTACTGCTCCTGCCGCTATGTGATGGACAACCCCGCCGACTATTGCCTCGGCTATGTCAAACAGTACATCCCGACCAGTGCGTTTTTCGATGATGCGAGCAACAAGCGCGTGACCGCCAGCGGCCTGGGTAGCACCCAAAGCGCGGCGTGGCTCGGTGCTCATGAAGGCTGCCGTTTGCTGCCGCAAGCGGCGGCGCTGCCGGACTCCTGAGAACCAGTTTACGATCTCGCGAGCTAGGGCCAGACAAGGCGCAACGACCAGCGGGAGTAACAGCCAAAGGCTGGCCCGTAGGGTGAGCGCCAGCGAATAAATCGGGCGAAGAAGCGCAGTTTACGTGTTGTAAATGAGCATGACTCGCTTCGCTCGCCCCTTCGGGGCCGCACTGAAGTGCGTTAGCCGCAAGCGGCTTCTGAGCCCGATTTCAACGCCATATGGCCGACGCGCAGCAGATCGTAAACAGGTTCTGAGTCAATCCTGCAGGCGCGGCCCAGGCTGTTTCTGGGCGATTGGAGTCGATCTTTGCAAACCCGCCGAACCCACGGCGGGTTTGCAAGCTCAATCGAGGCGACTATCGTTGCGCTGACCCGTGCAGAGCCCAGAGATACCATGCCCAAACCGTTGAATGTCGTACTCGCCCCTGGTCTGGCTCTGCCGCAGGCGAGTTGCTCCGCGGAGCATGACGCCGCGCTGACTCCCTCGTTCTCCGCCCCATTGGGCAAGCTGTCCGCAGCCGCTGGCTTGATATTCAGTCGCTGATGGGGAGCATCTTTCCCTGGCGCTCGGGCAACCGCTTTAAGTTGCTGATCGACGGCCCGCAGTTTTTCCCGGCGATGATTGCCGCCATCGATTCCGCCAACGCCCTGGTGGTGCTCGAGTTGTATCTGGTCGAAGACGGTCGCTGCAGCGACGCCCTGATCACCGCGTTAGTGGCGGCAGCCGCGCGTGGCGTGGAAGTGCGTTGCCTGTTCGACGGGTTTGGCTGTCTGCGCCTGGGTAGAGTTTCGCGCTTGCGGCTGGCCGAGGCGGGCATCGAGCTGCGTCTGTACAACCCGGTGAACTGGCGGCGCGGGGTAAACAACTTCTTTCGCGATCACCGCAAGCTACTGGTGGTCGACCAACGTATCGCTTTCGTCGGCGGCACCGGTGCCACCGACGAGTTCTGGGTGCCGGACGAGGAGCCAAGCCGCTGGCATGAAGTGCTCGTCAGCATGGAAGGCGCGGTCGTCGCCCATTGGCAGTTGTTGTTCGATTACCAATGGCTGGCCTGCATCGGCAAGCGTCCGTGGAAACCCGAGGAGGCGCCGGGGCTCAGTCATCTGCCGGCACCGCCACCACTTGGTCAGGGCATGGGCCGGGTGGCGTACGCCGATGCCCGGCAACACCGCGACATCGTCCAGTCGCTGGTGCGCAGCGTGCGCCATGGCAAACGCCGCATCTGGTTGGCCACGCCGTATTTTCTGCCCAGCTGGAAGGTTCGCCGGGCGCTGCTGCACGCGGCACGGCGTGGCGTCGACGTGCGCTTGTTGCTGTCCAGTCGCAGTACCGACCATCCGCCGGTGCGCTTCGCGGGGCAGCGCTACTACCCACGGTTGTTGCGCGCCGGCGTGCGGATCTTCGAGTACGGCCCGCGCTTCTCGCATATGAAGATGGTGCTGGTCGACGATTGGGTCAGCGTCGGCTCGTGCAATTTCGATCACTGGAATCTGCGTTTCAATCTCGAAGCCAATCTCGAGGCGCTGGATGTCGATTTCACCCGGGAAGTCACCGAGTGCCTGGAAACCGACTTCGCAGCCAGCCGCGAAATCACCCTGGAGCACTGGAAGGCGCGGCCCTTGGGCGCGCGGATTCTGCAGCGGCTGTGGGGCTGGCTGGATCGCGTGGCAGTCAACCTGCTCGAACGGCGCCGCCGCTGAGCCACACTTTTGTCGGGTGCCAGCGGCCGGAGCGGCTGGCTATCCTCGCTGCACAATCACAACAAGGACGCGTCCATGCGCCGTTTTGGTCCGCTGATTCTGCTGCTCCTGACTCTGGCCGGCTGTTCCACGCCCGGCGCGTTCTTCGGCGCGCTGGATGGTCAGCCCTTTCGTGAACAGGCGCTGAGCGATGATGATCATGCATTGGTCTATGTCTATCGCCCGAAAAGCCAGTGGGCGGATGAGGAGCTGGAAGCGCCGGCGCTGTTTCTCGATCAGCAGTTGATCGGCAGCCTGCCGAGCAATGGCTATCTGGTTTTGGAATTCGATATCGCCAGCTATGCCCTGGAGATGCGCCGGCCGCTGTTTGGCAGCTATTGGACGTTGCTGGCCGGTGGACCGCTGGACTTCACCCAGATCACCAGTTTCACCCTGGATGCCGAGGCCGGCGGGGTCTATTTCCTGCGTTACGACGAACTCAATGCGCCACCGCAAAGTGCCGAGACGGCGAACGTCAGCGATGGGCCGCTACAGCTGGTGTCGGCCGAACTGGGTCGCAAGGAAATCGCCGCCACTCGCGAGATCCAGCCGTTCGCGCGTATTCAGCGGAGCCAGCCGAGCGAGCCGGCGCAAGGTTTCTGGCAGCGCCTGGGGTTTTAGTCGGCGTAGTAGTCACCTATTACCCGCAAAGGGCAGGCCGGGCGAATACTTTGCGCCCGTCACCCACCCTTGTCAGGAGTTCCCATGGCCGCGAAAAAGATTCTCATGCTGGTCGGCGATTACGTCGAAGACTACGAAGCGATGGTGCCGTTCCAGGCCCTGCAGATGGTCGGTCATACCGTGCATGCTGTGTGCCCGGACAAAATTGCCGGGCAGAGCGTGCGCACCGCGATCCATGATTTCGAGGGCGATCAGACCTACAGCGAGAAGCCTGGGCATAACTTCGTGCTGAATTTCGACTTCGCGCAGGTCAACGCCGACGACTACGACGCACTACTCGTGCCGGGTGGCCGTTCGCCGGAATACCTGCGGCTGAATGCCCAGGTGATCGCGCTGGTCAAGGCCTTCGCCAAGGCTGAGAAACCGCTTGCCGCGGTGTGTCATGGCGCCCAGTTGTTGGCCGCTGCCGGCGTACTCGAAGGCCGCGAATGCAGCGCCTATCCGGCTTGTGCGCCGGAAGTCGGCTTGGCCGGCGGCACCTATATCGACATCCCGGCGGATCAGGCTCATGTGCAGGGCAACCTGGCCAGCGCCCCGGCCTGGCCGGCGCATCCCGCCTGGTTGGCTGGTTTCCTCGGACTGCTCGGCACTACCATTAGCCTGTAAGCGACTGGCTGAGTGGCACAACGCTGCGCCGTGAGGCTCTATTCGCGCGGCGGCGTTGTGGCGCGGAACCACTAGACTTCAACCGGCACCTTCGAGGAACGCTGCATGTGCGAGCTGTATGTAAAGGCCGATCCTATCCTCTATGAGTCGCGCTCGCGCTCCCTGCGCATTCGTGGCGTGGTGACCACCTTGCGCCTGGAAAACCAGTTCTGGGACATCCTGCGCGAGATCGCCGAAGTCGATGGCATGAGCACCAACCAGTTGATCACCAAGCTGTATGAAGAAGTGATGGATTACCGCGGCGAAGTGGTGAACTTCGCCTCGTTCCTGCGCGTCAGCTGCACCCGCTTCCTCGCCCAGCGGCGTGACCCAGTCGCCGGGCTGAGGTTGGTCGCCGAGCGTGCCCAGGCCTGAACGGCAGCCGCGCGAACCTTGTAGCGGAACATGCAGTCGAACGCCTGGAGCTTGCCGCGCAGCCCTTTCTAGCCAGGAGACTGACCATGGACACCACCCCGCATACGTTGACCACGTTGTTTGAACAGCTGGGCCTGCCGTCGGACCGCACCAGCATCGATAACTTCATCGCCAGCTACCGGCTGGAGCCTGGCGTGCGCCTGCCCGACGCGCCGTTCTGGACCGAATCCCAGGCGAGCTTTCTGCGCAATTCGTTGCGTGACGATGCGGACTGGGCCGTCGAGGTCGACGAACTGGCGGTGCGCCTCAGTCCGCAAGGCGCCTGAGTCGGCCAGCGCAGTCGAGCTTTTGTAGGGTGGGGTAGCCGCGAAGCGGTGTAACCCACCAGCGGTGCCGCCCGGAACACTGGCGTCCAGCCTGCTCGGTGGGTTACGCCTACGGCTAACCCACCCTACGAATCTCAGTCGAGACAGCCATGAAAAAGCCCGGCGCATGGCCGGGCTTTTCATGGCGCGTGAAGGGCTTACTGCACTTCCACTGCCAGGCTGTCGGTGATCTTCTTGTTCCAGATCGCCGGGCCGGTGATGTGCACCGATTCGCCCTTGGTGTCGACCGCCACGGTGACCGGCATGTCCTTCACTTCGAACTCGTAGATCGCTTCCATGCCCAGTTCGGCGAAGGCCAGCACCTTGGACTTCTTGATCGCCTGGGCGACCAGGTAGGCGGCGCCGCCGACGGCCATCAGGTACACGGCCTTGTTGTCCTTGATCGCCTCGATGGCGATCGGGCCGCGCTCGGACTTGCCGATCATGCCCAGCAAGCCAGTGGTTTCGAGGATCTGCCGGGTGAACTTGTCCATCCGCGTGGCGGTAGTCGGACCAGCCGGGCCAACCACTTCGTCACCGACCGGATCGACCGGGCCGACGTAGTAAATGAAGCGGCCTTTCAGATCGACCGGCAGCTGTTCGCCCTTGTTGAGCATGTCGACCATGCGCTTGTGCGCGGCGTCGCGGCCGGTGAGCATCTTACCGTTGAGCAGTACGGTCTCGCCCGGCTTCCAGCTCTGCACGTCTTCTGGGGTCAGGGTGTCGAGGTTGACGCGGCGCGCACTCGGGCCGGCTTCCCAGACGATTTCCGGGTAGGCGTCGAGGGGCGGCGCTTCCAGTTCGGCCGGGCCGCTGCCGTCGAGCACGAAGTGCGCGTGGCGGGTGGCGGCGCAGTTGGGGATCATGCACACCGGCAGGGAGGCGGCGTGGGTCGGGTAATCCATGATCTTGACGTCGAGCACGGTGGTCAGGCCGCCCAGGCCTTGGGCGCCGATGCCCAGCTGGTTGACCTTGTCGAACAGCTCGAGACGCATCTCTTCAAGCTTGTTCTGCGGGCCGCGGGCTTTCAGCTCATGGATGTCGATGGACTCCATCAACACTTCCTTGGCCATCACCGCGGCTTTCTCGGCGGTGCCGCCGATGCCGATGCCGAGCATGCCAGGCGGGCACCAGCCGGCGCCCATGGTCGGCACGGTCTTCAGCACCCAGTCGACGATCGAGTCGGACGGGTTGAGCATGGCCATCTTCGATTTGTTCTCGGAGCCGCCACCCTTGGCCGCCACGTCGACTTCCAGCTTGTCGCCGGGGACGAGGGAGTAATGGATCACCGCCGGGGTGTTGTCTTTGGTGTTGCGGCGTGCACCAGCCGGTTCGGCCAGGATCGAAGCGCGCAGGACGTTCTCCGGCAGGTTGTAGGCGCGGCGTACGCCCTCGTTGATCATGTCGTCGACGCTCATGGTCGCGCCATCCCAGCGCACGTCCATGCCGACGCGGACGAATACGGTGACGATGCCGGTGTCCTGGCAAATCGGCCGATGACCGGTGGCGCACATGCGCGAGTTGATCAGGATCTGCGCCATCGAGTCGCGCGCGGCCGGCGATTCTTCGCGCAGGTACGCCTCGTGCATGGCTTGGATGAAGTCGAGGGGGTGGTAGTAGGATATGAACTGCAGGGCGTCGGCGACGCTCTGAATCAGATCTTCTTGCGTGATCACGGTCATGAGGCGCGCTCCTCTTAATTCGGGAACATCAGGAAGCGCCAGACCGGAACCCGGCGCATGTCAGGAAAAAAGGCGCGAAAGTATACCGCGCCGCCGCCAATGGGCACAGCCGCCGACAGTCGACCTTAGTTGCTGAATCGGCCTGTCATCAGCTAGGCAACCTGAGATCACAACGGTACAGTAACAGCCAGTTGCCACTACGGGATGGAACCCATGGATGTAGGCAAGTCAGCGGTTAAAACAGAAGAACTACAAGCACTGCTGCTGAAGCGTTTCGGCATGGCAGCGGCAACCTATGGTTTGGCGTTGTTGGTGTTCTGGATCTGCGTACTCGGCGATCTGTACACCGGCGACACCCGCATGGCACTGATCTGCACGGCGCTGACGATCTTCAGCCAGCTGCTGTTCTTGGCGCTATTTCTCAGTGGAGGCAATCTGCGCTTTGCCGACGCCAGTTTGACCGAGGCACAGATTCTGGTCGCACTCGGTTGGCATACGTTGCTGCTGGTCCAGCTGCAGGCCGGGCGCGGCACGATGCTGATCATGTATGTGGTGATTCTGTTGTTCGGCGTATTCCAGCTGCGCCCGCGGGTGTTCATTCGTTGTACGGCGTTCGCCTTTCTCGGTTTCCTCGGCATCAATCTCTGGGATGTTTACCGGCAACGGCTAGACCAACCGAGCCTGGCGCTGTTGCAGATCTGCGTGCTGTTTTTCGTGTTGATCTGGCTCAGCCTGCTCGCCAGCTACGTGCAGGGCCTACGCCAGCGCATGCGTCAACGGCGCTTTGCCTTACAGGCGCATCAGAACACCCTGCGCGGGGTGATGCGCCAACTGGAAGATTTGGTGGCCACCGACGAACTGACCGGTTTGTTCAATCGTCGGCACTTCCTGCGCCTGGCTGAGCGCGAGCTGAGCAGCCTGCAGCCCGGTCACCAGCATGGCCTAGCCCTGATCGATCTCGATCACTTCAAACGGATCAACGACATGTATGGGCATGCCGCCGGCGACCGGGTGTTGCAGACCTTCGCCGCGGTGGCGCGCGCCTGTCTGCGCGATGGCGACATTCTGGCTCGCTACGGTGGCGAGGAGTTCGTCCTGCTGTTGCCCAATACCGATGCCGATCAGTTCAGCAGCTGTTGCGAACGCCTGCGCGAAGCCTATGCCGGTGCCGAGCCGGTGGGCGTGGCGGTGAGCCCGATCAGCCTGTCGGTGGGCATGACCCTGCTGGTCACCGGCGACGATCTGGACGAGGCCCTGCACCGCGCCGATCAGGCCCTGTACCGGGCCAAGCGTAGCGGGCGCAATCGCTGCGACGCGGCCTGGGAAAACAGCGATGCCTAAGCCGACCACGCCTGGGCCGGCCGCACCTAAGCCGGTCGCACCCGAACTGCAAGCAGGCGGGCGGCGGTGGACTGTCGCCGCGGGCAGCAATCTGTTGGATGCCCTCAACAGTGCTGGCGTGGTCGTGCCTTATAGCTGTCGATCCGGTAGCTGCCATGCCTGTCTGGTGCGCTGTACCGCCGGTGAACCGCTGGATGCGCAACCGCAGGCATTGGCCGCCGAGCGTCGCGCGGATGGCTGGCGCCTCGCTTGCCAGTGCCAGGTGGTCGATGACTTGGCCATTGAGGTGTTCGATCCGCTGCGCGACGGGTTGCCCGCGCAGGTACACAGTTGCGACTGGTTGAGCCCGCAGGTGCTGCGCTTGCGCCTGATCGCCGAACGTCCGCTGCGTTACCGCGCCGGCCAGCATTTGGTGCTGTGGGGCGGGCAGGGCGTGGCGCGGCCGTATTCGCTGGCCAGTCTGCCCGGTGAGGATGCCTGGCTGGAGTTCCACCTCGACTGCCAGCATCCGGGCGCGTTCAGCGACTTCGCCCGGCAGTTGCGGCCCGGTGATCCGCTGCGCCTGGGCGAGTTGCGTGGCGGTGCGCTGCACTATGATCCGGACTGGCAGCAACGGCCGCTCTGGCTGCTGGCTGCCGGCACCGGTCTGGCGCCATTGTGGGGTCTGCTGCGCGAAGCGTTGCGCCAGGAGCATCAAGGCGCTATCCGGGTCATGCATGTGGCGCACGAGCCCGCCGAACATTACTTGGCCGAACCGCTGCAGGCGCTCGCCGCAGCGCATCCCAACCTTCAGATAGAACTGGTCGCGGCGGCCGAGCTACCGGTTGCTTTGGCCGAACTGCGGCTTGTCTCGCGGCAAACCCTCGCCTTACTCTGCGGCCATCCCGGCAGCGTCGAGCGCTTCGCGCACCGGCTGTATCTGGCTGGCCTGCCGCGTAATCAAATGTTCGCCGACGTGTTCGTGCCGCACGCCTAGTCCGGCAATCCGCCGGCGGGAGATCCGCATGACGGTGTATATCCTGGCGCAATTGCGCTTCACCGATCGCGCGGCTTACGACCGCTATCAGGCGCGCTTCATGGATGTTTTTCGCCAATTCGACGGAAAACTGCTGGCCGCCGACGAACGTCCGACCGTGCTGGAAGGCGAGTGGGAACGCGAGAAGGTGGTCCTGATGGGTTTCCCGATGAGGCGGCGGCACGGCGGTTTGCCGAGTCGGCCGAATACCAGGCAATCTCCGTGGACCGTCGAGCAGGAGCCGACACGCTGTCGCTGCTGGTGCAAGGTCTGGGAATCTAGAAACAAGAATTCAATCGCTTTGGAGTTGCAATGAACGAGCACGTACTGGTCGACCGCGCCGAGGGCATCCTCACCCTGCGCATGAACCGTCTGGATAAGAAAAACGCGTTGACCCGCGATATGTATAACGGTCTCGCCGAAGCCTTGGAGCAGGCTCAGGACGATCCTGCGGTGCGCGTCGTGCTGATCCAGGGGAATGAGCAATGCTTCTCCAGCGGCAACGATCTGAGCGATTTCATGCAAGTCGCCACTGGCAACCTGGACAACTCGGTGCTGCGCTTCATGTATGCGCTGTTCGACTTCAAGAAACCGGTAGTCGCCGCGGTCGCCGGTCCGGCGGTGGGCATCGGTACCACCCTGCTGCTGCACTGCGACTTGGTCTACGTGGCGCGCGATGCACGGATGAAGATGCCCTTCGTCAATCTCGGCCTGTGCCCGGAGTACGGCTCCAGCCTGATCCTGCCGCGCCTGGTCGGCCAAGCACGAGCCACGCAATTGCTGATGCTCGGCGAAGAGTTTAGCGGCGAGCAGGCCGCCGCCTGGGGCATCGCCAACGAAGCGCTGCCCGATGGTGCTGCGACGCTGGCTAAGGCCAACGAGATGGCGCGGCGCTTCCTGGCCCTGGCACCGTCGGCGGTCGAGCTGAGCAAGCGGCTGATGCGCGCGCCGGGGCGTGAGGAATTGCGGCGGGTGATCGCCGAAGAAGGCGAGCTGTTCGGCCAGCGTCTGCGTTCGCCGGAGGCGGCCGAGGCCATGGCGGCGTTCATGCAGCGTCGCGCTCCGGACTTCTCGAAATTCGCCTGAGTAGCCCGGATGCAATCCGGGAACAGGGTTCACTTCAGTAGGATGGGTCGAGGAGCGTAGCGACGATACCCATCACATCGCTGCTGATGGGTGTCGCTTCGCTCGACCTGCGCGGCCCGACCCATCCGACGGCAACGAAAAAGGCCGCTCGATGAGCGGCCTTTTTCATGGTGGAGCGTCTTATACCAACGGATCGCCGACGTGCAGGATCTTCATGGTGTTGGTGCCGCCGGTGGTGTGGTAGCTGTCGCCCTTGGTGAGGATCACCCAGTCGCCGGGTTGCACCACGCCGCGCTTGAGCAGTTCGTCGACCGAGGCCTGGCTGACCTTTTCCGCCGGCAGTGCGGCGGGGTCGAACGGCACGGTCTGCACGCCGCGGAACATCGCCACGCGCGCCTGGGTTTCGCGGTGCGGGGAGAAGGCGAAGATCGGCACCGAAGAGCGGATGCGCGACATCACCAGTGGGCTGTAGCCACTCTCGGTGAGGCTGATGATCGCCTTGACGCCGGGGAAATGATTGGCGGTATACATGGTCGCCAGGGCCACGCTCTGGTCGCAGCGCTCGAACGTGTGGCCGAGGCGGTGACTGGATTTCTGGCTGGTCGGGTGTTTCTCGGCGCCCAGGCAGATGCGCGCCATGGCCTTGACCGCTTCCACCGGGTACTCGCCGGCGGCACTTTCCGCCGAGAGCATCACCGCATCGGTGTAATCGAGCACGGCGTTGGCCACGTCGGAGACTTCCGCGCGGGTCGGCATCGGGCTGTGGATCATCGACTCCATCATCTGCGTGGCGGTGATTACTGCTTTGTTGTAGCGCCGCGCGTGGAGAATGATTTTCTTCTGGATGCCGACCAGCTCGGCATCGCCGATTTCCACACCGAGGTCGCCGCGCGCCACCATCACCGCGTCGCTAGCGCGGATCAGGCCGTCCAGGGCTTCGTCGTCAGCCACCGCTTCGGCACGTTCGATCTTCGCCACCAGCCAGGCTTTACTGCCGGCCTCGTCGCGCAGGCGGCGGGCCAATTCCATGTCGGCGGCGTCACGTGGGAAGGAGACGGCGAGGTAGTCCAGCTCCATCTCGGCGGCGAGCTTGATGTCGGCCTTGTCCTTGGCGGTCAGCGCCGGCGCTGTCAGGCCACCGCCGCGGCGGTTGATGCCTTTGTGATCGGAGAGCGGGCCGCCGATCAATACCACGCAGTGCAGTTCATCGGCCGTGGTGGCCTCGACGCGCATCACCACGCGGCCGTCGTCGAGCAGCAATTCGTCGCCGACTCGGCAGTCTTTGACCAGATCCGGATAGTCGATGCCGACCACTTGCTGGTTGCCGGCATCCCGTGGGTGGGTGACGGAGAAGCGGAACGTGTCGCCCTCGGCCAGCGCGATGCGTTTGCCCTCGAACTTGGCGATGCGGATCTTCGGCCCCTGCAGGTCGCCGAGCAGGGCGACGAAGCGCCCGTGTTTGGCCGCGATTTCGCGGACCAGGAGGGCGCGCGCTTTGTGTTCATCCGGCGTGCCATGGGAGAAATTCAGCCGGGCGACGTCGAGGCCGGCGAGGATCAGTTGCTCGAGGACTTCCGGAGAGTTACTGGCAGGGCCAAGGGTGGCAACGATTTTGGTGCGGCGAGAGGTCATGCGCGGGACTCCAGTTAGAGCAGAAGCCGAGGCTACACCGCGTTTCCCCTGTAGTCATGCGCGCCGCCAACTACCTTTGCGCGCCATAGGTGTCAGGGGGCGACTGTAGCCTGGATGTCATCCGGGACATTAAGTCCCATGGATGACATACGGGTTACGTGGCTGGAGCTTCAATGATTCTGATTGAGCGCCTGATCGAGATGCCGCGCGGCCTTGTCGCTCACTTCGCTATCCGGATACTGCGCCAGCAGCCGGCGCAGGTAGCCGATGGCTTTGTCGCGGCTGGCCTGCGGGTTGTCCGCGGCCAGGTACATCAAGGCCAGTTGATACAGCGCACGGGCCTTGATAGCCGCCGTCACGCCGCTATCGTCAACCGCCAGCAGATACAACTCCTCGGCTTCCGGAACCCGATTTTTCAGCACCGCGCGGCGCGACAGCAGGGTCATGTCGCTGTCCAGGCTGGGCTTGTAGAGATCGAGATTCTCGCTCGGTTGCCAGTGGCCGAGTAGTTCGCGGGCGGTTTGCTGCACCGGTTCCTGGGCGCGCTGACCGATCAACTCGATGCGTGCGGCGCTGCGACTGGCGGCGCGGCTCTGGGGGAATTCGTTGCGGACTTGATAGAGGTAGTTGAGCGCGCGCGTGTCGTCGCGCTGATCGTTGTAGCGGCTCATATAGATCAAACCGATCTGATAGAGCGAGATGGCGCGGACTTCGCCGCTCAGTTTGTGATCCCGGTAACCCTGCAGATACAGCTGCTCGGCGGCGGCGCTCTTGCCATCGCGAATGGCCTGGGCGCTGTAGGTGAACAGATCGCCTTCTTCCTCGACGGCGGCGGTCATGCGGTTGGCTTTCAGATTTTTCGCTTCCACCGCTTCCTGGGCGCCGACTTGGGCGACGAACAATGGGGTGGTTGGCGAGCAGGCGCTGAGCAGGAGCGCGGCGGAAAATACGCAGCCGGTCAACAAGGGTAGGGCAGACGGCATGACATCTCCGGGGCGGATGGGCTGCCGGGGCAGTCTAGTCAGGCGGATAGCTGACAGCCAAGGGCCGCCGCGCAAGTCCAATCGGAGGATATGCTTGAGTGCCGGCAGCCGCGCAAAGGGCTGCAGCTTTGCCGCAAACGGTCGATAACCTGCCTATTGGAGGACCCGTCATGCGAATGTTGTTGCTCGTTACCCTGGCCTTGAGTGCCTCGGGCTGTACCCGTTGGTCGATGGACCATCATCTGAACAATGCTTACCGCGAATACGGCCGTGGCAACTGCGAGCGGGTGATGCTCGAGTTGTCCCAGGTCGAGCGCAAGAGCCGCTCACGCGGTTACATCCAGCCAGAGGTCTCGCTGCTGCGTGGGCAATGCCTGGAGCGACAAAACCTGTTTGTCGATGCGGCGCAAACCTATCAGTTCATCATCGCCCGCTACCCGACCAGCGAGTATGCATTTCGCGCCCGCGCGCGATTGGATACCCTGCAGCAGTTGGGTCGAATCAACCGCACGGAGGCGGCCAAAACCTCTGCGGCGGCTCTGTGATCGGCACGCTTGGGCAGTGCTGACGCTGGTTGAATGGCGTCACTAGGCTAAGCTCAAAAATGATTTCAAGGAGGGGAGTCATGCGTCAGTTGCTGTGTATTGCCTTGTTGGCCGCGACCACATCCTCGGCGCTAGCGGCGGATGTCTACCGCTGGACCGACGCTCAGGGGCAGGTGCATTTCGGCCAGAAGCCGCAGAGCGGTGCCACCCAGGTCGACGTCAAGCCGCAGGTGGTCGAGCGTGACGCCGCTACCCGTGAGCGCGAGGCGCGTACCGAACGTTTCTATCAGGCCCGTCGGCAAGAGCAGGCGCAGGCCGCCAGCCAAGAGGGCGAACGTCAGACCAAGCGCGCCACGGAGTGCAGTAAGTTGCGCGACAACCTGCAGGACATCTCTCACGGGGGACGCTATTACCGCACGGATGCGCGCGGGGAACGTGTTTATTACAAAGAGGAGGAGGTCGCCGCCGCTCGCCGTCAGTTGAGCGAGCGTGTCGCGCAGCAGTGCGGTTAGCACTGGCCGCGGCGCTTTTGGCGGTGCCATACTCGGACATCAAGAGCCTTTTGCCATTATCCGGTTTGCCATCATGCGTATTGAACGTCGAATCGAACGCCACCAGCTGCCGTACTACTTGAAGGTCTTCAACCGCATTACCGACAAGCCGATGGGCTACATCGGCAACGTCTCGCTGGATGGCTTGCTGTTGATCAGCCAATTGCCGATGTTGGTCGGTGCACGTTTCGATCTGCGCCTGAAGATTCCCGCCCAGGGTGGCATGCGCTTCATCGATTTCAGCGCCACCTGCCAATGGTGCCGCGAAGATGTCACCCCGGGCGGCTACGATTCGGGCTTTTCGCTGGTCGCGCCGCCGAGCGAATACGCCGAGATGGTCGAGGCGCTGCGCTACTACTTCAGTTTCCACTCTTACGCCGCCTCCGCCTGAGGCGGCGTTCCGCTCTTGCTGTAAGTCAGCCGGCTACAGCACCCCGGCTTTTTTCCATTCCAGATAGCGGCTGACCAATTGCGGGCCGAGCTCGCTCGGGCGTACGTCGAGCACCGGCAGACCGTGCGCGGCCAGACGTTCGTGCAGACCATTGCGGGCGTTGAGGTAATCGAGCGTGCCGCAATAGGCGAGGGCGTCCTGATAGTTCTGCACCGGTGTGTGGCGCAGGCGGTCGAGGACCTCTTCGCGCAGGCTGGTGATCAGGACCCGGTGCTGACGACTGAGGCGCTTGGCGGCGGCGAGTAGTTCGTCGTCGTCCTCATCGCGCAGGTTGCTGACCAATACCACCAACGCGCGGCGCCGTTGCCGGCTGAGCAATTGGTCGGCGGCCGCGGCGAAGTCAGCCGGCCGCTGGGTACAACGCAGGTCGTAAACGGCATTGAGCAGCACGCCGAGTTGCGCGTGACCTTTGGCCGGCGGCAGGTAGCGCGGCTGATCGCCTGCGAAGGTCGCTAGCCCCACCGCGTCGCCCTGACGCAGCGCGACATAACTGAGCAGCAGGCAGGCGTTGAGCGCGTGATCGAAGTGCGCCAGGTCACCATCCTGGCTGCGCATGCGCCGCCCGCAATCGAGCAGGAAAACGATCTGTTGATCGCGCTCATCCTGGTACTCACGGGCAATCGGCGTGCGCTTGCGGGCGGTGGCCTTCCAGTCGATCTGCCGCAGCGTGTCGCCGTCACGGAACTCGCGCAGCTGATGGAATTCCTGACCCAAGCCGCGACGCTGCTTTTGCCGCACGCCAAGTTGGTTGAGCCAGTGATCCACTGCGGTCAGCTGCGCGCCATACAGGCGGGCGAAATCCGGGTAGACGCGGGTTTCCCCGGCCAGCGGCAAGACCCGGCGTTGCCGCCAGAGACGCAGCGGACTGGGCAACTGGACTTCGCAGGCCGCGAAGCGAAAATGCCCGCGCTGCAGCGGCCGCACGCGATAGCCGCAGTGGGTGACTTCGCCCGGATGTAGATCGACGCGCTGCGGCAGGTGCTCCATCGCCATGCCCGCGGGCACGTGATCGAAGAGCTCCAGCCATTGGACGCGTGAATACGAGTGATGGAGGCTCAGCTGCACCTCAGTCCAGCGCCCGAGCGACAGATTGCCCGGTAACTGGCGCTGCAGACGCGGCGCGGGTTGCCGGCGCACGGCCAGCGCATCGCCCGTGGCGACGAGGACCAGTGCGATCAGCAGAGCCCACCACAGCGTGGGCAGGAGCGCCGGCACGCCAATGTCGAGCGCCGACAGACTGCCGAGCAGCACGGCGAGAACGAGCAGGCCGGCGAGCAGCGCCAGCAGCAGGCGAGCAGGTTTCATAGGCGCGGCGCGGGGACCTGATCGAGCAGTTGCTGGAGGACCTGATCGACCGACAGCCCTTCGATATCCAACTCCGGCGACAGCCGCACGCGGTGCCGCAACACCGCCAGAGCGCAGCGTTTGACGTCATCCGGCACGACGAAGTCGCCGCCGCGCAACAGCGCACGAGCCCGCCCGCCACGCACCAGGGCAATCGAGGCTCGTGGCCCGGCGCCCATCAGCAAGCCTGGCCAGCTGCGTGTCGCGCGAGCCAGACGCACGGCGTAATCGAGCACTTGTTCATCCAGCGGCAAGTCGCTGGCGATCTTCTGCAACGCCAACACGTCCTTGGCCTGCAACACCGTGCGCAGCGGCGCCACGTCGAGCATGTCGGCGCGGGCCGAACGGGTCACCTGGCGGACCATCTCCAGCTCTTCGGCGGCCTGCGGATAATCCATGTGCAGCTTGAGCATGAAGCGGTCGAGCTCCGCCTCCGGCAGCGGGTAGGTGCCTTCCTGCTCGATGGGGTTTTGCGTGGCCAGCACCAGGAACGGTTGCGGTACCTGCAGGGCGCGGCCCTCCAGAGTCACCTGGCGTTCCTGCATGACTTCCAGCAGCGCCGCCTGGGTCTTGGCCGGCGCGCGGTTGATCTCGTCGGCGAGCAACAGGTTGGTGAACACCGGCCCCTTGCGCAGCTTGAACTGCTCGGATTGCAGGTCGTACACCGCATGCCCGGTGACATCGCTGGGCATCAGGTCGGGAGTGAACTGGATGCGCGCGAACTCGCCGCCGAAGCAGCGCGCCAGGGCGCGGACCAGCAAGGTCTTGCCCAGCCCCGGTACGCCCTCGACCAGGACATGCCCGCCGGCCAGCAGGGCGGTGAGCAGGTCGTCGATCACCGCGCTCTGGCCGATCAGCGCCTTTTGCAGTTCCTGGCGCAGGGCCTGGGCCAATTGACTGGCGCGTTGCCGCTGGGCCGCTGCCTGGACCGCAGGGTTGGCAGCCACCGGCTCGCTGTTGGGGGAATCGGGAGTCTGTTCGCTCATAGGGCATTCCTGAGGGTTTGCAGGTGGGTGACCTGGCGGGTGAAGTCACTGGCCGATAGACGTTGCGCCGGCAATGGGCGCATCGCCTGGCTGATGGCAGTTGGTGATAGACGGGTGAGGCGGCCAAGCGTCTGCCACTGGCTGGCCACGTCGAGTCGTTCGAAACCGGGGTGGCGCTGGCGCGCGCGGCGCTGGATATCGCGCTGCAACGCCTGCAACAAGCTGTGCTGGCCGCTGTGGCGGAGCAGGAAATCGGCGCCGCCACGCAGGTGTTCTTCCAGTTGTCGGCGGGCACGACTGGCTGGCGCGAGCAGCGAGCCTTGGCGTTGGCCGGCGGCCAGCAGGCCGAGAAGCAGCAGCAACGCCAAGGCGACCAGGGCCTGTGGGAAATGCCGCAGCAGCAGGCTGAGCAAGTCGTCGCGGTCACTGCGCGAGAGCAGGGTCACGGCGCTGTCCTGGGTCAAGTACCAGAGCAGCCAGGCGTTGTCGTAGTTCTTGATGTCGCGGGTCTGCCAGATCCATGGATCACTGAGCACGGTGACCAGTCCGTCGCCATGGTAAAGCTGCAACAGGTGGGTAGCCTGGCCGCTGTTGGCCCAGGCGTGGGCGCGGTTTTTCGCGTCGTAGAGGTGGAATTCGGTATCGAAGCCGATATAGGCCGGTGCCTCGTCGTTGGCCAGGTAGAGCTTGGTCAGGTCCGGGTAACGGTCGTCGGGTGCGCTGTCTTCGGCGGATTCGGCGGCGTCTTTCGGGTCATCGCTGGGCGTGGCCTCGGGTGGGTTGGCCGGTGCTGGGTCGTCTTCGATGTCGTCGAGGTCTTCGCTGAGGATCTGCTGCACGCCCAGCTGATCGAGCAGCAGGTCGCCGCTCTTGCCGTCTTCTTCATCCCACACCCGTTCGGCGATGAACAACAGATGACCGCCCTTGGCCGCCCAGTCGAGCAGGCGGGTGGCTTGCCGCGGCGTCATGTTGCCGCGGTCGCCGAGCAGCAATAGGGTCTGGCCCTGGCTGGGCAGGTTGGTCAAGGTTTGCAGGCTGTCGGTGCGCTGCACCTGGACGCCGCGTTCGCGGAGGAAATACTCGGCGGCCAGATAGGTATCGGCGCGCGCGTCAGGCGTCGGCCCGTGTTTGACGACTTTCTGATACGGCTGCAATTGGCTCAGCAGGTAGCTGGCAAGCAGGCCGAGCGCCAACACGATTGCGCCGCCGAGCAAGAGGAGCGTGCGCCGGCTCATGTAGACACTCCCTGCGGGAACAAGCGGCGCCAGCCTTCACACAGGCCGCGTTTGAGGTTGGCCGGCGGCAGTTGATGGCCATAGGCGAGGTTCTGCCAGTGGCGGGTCAGCACCAGGCTGAAGCGACCCAGTTCGACCTGTTGCAGCTGCTGCACCAGCTCCAGCACTTCGCCCTCGGTGTGGGCGCTTTTCAGGGGTAGGCGCAGGTCATGCAGCAGGCGGCTGAGCAATGCGCGATAGAGCAGGCCAAGCGCTTCGCGGGGTTGCTCGTCCCACAGCTGTTCGACTCTGCTGGCGACATCGCTGGGCAGGCTTTCCGGGGCGACTTCGAGGCCGAACATCTGCGTCGGCATCGCGCGCGTACGCCGTTGTGGCAGCTCGAAACCGCTGGCGAAGGTGCGTAGCCAATCCCGATAGCGCCAGATCAGCAGTACCAGCAGGCCGAACAAGCTGCCCCACAGCAATGCCTCGAGGAACAGCGCGAGGCCCTTCAGACCATCCCAGCCGGCGAGCAGATTGGCCAGGTAGCGAATCAATTTGGCCCAAAATTCGTTCTGGGTTTTGTCGTTGCTGGGTTCATCGCCCAAACGCCAAGCGGTGACGGTTTCGCGGTTTTCGAAGGGCGGCTGATCGAGCACCTGGCTGATGCTTTGTTGAGCGGCCTGGCTGGTCAGCGGTTGATGCAGCAAGCGGGCACTCTGCGGGCCGTTGGGGTCGTCGACTGGCAGCGGACAGGTGCTGGCCGCCCAGGCGGCATTCGGCGCTTGTAACACCAGTAACCCGCAACCGAGCAGCAGTGCATAGGCGATGCCGGTGAGGCGCTGGCGCAGACGGCGGAAGGCCAGCTCGATATCCCAGCCTTCGAGTTGCGTACGGCGGTTCAGATACAGGCTGAAGCCACAGGCGACGTAGACCGGCTCCCAGACGATCAGCACCAGCACGTACAGCAGGTTGGACAGATGCTCCAACCACAGCCAGTCACCGGCGCTCTCCTGCAGCAGGCTCTGCCAGTCCCAGTCGAGTTCGATCTGCTGCGGCAGGAGCATATACATAAGGGTAATCAGGCCTAGCCACAACGCGGTTTCGACATGCATGCCGATCACCGTCAGCCAGGTCGCGCTGCGGCTATTGCGCTGGCCAAGCACGACCAGGCGCTGGCTACGTACCTGGCCACTGAGGCCTTCGAGCTGCAGCACCGGCAGATCGAAACTGCGCGTCACGCTCAGGCGGCGCCAGGTCAGGCTGGCCAATAGCTGAGGCTTGAGCAGCTTCGGCCAGGCCTTGAACGCGTCGCCTAGGCGCGGGGTATCGCCGAACAGCGCGCGCGACAAAATGTGCAGCGG
The DNA here is from genome assembly GCF_024730785.1 of Pseudomonas sp. LS44. Classification (NCBI taxonomy): domain Bacteria; kingdom Pseudomonadati; phylum Pseudomonadota; class Gammaproteobacteria; order Pseudomonadales; family Pseudomonadaceae; genus Pseudomonas; species Pseudomonas sp. LS44. The sequence continues at coordinate 1,035,007 of NZ_CP102830.1, forward strand.
CAGGCGTTCATAGGCCGGTTTGCACAGCCAGAACAGCAGCAGCGCCCAACTCGGGTAATTCCACAGCAGGAGGGTGAGCAGGGCAAAAATCGGCAGGGTGATCAGCGCCCAACTGGCCATCAGAAGGCCGGCATGTCGGCGCGCCAGCAACACGCCCAGGTCCATGGCTTCCCAGGCGGTGCGCGGGCGAATGGCGACGCTGGAGTCAGTCAGGCGCATGCGAGCTTCGTCCGGCGAAGAGCAGATAAGCCAGCATCAACAGCCACAAGCCGGCGCCGACCGCATATTTGCTGGTCGCCGAAATGCTGGTCATGGATGACCAATAGGCCTCGACGAAGGCGGCAATCAGCAGCATCAGCGTGGCGCCGCCAATCAACTGCACGCTCGGCCGAGCGGCCAGACGCAGGGCTTCGCCGCGCGGCAGGCGGCCGGGCGCGAGCAATGCGCCGCCGAGCTTGAAGCCGGCTGCACCGGCCAGGGCGATGGCGGTCAGCTCGAAGGCGCCATGACCGATGACGAACGACCAGAAGGTCTGGCTGTAGCCAATGCTCGTGAGATGACCGGCGACGGCACCGATCATCAGACCGTTGAAGAGCATGAAGAACAGGCTGCCGAGCCCCAGCAGCAGACCACTGGCGAAGGTCTGAAAGGCGATGCCGATATTGTTCATGATGTAGAAGCCGAACATCATCCAGTCGTCGCCGGAATCACGCTCACCGAAGCGACCCAGACGGCTGCTGTCGGGGTCATACATCGCCTCCATCGAGCTGACCTGCTCGGGACTGATGACGCTGTAGACCAACTCGGGGAACAGATAGACCAGCACGCCCATGCCGATCAGACTGCCGAAAAACAGCAGGCTGGCAGTCAACACGCAGCGCCATTCCTGGCGCACCAGGCGCGGAAACCCGCCGAGCAGGAAGCCGAGTAATTGCCCGCCGAGCTGACTGCGATGTCGATAGAACTGCTGATGACCGCGCATCGCCAGCTGTTGCAACTGGTCGACCAGATGGCTGCTGTAGCCGCGTTCGCGGGCCAGCGCCAAGTGCTGGCAGAGCTGGCGGTAGTCGGCGGCAAAGGATTCGCAGGCGGCGCGCTCGGCTTTGCCATGATCGAGCACGTCGAGCTGCTCGGCGAAGCGTTGCCAGCTGGCCTGATGGCGATTTTCGAACTGGCTCTGCTTCATGTCGGCCCCAACAAGCCGCGGGCGATGCGGTTGATCTGCCCCTCGGCTTGCTCGACCGGCACCGCCAACGGTTCGGCGAGAATTCCCGCCAGCTCGGCGCGGCGCGGCGCTGACAGCTGGCTCTGACGTTCGGCGAAACCGAGAAACGCGCGTTGCTCGCCGATGCTCAGCGGAACGGGCGCGCGCATGGGTTCGGCATCCGGTAATTGCGGGCGGCTCGGCGCTTCGTCGCGGTACACCACCAAAGTACCGGCGGCGAGATCGCCAAGCCGTTTGAACGCTGGATGGGCGAGGCAGCTGATAATGCCGAAGGTGTAGGCGAACGGCAGCAGATCGACGAAACGCAGCAGGTTGCGGGTCAGCGAGGCGGCCCAACCGACCGGTGTGCCGTCGTCATGCACCACGCGTAGGCCCATCCATTGTTTGCCCGGCGTGCGACCCTGGTTGAGGACCTCGAACAACACCATGTACCACCAGGTGACGAGAAACAGCACGATCGCACCCAGGCCCATGCCGAACTGACCGAGCATGGTCAGGGTAAAAAACATCACCAGCAGTACCAGGCCGCGAATCGCCAGGTCGATGGCAAAGGCCAGCGCGCGTGGCGCCAGGCCGGCGGGACGCAGCATGAGATCGATGCCTTCCGGGGTTTCCACTCTGAAGCGGGTATCCAGTGGCCGCTCGAGGGCCGGGGCGGCGGAGGCGATAGCGTTGCTCATCCGCTAGCGAACCGGTGCGGGTGGAACAAACGGTAGGCAGTGGTGGACAAGCGCGGCGCGCATGCTGACGATCCTTGTGCGAATTGGGCGAGGGGTAGTGTCCCGGATCGGCACATGCGGTTCAATTCCGGCGACGTTTTTTGTCGGCGATGTGTTGGGTGCTCTTCATGTGAACCCGCTACCGTCTCGCCTGCCGCCAAGCGAGCCCCTACACTGGCGCGATTCACTCTGTCAGGAGCCTTCTGTGACCGCCAGCATCTTCTGGTACGACTATGAAACGACCGGCATCGACCCGCGCCGCGATCGCCCGCTGCAGGTCGCCGGGATCCGCACCGATGAGGCGCTGAACGAGATCGCTGAGCCGATCAACCTCTATTGCCGGCCGAGCGATGACATTCTGCCGCATCCGGCGGCCTGCCTGATCACTGGCATCGACCCTGCGCGTCTTGCTGAGCGTGGCCTGAGCGAAGCCGAATTCATGACCCGCGTGCATGCCGAACTGTCCGCGCCTGGCACCTGTGGGGCGGGCTACAACAGCCTGCGTTTCGACGATGAAATGACCCGTAACAGCCTCTACCGCAACTTCTTCGACCCTTATGCGCGGGAGTGGCAGGGCGGCAATAGCCGCTGGGATCTGATCGATGTGGTGCGCACGGCCTATGCGCTGCGGCCGGAGGGCATTCACTGGCCGGAGGAAGAGGGCCGCGCCACTCTCAAACTGGAACGCCTGACCGCCGCCAATGGACTGGAGCACGGTCAAGCCCACGATGCGCTATCCGATGTGCGCGCCACCATTGCTCTGGCTCGTCTGATTCGCCAGCGCCAGCCGAAGTTGTATGACTATCTATATCAATTGCGCAGCAAGCAGAAAGTGCTCGACCAGATTCGCCTACTGCAACCGTTGGTGCATATCTCCGGGCGATTCTCCGCGGCGCGGCATTACCTGTCGGTGGTGCTGCCGCTGGCGTGGCACCCGAGCAATCGCAACGCCCTGATCGTCTGCGACCTGCAGGCCGATCCGCAGCCCTTGCTGGACCAGGATGCCGACAACCTGCGCCGCCTGCTGTACACCCGTCGCGATGATCTGGCGGTTGGCGAGCTGCCCGTGCCGCTGAAACTCGTGCATATCAATCGCTGCCCGGTGCTCGCGCCGCTCGGTGTGCTGCGCGACAGTGATCGACAGCGATTGCAAGTGGACTTGGAAAGCTGTCAGGCGCGCGCCGAGCAACTGCGGAACAGTCAACCGATATGGCGGGACAAACTCGCGGCGGTATATACGGCGGATCAGTTCGCTTCTTGCGAAGACCCGGAGCAACAGTTGTACGACGGGTTTATCGGTGATCGTGATCGGCGTCTGTGCGAACGAGTCCGTATGGCACAACCGCAAGAGCTCGCTAGTGGTGACTGGATGTTCGACGATGCACGCCTGCCCGAATTATTGTTTCGTTATCGGGCGCGTAACTTTCCGCAAACTTTGGCCGCAAATGAGCAGGTGCGTTGGCGGGAGTTTTGTCAAAAGCGCCTGAGCGCACCGGAATGGGGAGCCCCTAATACCTTGGCGAATTTCGAGGCAGCATTGCTGGAGGCCACGGTTAATGCGTCATCGGAGCAACAGCGGTTGCTTGCCGAGTGGCGAGAATATGCTCGCAAACTCCGGCAGAGCTATGACTTATAAATGTTCGTTTCTTCCAGGTGCAGTCATCGGGAGTAATTGACAGGCAATAAAAAACGCCAGCGATGCTGGCGTTTTTTATTGCCTACCAAGTGGCTCGATCAAGCCGCTCGCGAATACCGGGCTTAGTCGAGAAGGGTGACCCAGCTTTCAACGACGTCGGAACCCCATTTGGCTTTCCACTCTTTCAGAGTCTTGTGGTTGCCGCCTTTGGTTTCGATCACTTCGCCAGTGTTCGGGTTCTTGTATTGCTTGACCTTGCGTGCACGCTTGCTACCGGCTGGTTTGGCGGCACGTGGTGCTTTGCCTGCTTTAGTTTCCGGATCCAGAATGGCGATGATGTCGCGCAGGGATTTGGAGTACTCGCCCATCAAGGTGCGGAGTTTGCCTTCAAATTCCAGTTCTTTTTTCAGTTTGTCGTCTTGGGAAAGGTTTTTCAGACGCTCTTGGAGTTCTTTGATGGCTTCTTCGGTAGCGCGGTACTCACTGATCAGCGACATGGTTTGGCCTTAATTCGGTTAGACGGTGTAAGTGAATGAATAATAGTCAGCGCTTTTCATCAAGTAAATATGTTTGGAAAGTTTTGTACCAAATAAAAAAATTCTCTATTCAAAGCCCCGGACATTCATCTCCATGTACGTCAGCGCAGACTAATCAAGCGTTGATAGTCGAGTCACCGGTTTGACATATATGGATAAAAACCATCCGCTCGCCATGGTTAATGACTGTGGTAATCCGCAAATGTCCGGACCAGGATTCCGCGTTACGGCTGGCCGTCCGCGTGCAGCATTACTGCAGTTTTCCCGGGCTGTGGCTAGAATGGCCGCCTTTGTACGCTATCTGGAGTTACTTCATGCGCACTTTTCGGCTGGTCATCGCCTGCCCGGATGGCGTCGGTATCGTCGCCAAGGTCAGTAACTTTCTGGCCACTTATAACGGCTGGATCACTGAAGCGAGCCATCATTCGGATAATCAAAGTGGTTGGTTCTTCATGCGGCATGAAATTCGTGCCGATTCCCTCCCCTTTGATCTCGCCGGTTTTCGCCAAGCGTTCGCGCCGATTGCTCGCGAATTTTCCATGCAGTGGTGGGTGACCGATTCGGAGCAGAAAAAGCGTGTGGTCTTGATGGCCAGCCGCGAGTCGCATTGCCTGGCCGATTTGCTGCATCGCTGGCATAGCGACGAACTGGACTGCGACATTCCCTGCGTCATCTCCAATCACGATGACCTGCGCAGCATGGTCGAATGGCATGGCATTCCGTTTTTCCATGTGCCGGTCGATCCGCAGGACAAGGAGCCGGCATTCGCCGAGGTCGCTCGCTTGATTCGTGAGCACCAGGCCGATGTGGTCGTGCTAGCGCGCTACATGCAGATTCTGCCGCCGCAGATCTGCCGGGAGTACGCCGGTCAGGTGATCAACATCCATCACAGCTTCCTGCCCTCGTTTGTTGGTGCCAAGCCGTATCACCAGGCGGCGTTGCGTGGTGTGAAGCTGATCGGCGCGACCTGCCACTACGTGACCGAAGAGCTGGACGCCGGGCCGATCATCGAACAGGACGTGGCCCGCGTGACCCACCGCGACAGTATCGAAAACATGGTCCGGCTCGGTAAGGATGTGGAGCGCCGAGTACTGGCGCGCGGCCTGCGCTTCCATCTCGAAGACCGGGTGATGGTCCACGACAACAAGACAGTGTTGTTCGACTGAACCGCGAAACGGGAGGACCGGACTGGTCCTCCCGTGGCTCTTCTCGACTGGCGATTACTCGGCGGGCAGGTCGAATAGCAGAGCCTCGCCTCGCCCGACAAAGCTCAGCATTTCGCTTTCGCGGACCAGCAGACCGTCGCCGGCATTCAGCGTGATCTCTGCGTTGGTCAGCGTGCCTTCCAGCAGTTGCAGATAGATCCAACGCCCCGCTTGCGGCTGATAGTCGAGACGCTCGCCCTGCCAGCGGTAGAGCGTCGTGTCTTGGGCGATCTGCAGGGTACCGTTCGCACCGTCCGGAGTGACGATGGCCTGCAATCCGTCCTGCGCCGGAAAGGCGCGCTGTTGATAGCTCGGTGGTAGGCCGTGCTCGGCCGGTTTGATCCAGATTTGCATGAAATGCACCGGCTCGCTTTGCGAGGCGTTGAACTCACTGTGCCGGATGCCGCTGCCGGCGCGCATCAGCTGAAATTCGCCGGCACGGATATTTTCCTGGGTACCGAGTGAATCGCGGTGGGCAAGAGTGCCGCTGCGCACGTAGCTGATGATTTCCATGTCGCGGTGGCCGTGCTGAGCAAAACCACCACCCGGCGCGACGGTATCGTCGTTGATCACCAACAGATGCGAAAAGCCCTGGTGGCGCGGGTCGTAGTAATCACCGAACGAAAAGCTGTGTTGGCTTTTTAGCCAGGATAGGTGGGCGTGACCGCGTTCGCTGGAAGGACGGATGATCATGAGATGCTCCGAAACAATGGGTGATGGAGCCATTCTCGGAAGGTTAACGATCAATAAAAAGCATAAATTTACGCTTAAACCGATCGAGTTAATGAATGTTTTCTAGCGCGTATTCGCGCAAAATTTCGCCGCACGAGGACGCTCAATATGTCTGATCCACGCGACCGCGCCGCATCGAATCCACCGCCGACTCTGGGCGAGGGCTGCGTGCGTCGTTATGACCCGCAAGCCCTGAACGACGAGAGCGGCACCGAGTTTCCGGATGCCGCGCAGTTGTGGGAGGAAATGCAGCGGGCGCAGGAATCGCCGGCCGATCAGTCGTAGGGTCACATTCACCGGCGAGTGGTGTGAGCAGGGGCCAGTAGGATGGGTCGAGGAGCGCAGCGATACCCGTCGCGTATGGGTATCGCTGCGCTCTGACTGCGCGTCCCGCCCCATCCTACGAAAGATCAGCTCCGGAAACTGCCGACCAGAAGCTTGAGCGCGGCTTGTTGGTAGCTTTCCAGATTGCGCGGATGGCGTTGCGCTGCAGCCAGTCGTTACAAGGTGAATAAGGTGAACGCTGTGGTCACAACCAGGGAGGCGGAGAGAAGAGTCTTGTGGCTGAATTTGAGGTTGTTGGTCATAACGTCTTGCGTCCATTGAGTTCCGGCACCAGTCTTAGTTGCAGACCGGCCGATGCTTGAGTTCTGAGCTTGGTTATAAATATCGATCGAGCTAGGTAAAGCTTTAAATCAGGGAGATCGCTACATGCCTTTCACCAACTCGTTCATTTTCGGCGCCGATCCTGCCGGTCAGCCCGTTTCCCAGTCATTGCGATTGGCCAATCGACATGGTTTGGTCGCGGGCGCCACCGGCACCGGCAAAACGGTGACCCTGCAGCGGCTCGCGGAATTGTTCAGCGACGCGGGCGTGGCGGTGTTCGCCGCCGATATCAAGGGCGATTTATGTGGGCTGGGAGCGGCGGGTAACCCGCAGGGCAAGATCGCCGAGCGCGTGGCCTCGATGCCCTGGTTGAATTATCAGGCCAAGGCTTATCCAGTGACGCTGTGGGATATCCATGGGCAAAGTGGTCATCCGTTGCGCACCACCCTCAGCGAAATGGGCCCGCTGTTGTTGAGCAATCTGCTCGAGCTGACCGACAGCCAGCAGGCCGCGCTGTACGCCGCCTTTCAGGTGGCCGATCGGGAAGGCTTGCTGCTGCTTGATCTGAAGGATCTCAAGGCGCTGCTCAATCACCTCAAGGATCACCCCGAGGCGCTTGGCGAAGACCGCGCGCTGTTCACCGGTGGCTCTGCCCAGGCATTGCTGCGACGTCTGGCGACCCTTGAACAGCAGGGCGCGGAAGCGTTGTTCGGCGAGCCGGCGTTGCAGCTTGAGGACCTTCTGCATCCGGATACCGATGGGCGCGGACGCATTCATTTGCTTGATGCCAGCCGTCTGGTGCATGAAGCGCCAAAGGTTTATGCGACTTTCCTGCTGTGGCTGCTTGCCGAGCTGTTCGAGCAATTGCCGGAGCGTGGCGATGCGGACAAACCGGTATTGGCGTTGTTTTTCGATGAGGCGCATCTGTTGTTCAGTGGCACGCCTAAGGCTCTGCAGGAACGCCTGGAGCAAGTGGTACGGCTGATTCGCTCGAAAGGAGTCGGGGTTTACTTCGTCACCCAGTCGCCGAGCGATCTGCCCGACGACGTGCTGGCTCAGCTCGGTTTGCGCATCCAGCACGGGTTGCGCGCCTTCACCGCCAAGGAGCAAAAATCCCTGCGCGCGGTGGCCGATGGGTTCCGCCCCAATCCGGCGATAGACACGCTTGCTGTGCTCACCGAGCTGGGGATTGGTGAAGCCTTGGTCGGCACCCTAGAAGAAAAAGGCACGCCGGCGATGGTTCAGCGAGTGGCAATCGCTCCGCCGCAATCACGCATCGGTGCACTCAGCCCTGCTGAGCGCGGGGATTTGATGCGGCAATCGCCTTTAGTGGGCCGTTACGACAAACCCATCGATCGCGAGTCGGCCTATGAAATTCTCCTGGCGCGCACCATGTCTGGCCAGGCGTCGGACAAAACGGAGGCTGCCTCAGACAAACCAGGCGGCGGACTCGGCGAAATGGCTGGCGATTTTCTCGGTGGGCTGGCCGGGCAGGCGATGAAGACCGCTATGCGTCAGGCCGCCAATCAATTGGGGCGGCAATTGGTGCGGGGCTTGATGGGCTCGTTGCTGGGTAGCAGCAAGCGGCGTTAAGTAGAGATGGATAGAGGGCGCTATGGCGCTCTTGTAGTGGGTTGAGAGCAGCGAGGGCTTCTCGCGGCGCTCAACCTGCTAGTTACACGCCATCACTAGTTCAAGACCGATGGTTTGGCAGACTCCATTCTCCCCCTAATGGTGTCCGTCTGGATTAGCCGGTCTTCTCATCTATGCGGGCTTGTCGATCTTTGCTGATTTTTTCCAGTTCTTTCTCGAAGGCTTGATCGAGAAGGCTGGCTTTCTTACGCCAGGCTTTGCGCTCCGGATCCGGCTGAGCGGCGTAGGTAATAACTTCCCCGCCGTAAACTTCCTTGTAACGCTGCGCCTGGCGCTCGAGTTCGGCGCGCAGTTCGTCTTTCGTCACGTGGTTTCCCGTTGGTTTTAAAACAGTTTTGGTAACGTGTGAGGGCAGAAGTCTCACTGTGTTAGCTACCAATGCTGGGCTGCTGAGTGCCTTTTATATTTTGAATAACTGCGGTGGGCACTTCATGAAACGGCTTAGTTGCTCGATGGGCTGAGTGACCAAGCTGCCGCGATTTGCTCGCTTTTTATTGCAGCTAGTTCTGGTAACTACCCTTATGAGTATAACCAGTTTCGCGCGAATGCCTAGTTACGGGGAGAGACATAAGGTCGCAAGGGTAGGGCGGTTGAGCTGACGAGTGCCGGTCCAATGAGGTTTTGTCCGACACTTTTAATAAGTCAGGTGCGGCCTTTTGGGCGAGCCTTATTGATGTACTTGAAAGTTCCGGAAGCGGTGGCGATCAGTTCGCCTTTGCCGTTGCGTACTTCCGCTTCGCAAAAAGCCAGTGAGTAAGTTTTGTGGCGTACCGAGCCAATGGCTTCGAGCACTTCGCCAATGTTGCCGCCGGGTCTGAGGAAGTTGCTCTTCATTTCGACAGTTACGCAGCCACGTTTTTCCTCATCAATGCGGCTGGCGTTCAGGGCCATTGCCACATCGAGGAGAGTCATGATCACCCCGCCATGGGTGTTATCCCAACCGTTCAGATGATCATGCCCGACCTGGATTACCAGATTGCCGGAGCGTAGGTCTTCGCCTCCGTTGGGTTTGAAGTGGAACTTCAAGAGGTCAAGAAGTGGAACCTCTATTCCCCGGTGCTCGGTATACAGCTGAAGTTCTGCAACATCGATGGTCATGCGGTCCTTCCCAACTAAAAATGTATTAGCGATACAGGTGATGTGTAGGCCCCAGTCCCTGCGCTAAATAAAAAGCCCCTGTTCCGTGAGGAAGAGGGGCTTTGGCCGAGTTACATATTGGGGTAGTTCGGCCCGCCGGTGCCTTCTGGGGCGACCCAGGTGATGTTCTGCGCCGGGTCTTTGATGTCGCAGGTTTTGCAGTGCACGCAGTTCTGCGCGTTGATCTGGAAGCGCTTCTCGCCATCTTCCTGGGTGACGATCTCGTACACCCCGGCTGGGCAGTAGCGCTGCGCCGGCTCGTCGTACAACGGCAGGTTCTTCGCCAGCGGGATGCTCGGGTCGGTGAGCTTCAGGTGGCAGGGTTGTTCCTCTTCATGGTTGGTGTTGGAGAGGAATACCGAAGAGAGCTTGTCGAAGCTCAGCTTGCCGTCCGGCTTCGGGTAGTCGATGCGCGTGGACTCGGCCGCCGGCTTCAGGCAGGCGTAGTCCGGCTTGGCGTCGTGCAGGGTGAAGGGGATCTTGCCGCCGAAGATGTTCTGATCCAGCCAGTTGAAGCCGCCACCAACGAGCGGGCCGAACTTGTGCAGTGCCGGGCCGAAGTTGCGGCTGCGGAACAGCTCGTCGTACAGCCAGCTGGCCTTGAAGCCATCGACGTAGCTGTTGAGCAGATCGCCGCCTTGGCCGTCGGCCAGCAGCGCATCGGCCACCGCTTCGGCGGCGAGCATGCCGGACTTCATCGCCGTGTGGCTGCCCTTGATCTTGGCGAAGTTCAGGGTGCCGAGGTCGCAGCCGATCAGTGCGCCGCCCGGGAAGACCATCTTCGGCAGCGAGTTCAGGCCGCCTTTGCAGATCGCCCGTGCGCCATAGGACACGCGCTTGCCGCCTTCCAGGTGCTGGGCAATCACCGGGTGGTGCTTGTAGCGCTGGAACTCGTCGAACGGCGAAAGGAACGGGTTGCTGTAGGACAGGTCGACGATCAGGCCGACCACCACCTGGTTGTTCTCCAGGTGATAGAGGAAGGAGCCCCCGGTGTTCTCGGTGCCGACCACGTTCAGCGGCCAGCCGGCGGTATGTACCACCAGACCGGGTTGGTGTTTGCTCGGATCGATGTCCCAGATTTCCTTGATGCCGATGCCGTAGTGCTGGGCGTCGGCATCGGAATCCAGGTTGAACTGCTTGATCAACTGCTTGCCGATATGGCCACGGCAGCCTTCGGCGAACAGCGTGTACTTGCCGCGCAGTTCCATGCCGGGGGTGTAGTAACCCTCTTTCGGGTGGCCTTCGCGGTCGACGCCAAGGTCGCCGGTGAGGATGCCGCGGACCACGCCGTTTTCATCGATCAACGCTTCCTGGGCGGCGAAACCTGGGTAGATCTCCACACCGAGGTTCTCGGCCTGCTGGGCCAGCCAGCGGCACAGGTTGCCTAGGGAGATGATGTAGTTGCCTTCGTTGTGCATGGTCTTGGGCACGAACAGGTTCGGCACCTTGATCGCACTGTCGGCGTTCTTGAGCATGTAAATGTCGTCGCGCACGACCGGGGTGTTCAGCGGGGCGCCGAGCTCTTTCCAGTCGGGGAACAGCTCGTTGAGGGCGCGCGGTTCGAATACCGCACCGGAGAGGATGTGGGCGCCGACTTCGGAACCTTTCTCGACCACGCAGACGCTGAGCTCTTTGCCCGCGGCGGCGGCCTTCTGCTTGAGTCGGCAGGCGGCGGACAGACCAGCAGGGCCGGCGCCGACGATGACGACGTCGAATTCCATAAACTCACGATCAGACACGGTGTTATCCCCTTGGTTATTGGTCGCGCGGCCGCCCTGGGCGAAGGCGGCCGCGCTTATTACATAGAAGTCGGAATGTGGATCAGCCTATTTGAATCGATTGGGCTACGCCGGGAATCGTTCTTTTTGAGTATTTCGATGCATTTTTGAACGGTTCTGCAACTGGAAAAATCCCACCTCGTGAGCCGCCGGCTATGGTTTAAAGGCTGCAGCGGGACAACGCAGCAAAACAATTTCAATCCGTAAAGGAGAGACACATGCTGGCGGTCTATCGAGTCTGTCTGTTGCTGGGGGGCTTGCTGCTGGGAATGCATGCGTTGGCGCAAACCGAAACTCCGGACGATGCCGCCTATGCCGCCGAAGCGGCGCGGGCCAAGGCGCTGTTGAACAAGGCCGTGGCGGCTTACCGTGAACAGGGGGACAAGGCCTTCGCCGCGTTCAGCCGGGTCGGCGAGTTCACCGATGACGAGTTGTACGTTTGGGTCACCGATGCTCAGGGGGTGATGCTCGCCAGCGGCGGTCCTTCGCAACGACTGATCGGTCGCGACATCTCGTCGGTGCTGGAGCCTGATGTGAAGGCTTCGTTCGAGGAGGCGCTGGCGCAACCGGAAGGGCCGGTGCGGGAAAAACAGTACCGCTGGATGAACTGGCAGGACGGTAAGGTCGAGCTCAAGCATGTCTATTACCAGCGCGTGGGCGATCGCATGCTGGCTGTCGGTTACTACCAGCCGCGCGCCATGCCGACTCAGGCCAAGGACCTGTTGGACAAGGCTGCCAAGGCCGTCGAAAGCGATCCGCAGGCGACCATCAAGGCGGTCAACGAGCTGGATAAAACCTATTACCAAGATGACCTCTACGTGTTCATCGTCGATCTGCAGAGCCACCGCTATGTCGCCCATGGCTACAACTTGCGTCTGGTCAGTACCGACTTCAGCAAAGTCAAAGACACCGCCGGCGCGCCGATTGGCCAGGAGATGCTCGACAAGATCAAGGGTGGCGGTGAGGCGCAGGTCAGCTATCAGTGGCTCAATCCGGTGACCGGGCGTGACGAGCGCAAGACCACCACGGTGCGCAAAGTTGGCAATTATCTGGTGGCGGTTGGTTACTACACTCCCGAAAGCCCTCAGTAATAGCGCCCGGCAGGCGGCTCAACGGCAGGCGGAGATCGCTAGTGCCGCCGCCGTGCGGGTTTCCACGCCGAGCTTCACAAAGACGTGCTCGAGGTGCTTGTTCACCGTGCTCGACAGCAGCCGCGCCGCGTCGTGCTTTACAGCGCCCATAAAAAAACCGGGGTTGCCCCCGGTTTGCAACTCCACACAACCGTGCGGAGAACTCAACAGACGACCCGCGTGGGCGGGCCGGTTATACGGTTACAAACTGCGCGCGGTCAGGCCCGCCCAGAAGCCCTCGGGGCCGGCGGCGATCGCCGCCTCGCCGAGCACCTTGGCCCACTGCGCATCGCTGCCGAACTCGTCGCGCCAGGACCACAGGCGGCGGGTGGCGAAATGCAGGGTGTGCTCGTGGGTGAAGCCGATGGCGCCGAACACCTGATGCGCCACTGAAGTGGCCAGGCTCGCGGCTTCACCGGCGCAGACTTTGGCCACGGCGACGTCGAAGGCCAGCGTAGTACGGCTCCCGGCTTCGGCGAGCAAGGCTTCCGAGGCGCTACGGAGAGCAACCTGGGTGGCCATGCGTGCGGCGCCAATGCTGCCGGCCATGTGGGCCAGTTGCTGCTGGATCGCTTGCTGCTTGCCGATCGGTTTGCCGAATTGCACGCGCTCGTTGGCGTAGGCCACCGCTTTGTCGAGAGTCGACTCGAGGGCGCCGACCAGCATGCAGGCGCGGATCAGCGCGCCGAACAGCCACACCGGCTCCGCCACGTCGGCCAGTTGCAGGCGGCCGACTGCTTCGGCACGGGCGGCGGTGAATACCAGGATGTCGCGCTCTTCGCCGGCAAAGTTGCTGCCGGCTTCCAGGCTGATGCTGTCTTGACGCAGGTCGACCAGGGCCAGGCGGCCCTCGGCGTCGGCGATGGCGGCCCAGCGGCAGGTGCGCGCCCAAGGCACGTTGACGGCGCGTCCGTCGAGCTGGCCATCGTCGCGCAGGCGCAGGTCGCCAAGACGACTGGTCTGGATCAGGCTAAGCGGACCTTCCGGTACCGTCAGCCCAGCCTTGGCCAGCAACAGGCCGGCGAGCATGGTTTCGCCAAGTGCCAGCGGTGCCTGCCAGTAGCCAATGGCACGCAGCACCGGGCTGGCCTCCAGCCAGGTGGCGCCGCTGCCGTTAGCAGCTTCCGGCACTAGCGCACCGGGCAGGCCGTTGTCAGCGACCAGTTGCCAGAGGGCGTCGATCGGTTGGCCGGCATCGAAGCGTTCCAGCAATTCGGCGCTGACCTGTTCGGCGAACAGGCGCTCGACGCTGTCGGCGATCATGGATTGCAGTTCCGACGGGGCGCTGTCGTCCACGCCGTGAATGTTGATTGCTTCGCTCATCGCAGTCCGAGTCCTCTGGCAATGATGCCGCGGAGAATTTCGCGGGTGCCGCCACGCAGGGAGAACGACGGGGCGGTCTGGGTCACGTAACGCATTACCTGGTCGAGATCCGAACCGGGGACGCGGTCGCCGCCGAACAGGTCGTGGGCGATATCCGGTAATGACTGTTCAAGCAGGGCGCCCTGGTCCTTGACCAGCGCTGCCGGGGTCGCCGGGTTGTCGCCGCGGGCGAGCATGCCGGCAACGCCGAGAGACATCTGCCGCATGACGGCGTAGCGCGCGGCCACGCGGCCGAGGCTGACGGTCTGGTGCGAGTCTTGCGGGTTGGCGGCATCGAGCATTTCCAGGTACAGCTGGGTGCTGGAGAGGTAGCGTTCCGGGCCGCTGCGCTCCAGCGCCAGCTCCGCACCGACCTGTTTCCAGCCATCGCCCGGCTGACCGATGACGAAGTCGTCGGGAACGAACACGTTCTCCAGGAATACTTCGTTGAAGTCATGCTCGCCGAGCATGTTGTAGATCGGTCGGACGGTGACGCCGGGCGCTTTCATGTCGACCAGAAACTGCGAGAGACCGGCGTGACGGTTGGTTTCGTCCTTCGGACCACTGCGCAGCAGGGTGACCATGTAGTGGCAGCGCTGGGCGCCGGTGGTCCACACCTTGCTGCCGTTGACGATCCAGCCGCCATCGGTTTTCACCGCACGGGTACGCACCGCGGCGAGGTCGGAACCGACGTCCGGCTCGCTCATGCCGATGCCCATGTAGATCTCACCGCGGGCGATGCCGGGGCAGATCTTCGGAGCGAGCACATCCGGAGAGAATTTCATCAGTAGCGGGCCGCTCTGGCGTTCGGCGATCCAGTGCGCGTTCACCGGCGCGCCGGCGGCGAGCAATTCCTCCAGCACCACGTAGCGCTCCAGAGCGCTGCGCTCATGGCCGCCGTAACGCTTGGCCCAGGTCATGCCCAGCCAGCCACGAGCGCCGAGCTTGCGGCTGAACTCTTCGCTGGCGCCGTTCCAGTTCTTGGCCCGTTCAGCGGGCGGGAGGTCCTTCAGCGCCTCGGCGAGGAACTCGCGCACCTCGGTGCGCAGCACTTCAGTCTGGGGATCTAGGCGACAGGGACGAATGTCGAGTGCCTGCATGGCGTTCTGCTCATTTCGTTGGAAGGGAGGGTACAAATCTACAGGGTCGGAGCTCTGTTTTTAAACTTGCTTGTCACTCAGCAAGTATCTAAGCTAACAGCAACCCTAGTCGGGATCAAGCATCTGTAGATCCCGTCCATCCCCGTCATCCTGGAGTTCCCATGTCCACTTCCGCTCCCTTCGCTCCCGGCCGCGGCCTCAAGCTCGAACTGCAAGGCCATGTCGCTACCCTGGAATTCAGCCGTCCGCCGCTGAATTTCTTCGATAACGATCTGATTCGGGACTTGGTCGCCGCGCTCGAGCATCTCGATCAAGTGCCGGAATGTCGCGTGGTGATTCTCCAGGCCGAAGGTAAGGTGTTCTGCGCCGGTGCCGATTTCACTGGATCTGAAGAGAACAACGATCCTGGTTTCCCGCGCCGTCTGTACAAGTTCGCAGTACGCCTGTTCCGTACCCGCAAGCCGGTGATCACCGTAGTCGAAGGTGCCGCTATTGGCGGTGGCCTGGGTCTGGCGCTGTTCTCCGACTTCCGCGTGACCAGCGAGAAAGCGCGCTTCTCGGCCAACTTCAACCGCCTGGGCATTCATCAGGGCTTCGGACTGTCGGTGACCCTGCCGCGCCTGGTCGGCGTGCAGATGGCCTCGCTGTTGATCGCCACTGCTCGCCGCATCGATGGTCGTGAAGCGGTGCGCATCGGCCTCGCCGACGTGCTCGCCGAGCCGGGTCAAGAGCGTCAGGCGGCGCGTGCGCTGGCCGAAGAGATCGCCCTGTCCGCACCGCATGCGGTAATGTCCAGCCGCGAAACGCTGCGCACTGGCCTGGCCGACGCGGTTGACGCGATCATCGACCGCGAGGCTTCGGAGCAGGAATGGCAGATCGTCATGGGCGATTTCGCCGAGGGCAACAAGGCCATGCTCGAGCGCCGCGATCCGGTATTCACGGGCAAATAACCAAGAGAGGGCGGCATGAGCGCGGCTGACAGCGAAGCTATTCCAGCACCGGTCCGGCGCACCCAGACCGAACGCCGCGCCGAGGCCGAGCAGCGTCTACTGCTCGCCGCGCGCAAAATCGTCGCGCGCAAGGGCTGGGTCGGCATGACCCTCGCCGAGGTAGGTGAGGAGGCCGGTTACAGTCGTGGCCTGGCCGCGCATCACTTCGGCAACAAGGCCGGCTTGCTGCGTGCGCTGGCGGGCTTCGTGAATACCAGCTTCATGGAACTGGTAGATGCCGAGGTGCCGCAGCGTAGCGAGGGCCTGGCGGTGCTGAAGGGCTTTGTCAGTGTGTACCTTGGTCGCCGCGACAATGAGTGGACCAATACCCGGGCGCTGTTGGCGCTGATGGCTGAGGCGGTAACCGAAGATTCGGAAACCGCACAGGTGCTCGGTGAGTACAACCGTTCGGTGCAGGAATACCTCGCCCGGCAGGTCCGCACCGGCATTGCCAACGGCGAGATTCGTTCGGGCATTGATCCGCTCAGCATCGCCGCGCTGATCCTCGGATCCATGCGAGGGATGATGCTGCAGTACCTGCTTGATCCGCCGGCCATCGATCTTGCTGCCCTGCAGAAACAACTGCTGGACTTTCTCGACAGTGCATTGGCGCCCTGACTCATTCGTCTGACTTGCGAAGCATCATGAACCTACCTGAAAACGCCGGCAGCCCGCTGCACGGCATTCGCGTCATCGATCTCAGCAGCGTGATGTTCGGCCCCTACGCCAGTCAGTACCTGGGCGACTTCGGTGCCGAGGTGATCAAGGTCGAGGCGCCAGCCGGCGATTCGACCCGGCGCACTGGAGCGAGCCGGGCGGCCGATATGGCTGCGACGTTCCTCGGCCTCAACCGCAACAAGCGCAGCATTGTGCTCGACCTCAAACAGGCCCCCGGTCGTGAGGCGCTGCAGCGCTTGCTGGAAAACGCCGATGTGTTGATGCACAACATTCGCCCGCAGAAGCTCGCCGCTCTCGGTTTGGATACTGCCACCCTGAATGAGCGCTATCCGCGACTGGTCTGCGCCAGCCTCAACGGCTTCGGCGAGGGCGGCCCCTACGCCGGCCAGCCGGCCTATGACGACATCATTCAGGGCATGAGCGGGCTGGTCGATCTGGTCCAGCGGCAGACCGGCGAGAGCCGCTATCTGCCGACCGCCGCGGCGGACAAAATCGCTGGCCTGGTGGCGGCCCAGGCGATTCTCGCCGCGCTGCTCGGGCGGGCGCAGAGTGGGCGGGGCGGTAGTGTGGAGGTGCCGATGTTCGAGGTGCTGAGCAGCTTCAGCTTGGTCGAGCACCTGGCTGGACAGACCTTTCAGCCGGCGCTCGGGGGCACCGGCTATTCACGCGTGCTAAGCCCCGATCGGCGCCCCTATCGCACCCGTGACGGTCATCTGTGCGTAATGCCCTATACCAATGAGCACTGGGCACGTTTCTTTATGGAGATCGGTCGTCCCGAGTTGGCCACCGATCCGCGCTTTACGGGGATGGATGCGCGTACCCGGCATATCGACGAACTCTATGCGCTGCTCGCCGAGTTTCTCGCTCAACGCAGCACAGAGGAGTGGGTGGCGGCATGCGCACGGATCGACATCCCGGCGGCGCGGGTGAACAGCCTTGACGATCTGCTGGTCGATCCGCATCTGGACGCAGTGGGCTTCTTTCAGGAGTTGCCACGCGGCGATGGCCAGGGGGCGGTGCGTCTGCCTGGCACTGGCGTGCGTTTCGACGGCCAGAGTCGGCCGTTCAGTGCGCCACCGCGGCTGGGCGAGCACACGTGCGCGGTGCTGGAGGCCGTGGGTTTCAAGGAGCAGGAAATCGCCGCCCTGCTGGCCTGCGGCGCGGCCAGGCAGGCCGACTGACTTTCGGCGACCTGCTTACTCTTCAGTCGCACAAACAGAAACGCCGGGCTTGCCCGGCGTTTCTGTTTCCCCGCAATGCTCCGCTCAGCCGGCCGCCAGGGCGTCCAGATATTCCTTGCGCAGCTTGCTACGGCTCAGCTTGCCCGCGTCGGTGCGCGGCAGCTCGCGGAACTCGTAAGTGCGCGGGCACTTGAAGGCCCCCAGGCGTTCGCGACAGAACGCATCGAGCTGCGCCGCTAGCGCCGGCCCTACGTCGATCCCTTCCTTGAGTTGCACCAGCGCGGTGACGCGTTGCCCCCACTCGCTGTCCGGCACGCCGATCACTCCCACATCGGCGATGTCCGGATGAGCGAGCAACACCGCCTCGATTTCCGCCGGATAGATGTTCACGCCGCCCGAGAGAATCAGGTCCGCGCGCCGGTCACAGAGGAACAGCCAGCCGTCTTCGTCGAGATAGCCGATGTCGCCGAGCGTCATCAGGCCGTCGCCCGCGCGTGCCGCCAGAGTCTTTTCCGGATCCTTGTAGTACTCGAAGTCGCCGGCGGTACCGCGCATGTAGATGGTCCCTTCCGCTCCCGCCGGCAGTTCGTTGCCCTGTTCGTCGCGGATTTTTACCTGGGTGATCCCCTGGCGAATACGCCCGACGGTGCCCGGTCGTTGCAGCCACTCCTCGGCAAGCACGAAGGTCGCTGCGCCAGTCTCTGATCCGGCGTAGTACTCGTGGATTACGGGCCCCCACCATTCGATCATGGCTCGCTTGATCTCTACCGAGCAGGGCGCGCCGGCGTGCAGGGCGCAGGTCATCGACGACAGGTCATAACGCGTGCGCACCGCTTCGGGCAGCATCAGCAGGCGATGGAATTGGGTCGGTACCATCTGTGTGTAGGTGATGCGGTATTGCTCAATCAGCTTCAGGCATTGCTCGGCATCCCACTTCTCCATCAGGACTACGGCATAACCCAGTTGCAGGGCGGTGAGGGCATGGGCCAACGGCGCGGCGTGATAGATCGGCGATGTCGCCAGATGTGCGCCGACGCCAGCCTTTTGGCCCCAGCTGGCGGGTCCCAGGAGCATGGCGCCGGCAATGGCTTGCTCCGGGCTGACCTGCAGGTTGCCGTGGCGTACGCCCTTGGGGAATCCGGTGGTACCCGAGGTGTAGAACATCCGCCCGCCGTTCTGGCGATTGGCTGGCATAGCTGCCGAGGCGTGGGCAATGAACTCGTCCATGCCGATGAAGCTGCCAAAGGCCTGGGTACCAACACGGCGGTCCTTGGCGAGGCCGACCTGCTCGGCAGCGGATTCGACGGCGTTGGCGACGACGGGGCTGGCAATGATTAGTTTGGTCTCGCTGTTGCTGAGGATGTAGGCGATTTCCGGGCTGGTCAGGTGCCAGTTGATCGGCGCGGTATACATACCGCATTGGGCGGTTGCCAGCAGCAGGGCGAAATAGGTCGGCTCATTGGTCAGTACGGCGGCAATGGTGTCGCCGGGCATCAGGCCCAGTTTGCGGAATTGGTGGACGAGCTTATTGGACCAGGCCAGCAGTTCGCCGAAGCTGATGTGCTGACCATCCGCGCCGACAACGGCCAGGCGCTGCGGATCCTGTTGGGCGATTTCCCAGAAACCTAGCGCACCGTTGATTTTGTAAGGGTCGGGAAGGGATGTATGAGAGTTCATGACTCTGCCTTTCTAATGGATGGAAACAATTTGCAGTGCTGGGGGGGCTCGGACGGACTGAGGGCGATTAATCGCTAATCGCCCTCCCGTGCGCCTATCGCGTGCCATTACTGGCTAGTGATGGGAGCGCTCCTTCAACGCCTTGGCCGGGATGCCAATCAGCAAGATCAAGGCGCCGATCACCAGTACCGCGCCGATCACGTCAAAGGCCATATACAGGCTGCCAGTGGCGGTTTTAATGGCGCCCACCACGATCTGACTGACCACCCCGGCAAAGCCACCGATACAACTGATCACGGCAATCCCCGCGGCAGCTGCAGCAGGCGATAGCAGCGCCGGTGGAATACTCCAGAACAGCGCCACAGCAGACAGCGCACAGGCCGCGCCGATGCTCATCAGCGCCACCGATAACACTAGGTTGCTCTGCGCCGGGCCGAGCAGGAAGAAGCACATCGCGCTAACCAGAATGGTCACGGCTAGATGCCAGCGGCGTTCCAGATGCTTGTCGGAGCTGCGAGCGAGCAGGTACATGCCGGCCAGGGCGCAGATATACGGCAGGCTGGCGAGCATGCCGATGGTTTTCAGGTCTTCCACGCCGAAGCCGCGGATCAGGGTCGGCATCCAGTAAGACACGGTGTTCGAGCCGCTGTAGATGCAGAAGAACACCAGGCCGGCGATGTACACCTGTGGGATGCGCAGAATCTCCACGAGGCGCATGTGCGGCTTGCCCGCCTGAGTGTCTTTCGCCAGGCCGTCGTTGATCAGCTGTTTCTCCTCGCGGCTCAGCCACTTCGCGTCGTTAGGCCGGTCGGCCAGCCAGAACCAGCCGATTACTCCCATCAGCATCGCGGGGATACCTTCCAGGACGAACAGCACCTGCCAGTCGCGCAGACCCATCCAGCCGTGCATGTGGGTCATGATCCAGCCTGCCAGCGGCCCGCTGACGATGCCGGAGATCATCGCCGCCATCAGGAACACCGCGGTGATGCGTGCACGCAGGGCCGGTGGGAACCAGTAGGTGAGGTAGAGAATCACGCCGGGAAAGAACCCGGCTTCGGCGACGCCGAGCAGGAAGCGCGCGACGATCAACTGATTCGACGTGGTAACGAAGGCGGTCGCCACCGTGACCATGCCCCACAGCACCATGATCCGCGTCATCGTGGCGCGGGCGCCGGCGCGCTGCATGTACATATTGCTGGGGATTTCGAAAAGGATGTAACCGAGATAGAAGATCCCCGCGCCGATGCCATAGGCGGCGTCGGTGAGGGCGATATCTTCGGCCATGCGCAGCTTGGCGAAGGATATGTTGAGGCGGTCGATGGTGTTGATCGCATAGGCGAGGAACAGGAACGGAATCAGCCGCCAGATTACTTTGCGGTAGACGGCCTTTGTCGCGCTTGCGGAGTACTCCGCGGTCGCCGTTAAGGAAGGTTCAACTGCATAACTCATTGCGTCGCTCCTGCGCTTTCAAAGCGGAATATTTCTTGTTGTTCTGGACGATTTGGCGGTTCGAGTCGCTGTCTCGCCAATCGCTCGTGCAGGGTATGCCGGCAAGCGGTTACAGCCCATTTGAGTAGCTCTTGGAGAGCAACCATGCAGTGCCGAGGCGGGGGACGAAATACTGTTTTGTTTAACCCTGCGTTTGGTTTTGCTGAACGCATGGCCGGTGTTACCGCTGTTGAGCAGTAGGGTAGCCGGCGGGTCAATGCGGGCCGCACTCGGCACGCGGATGGGTCGTCAGAAGTTCGCCAGGCCGCGGACTGTGCGGGCTCTGTCAAGGGGGGGCGCGGCGAGCGGCGGGGTAGGCGGTGTAACCCTCCGTACCAAAGGCTTTTTCCGTGCCTCGAAAAACGTCCATTTGGCTGGGTTTTCCAGGCCCTGTTCAGCGGGAGTAACATATCGTCCTCACCTTATCGGGTGAGCGGAAATCGCCTCTTCAGGTGCTTATGAATTGCCAGAGCGGCTGTTTAGCATGATGTTTCCAACCTACTTGAACTGGAGCGCCGCATATGACAACAAGAACAATGCGCGGAATCTTTCAGCCGCATTTACTAGCCGCTGCTGTTGCCTTGGGTGTCAGCGCACAGGCTCAGGCTATTAATTTCAATATTGGGGAAATCGAGGGGCAGTTCGATTCGTCGATGTCGGTGGGCGCCAGCTGGGGCACGCGTTCGGCCGACCCGGACTTCGTGTCCAACTTCAACCCGGCGTTCGGGGACCACAACGTTGGCGCCCCGAACAACCCGAACGGCAAGGGCAAGGCGGCCTCGCGTACCGCCGATGACGGGCGGGTCAACTTCAAGAAAGGCGAGACCTTCTCGAAGATCTTCAAGGGCCTGCACGACCTGGAGCTGAAATATGGCGACAGCGGCGTGTTCGTGCGCGGCAAGTACTGGTACGACTTCGAGCTGAAGGACGAGCATCGCCTGTTCTACGACATCGACGACAGCGGTCGCGACCGTGCAGCCAAGTCTTCCGGCACGCAGCTGCTCGATGCCTTCGTCTACCACAACTACAACATCGGCGAGCTGCCGGGCAGCGTGCGTCTCGGCAAGCAGGTGGTGAGCTGGGGTGAGAGCACCTTCATCCAGAACGGCATCAACGCGATCAACCCGCTCGACGTCGCCGCGCTGCGTCGGCCTGGTGCCGAAGTCAAGGAAGGCTTGATTCCGGTCAACATGTTCTACATGTCGCAGAACCTCAGCGAGAACATTTCGGCCGAGGCGTTCTACCAGATCGAATGGGAAAAAACCGTTACCGATAACTGCGGCACCTTCTTCGCCGGCGTCGATCCGCTGCAGGGCGGCTGCAACGACCGCCTGGTGTTTGCCGGTCCGGACCTGCCGCCGGGTGAATCGAACAACAGCGTTCTAGGGGCGCTGGCGGGTACGGATAGCGTCTACATGCCGCGTATCGCGGACAAGGACGCACGCGACGGCGGCCAGTTCGGCGTAGCCATGCGCTGGTTCGTGCCGGAGCTGAACGACACCGAGTTCGGCGCGTACGCGCTGAATTACCACAGCCGTAACCCGAACCTCAGCTTCAATCAGACCACCACGCGCTTTGCCTCCGGTACGGCTGCTCAAACGGCCGTTAACCAGCTCACTCGGGTAACCACTGCCCAGTACTTCTGGGAATACCCGGAGGACATCCGCCTCTACGGTCTGAGCTTCGCCACCAACTTGGAAGGCGTCGCCCTGGGCGGCGAGATGAGCTACCGGCCGAACATGCCGCTGCAGATCAACACCGCCGACCTGAACTTCGCCGCCATTACCCAACCTGGGCGGGCGAACGGCAGTCCTGCGTTCATCTCACCAGTCTTCCAAGGCGGTGGTGCCACGCCAGGACTTGGCAACTACGTGGCCGGTTACAAGCGCATGCCGGTCTTCCAGACCCAGATGACTGCAACCAAGTTCATCGACCAGATCTGGGGCGCCAGCCGCCTGACCCTGGTCGGCGAGGTGGGTTACAGCCATATCAATGGCCTGGGCGACACCGATGGTACCGACATCCGCTTCGGCCGCAGTCCGATCTTCGGTGCCGGCCAGATGGTCGACTCCGGCCCTGGCGGCACCAATGCGTGCGGCGCCGGCACCCCCAACCCCCAGAACCTGCAGCGGGAATGCAACGACAAGGGCTACTACACCAGTAGCTCCTGGGGCTATCGCGGTCGCGCCATCCTCAACTACAACAACGTGATCGCCGGCATCAACCTGTCGCCCAGCCTGGCCTGGTCGCATGATGTCGATGGCAGCGGCCCGACCTTCGAGGAAGGCAGCAAGGCCGTCAGCCTGGGTCTGGATGCCGAATACGCCAACACCTATACCGCCAGCCTGAGCTACACAGACTTCTTCGGTGGGGACTTCACAACCAACGGCGATCGCGACTTTGTCGCACTCAGCTTTGGCGTGAACTTCTAACGGTCAACTGACAAAGGATAAAAATAATATGAAAAAAATCAGTGTGTTGACCTGTGGCGCCCTGGCGCTGACCCTGTTGAGTACCAGTGTGATGGCCGCCGTCTCGGCGGACGAAGCAGCCAAGCTGGGCACCAGCCTGACGCCACTGGGCGCGCAAAAGGAAGGCAATGCCGATGGCAGCATTCCGGCTTGGACTGGCGGCTTGAAGCCCGGTGCGGCGCCGGTGGTCAATGATTTTATCGGCGATCCGTTCGAGGGCGAGCAGCCGCTGTTCACCATCACCGCGGCCAATGCCGAGCAGTACAAGGACAAGCTGACCCCGGGTCAGATGGCCATGTTCAAACGTTATGCCAGCACCTACAAGATCCCGGTGTACAAGACCCAGCGCACGGCCGCCTCCCCGCAGACGATCTACGACGCCGCGAAGAAGAGTGCGCTGAACACCCAGTCGATCAACGACGGCAACGGTCTGAGCAATTTCGCTGACTCCCACTACTACGCCTTCCCGATTCCGAAGAATGGTGTGGAAGTGGTGTGGAACCACATGACCCGCTATCGCGGCGAGAACCAGAAGCGGCAGGTTGCCCAGGCGGCGCCGCAGGCCAATGGTTCTTTCACGATTGTCGAGTTCGAGGACGAAGTGGCGTTCCCGCAGTACATGCAGGGGGTGGACAAGGACAAGGGCGCTAACATCCTGTTCTACTACAAGCAGCGCGTGACGGCCCCGGCGCGTCTGGCGGGTAACGTGTTGCTGGTTCACGAGACCATCGACCAGGTCAAGGAGCCGCGCCTGGCGTGGATCTACAACGCCGGCCAGCGGCGCGTGCGTCGTGCTCCGCAGGTGGCCTACGACGGCCCGGGCACCGCGGCCGACGGCATGCGTACCTCGGATAACTCCGACATGTACAACGGCTCGCCGGACCGCTACGACTGGAAGTTGATCGGCAAGAAGGAGATGTACGTCCCCTACAACAACTACAAGCTGCAGTCGCCCAAGCTGAAGTATGCGGACATCCTCAAGGCCGGGCATATCAATCAGGAGCTGACCCGCTATGAGCTGCACCGCGTGTGGGAGGTGGAGGCTACGGTGAAGCCGGGCGAGCGTCACATCTACGCCAAGCGCCACATGTACTTCGATGAGGACACCTGGGCGGCCGTGGAGGTCGATCACTACGACGGTCGTGGTCAGCTCTGGCGTGTGGGTGAGGGCTATGTGGCCAACGACTACCAGCAGGGCGTCGCCGGCTATGCCGCTCAGGGGCTCTATGACCTGATCGCCGGTCGCTATGTCGTGCTCGGCATGGTCAACGAGTCCAAGCGTGGGGTTCAGTTCGGGACTACGCCGAACTCGGCTGACTTCACCCCAGCGGCCCTGCGCAGCGCAGGTATCCGCTGATCTAAAAAACCGCGGTAAACCAACGCCCCGCACCTGCGGGGCGTTGTGCTGATTAGAAATTGTCCTTAAATGCGCTAGTCGACTACTCTCGCCTCAGCTATCACTCTTACTGGCTACTACCTTTTGGGTATATGTCAGGCGCTCGCGTGCCTGCGCATGAATACGTTCGAGTCACCTTAATTGCACATAGCGGGTTACGGCATGCAGGCTCTTGGCTCCGATCTTTCTACCGCGCGCGGTTCATTCGCCTGCGTACCGAGCTTGCCTTCGATGCATCTGAGCCGTCAGCGGCTCCTCGACCCGCTAATTGAGGGCAAGCAGCGCCTGCGCCTGCTCTGTGCTCCGGCTGGTTTCGGCAAGAGTGTGCTGCTTAGCGAGTGTCTGAATCACCTACCTTCCTCGAGTCGTGTCGTCTGGTTCGACTTTGCCGGCCAGCCCCTGGCGTTAGCGCAATTGATCGCCGGCGTCGTTGCAGAGCTGGGCCTTGATCATCAGCGGATTGCCGATGGACCGGCCCTGCTGGGCTTTTTCGAGCGATGTACCGAGCCGGTCTGGCTAATCCTGGATGATTACCCCGCCGAGGCTTCGGCCGAGTTGAACCTGTGGCTTGACCAGTTGTTGGCCCTGTCGGCGTCGCCAGTGCAGATGCTGGTTAGCTGCCGACAGCGGCCGAACTGGAATCTGCCGCGACTGTTCCTCAAGGGTCAATTGTTGGAGTTGGATGCCGAACAGTTGACCTTTTCTCGCCCGGAATTTGAAGCGCTGGTGGATCTGCTGGCGAAGCAAACCTCGCTGCAGGGGCGCGAGGAACTCTGGCAGACCACCGTAGGTTGGTGTGCCGGGATTCGCTTGCTGCTGTGTGGCCAGGCGAACAAGGGTAAGACCGATGCAGGTGGCCTCGCCTGGTTGCGGGCTTATCTGGAGCATGAATTGCTCGAGCGTCTCGATGATGAAGAGCGCAGCATCCTGCTTGGCTTGGCCCATCTGCCGAAAATTTCCGCCGAATTGTGCGATCAGCTCTGGGAGGAGCAGAGCGGCGGTCTGGTCTTCAAGCGCCTGCTGCAATGCCAGGCGTTTTTCCTGCCGCTCGATCCGCAAGGTATCTGGTACCGCATGCTGCCCGCGGTGGCGTTTGCCCTGCAGAATCGCCTCGGCGCGGCGGAGCTCAGCCGGCTGCGGTTGCGCTCCTGTCAGGCGCTGAATGCCGCCGGGCATGTCAACGAAGCCATCGAGCAGGCACTGCGCGCCGATCAGCCGGAAGTGGCTGCCAGCTATATGCAGCACCTGGAACTGGACTGGCTCTACACCGACCGTCATCTGCGCAACTTGCTCGCCTGGCGCGAACAGTTGCCCGGACCGTTGCTGGAAAGTACGCCGCGGCTGATCTGCCTCTGTACCCGGGCTTTGCTGTTCAGTTGGCGGCTGGACGAGGCGGCGGTGTGCGTTGAGCGACTAGGGCATTTTCTGCCGCAGCCGGACCCGCAGCGCAACCGCCGCTTGCTGGCCAATTGGCAGGCGCTGCATGGCGCTATTCAAGGCCTGAGCGGCAACGCCGAAGCGGCGGCGCTGCACTGCCGGGCGGCGCTCAACGATCTGTGCGAACAAGACTGGCGCACGGCGCTGCTCTGCTGCTCGACGCTGGCGCGCATTGCCATGGCCACCGGCAATGCTGAGCAGTGTCAGCAGATGTTGCTGGAAGCGGTCGAGCTGGCGCGCCGGCAAGGCGGAATCATCGGCGAGGTGCTGATCAACACCGATCGTATTCGCCTGATGATTCTGCGCGGTGAGCTGGATTTGGCCGAGGCTCTGCTGCAGGAAACCTTCCGCCTGGTGGAAGCCGACCATCGGTGGCACAGCCTGTTACTCGGCCCGTTGCTGTTCTTGCAAGGGGAGCTGCAGCTGCTGCGTGGCAATCTGGATGCCTCTACGGAGGCGGCGCTGAGCGGCCTGCAACATGCCCAGGAGTGCGGTGATCCGCTGATCCTGCATGGCCTGGCAGTGCTTTCCGAGGTCGCGGCCTGCCGTGGCGAATTCAATCAGGCGCTGCTCTATCTGCACGATGCAGAGCGGCGGATGCATTGCGGCCGAGTGCTGAGCCGCTGCTACAAACATGTGATCGACCTACAGGTCATGCGCGTGCTGGGGCGGCAGGGGCGCTGGGAGCAGGTCCTACCGATTGCTCGGGCCACCGCCGAATGTCTGCAGAATCCGACGACCCGCGTACCACCGTTGCATACCCCATCGCTGCCGCAGCGCAACGAGTTGCTGATGGCGTTGGCCGAATACGAAGTCGGGCTGGTCGAGCAGGCCACTCGACGCCTGACCGATCTGCTCGAACAATGCGAGCACTTGCAGTTTGGCGGGTTGGCCAGTGAGGCGCGTTTGGCCTTGGCGCGAATTGGCCAGGCCGACGGACGCATTCGGGAGCGGCTGGTTGGCCAGCCGGCGGCGCACATCGGCTTCAACAGTCTGTTGCGCGACTGGCAGGCCGATGCGGCGAATGAAGCACCGACGCTGCCGCTGGAAGTGAGCGGCGATGCACGCATCGAATTGACTGGTCGCGAGCTGGCGGTGCTCAAGTTGCTGGCCGAGGGCTTGTCCAATCAGGAAATTGGCAGCGCCTTGTTCATCTCGCTGAACACCGTCAAGACGCACACCAAGAAGATCAACACCAAACTCGATGTCAAACGTCGCACCCAAGCGATCAATCGCGCCAAGGCGCTGGGCATCTTGAGTTAGTCCGGCGCCTGCGGTCGCAGCGTGTCGATCAACGCGCGCACGTAGCTAGGCAGCGCTTCGAGGTCGCGAACCAATATGCTGCGCTCACGTATTGCCCAGGGCTCATTCAGCTCGATGACGCTCAGCTGCATGGTGCGGCTATGGCGACGCGCCGCCGTTTCGGGGAGTACGCCGATGCCAACGCCGGCCTCGATCATCCGGCAGATCGCCTCAAAGCTGGTGACCTGGATGCGCAGTGACAAAGTGGCGCCCATGCGCTCCACCTGCTCGCGCAAGAAGCTTTGTAGGGTGCTGCCTTCTGGCAAGCCGACATGCTGATACTGCAGAGTGTCTTGCAGGGTGACCTGGCTGCGCTGGGCCAGTGGGTGGTTCTTGGGTACCGCCAGGACAAGTCGGTCGGTACTGAAGTGCAGCACCTGCAAGCCGCCGGCGGCCACCGGGCCGGCAATGATGCCGAGGTCGGACGAGCCATCAAGCACGCTGCGGACGATGTCGCGGGTCGATTTTTCCTGCAGGTCGATGGTCACGCCCGGCCGTTCGCCGAGAAAGCCGGCCAGCACTTCGGGGAGGAATTCGGTGACTGCCGTGGTGTTGGCAAAAATACGGATGTGCCCGGCCTTATCGGCGCCGTGTTCGGTGAACTCACTCTTCAGATAATCCACCTGGCGCA
The DNA here is from genome assembly GCF_024730785.1 of Pseudomonas sp. LS44. NCBI lineage: Bacteria > Pseudomonadati > Pseudomonadota > Gammaproteobacteria > Pseudomonadales > Pseudomonadaceae > Pseudomonas > Pseudomonas sp. LS44. The sequence continues at coordinate 1,063,076 of NZ_CP102830.1, forward strand.
GGATCAGGCGGGCGTGTTGCAGCAGCAGCTGACCGGCGGGCGTGAGCTCGACCCCGCGATTGTCGCGATACAGCAAGCGGCTGCCCAGTTGGCCCTCCAGAGCCTTGATCCGAGCGCTGGCTGCGGCGGGCGAGAGGAAGGCGCGGCGGGCGCCCTGGGTCAGGCTCGGCGATTCGGCGATTTGAATGAATAGACGCAGGTCGACCAGATCGAAGTGCATGGAAAAGTCCCAGTCATGGTGTTCGGTATTGACGAATGCAGGATTATTGAAATGCTGATTCACAGAACGCAAGCCAATCTTCATGCTCGCCAAACGTTAGACACCACCGAGAATTGCCATGAGCGATTACAGCGCCTGGTTGGGCCGCACCGAAGAAACCCATGAGGAAGTGAGCGCCACGCTGGTCAAGCGTCTCGCCGCGACGCTGAGCGAGCCCATGCCGGCCGTCGGCGAAGCGCTGCCGCCGCTGTGGCACTGGGCGTTCTTCCAAGAGCCAAATCCGGTGGACGAGGCTGGCCTGGGCGTGGACGGTCATCCGGCACGCGGTGGTTTTCTGCCCCCGGCGAACGACCGTAACCGCATGGCAGCGGGCGGGCGCTTCGAGTTTCATGAGCCGCTGCGGGTCGGCGGCCCGGTCACGCGGGTCAGCACCATCACCCAGGTCGAAGAAAAGCTCGGCCGCACCGGCGCGTTGCTGTTCGTCACCGTGCGCCACGACTATCTGCAAGACGCCCGTCTGGCTTTTCGGGAAGAGCAAGATATCGTTTACCGCGAGCCGACCCCGCCGAAACTCGGTGCTGGCGAGGCCGCGCCCGACGGCGACTGGCGCGAGGCCGTGGCGCCCACTTCGACCCTGCTGTTCCGTTATTCGGCCGTGACCTTCAATGGCCACCGTATCCACTACGACTGGCCCTACGTGACCGAGGCCGAAGGCTATCCTGGGCTGGTGGTTCACGGCCCGTTGATCGCCACGCTCAACCTGCGAGCTTTCTGCCGCGCCAACCCGCAGGCACGTTTGCGTCGCTTCAGCTATCGCGGCCAGCGTCCGCTGATCGCGCCGGAGTCGTTCGAGGTGAGCGGGCGCATCGTTGCGGCCGGCAAGGCCGAGCTTTGGGCCGCCAATGCCAGCGGTATCGCCCAGCGCGCCGAAGTGGAATTCGACTGAAACCAATTTCCGGCGTGCACTGCGAGGGGCGCGCCAACCAGACAAGCACCGAGGAAAACCACATGAATCCGAACAGCGAAGAACTGAATGCCATCCGTGAAGGCGTGCGCGCCCTCTGCGCCGAATTCGACGCCGCCTACTGGCGCAAGATCGATGATGAAAAAGGCTTCCCGGAGGCCTTCGTCGAGGCCATGACCAAGGCCGGCTGGCTGTCGGCGATGATCCCGGTCGAATACGGCGGTTCCGGTCTGGGGCTGGCCGAAGCCTCGGTGATCCTCGAAGAAGTCAACCATTGCGGCGGCAACTCCGGCACCGTACACGGCCAGATGTACAACATGTTCACCCTGCTGCGTAACGGCAGCGAAGCGCAGAAGAGCAAGTACCTGCCGAAGCTTGCCAGCGGCGAACTGCGCCTGCAGTCGATGGGTGTGACCGAGCCGACCACCGGCACCGACACCACCAAAATCAAGACCAGCGCCGTACGCAAGGGCGACAAGTATGTGGTCAACGGTCAGAAGGTGTGGATCTCCCGCGTCCAGCACTCCGACCTGATGATCCTGCTGGCGCGCACCACGCCGCTGGCCGAGGTGAAGAAGAAGTCCGAGGGCATGTCGATTTTCATCGTCGACCTGCGCGAAGCCATCGGCAACGGCCTGACCGTGCAGCCGATTCCCAACATGGTCAACCACGAGACCAACGAGCTGTTCTTCGACAACCTGGAAATCCCGGTTGAAAACCTGATCGGCGAAGAGGGCAAGGGCTTCAAGTACATCCTCGACGGCCTGAATGCCGAGCGCACCCTGATCGCCGCCGAGTGTATCGGTGACGGCCGCTGGTTCATCGAGAAAGCCAGCGCTTACGCCAACGACCGTGTTGTGTTCGGTCGTCCGATCGGTCAGAACCAAGGCATCCAGTTCCCGATCGCCGAAGCGCATATCGAAGTGGAAGCGGCCGACCTGATGCGCTGGAAAGCCTGCCAGGAATACGACGCCGGGCTGAACGCCGGCGCCAGCGCCAACATGGCCAAGTATCTGGCCGCCAAGGCGTCCTGGGAAGCGGCCAACGCCTGCCTGCAGACCCACGGCGGTTTCGGCTTCGCCTGCGAATACGACGTCGAGCGCAAGTTCCGCGAGACCCGTCTGTACCAGGTGGCGCCGATCTCCACCAACCTGATCCTGTCCTACGTGGCCGAGCACATTCTCGACCTGCCGCGTTCGTTCTAATCAGGTTCGACCTGCTGCGCGTCGGCATGACTGCGTTGGAGTCGAATTCGGATGTGCTCATTTGCTTCAGCAAACTGCGCATCCTCATTCGTCTCCGCCTTGTCCTGCTCTAGCTCGCGAGGTCTTGGAAAGTCGATGAGTGAGAACAAAATGAACAACACATACGCTTTAGCGGAATTCCTCGCCGGCCTGCGTTATGAAGACCTGCCGCAGGCGGTGGTCGAGCGCACCGAAGACCTGTTCCTCGACTGGCTCGCCTCGGCTTTGGGTAGCCAGGGCCAGCACCCGATTCCGCTGTTCGAGCGGTATGCCGAGAAGATGGGCCCGGCCGATGGTCGCTGCCAGATCCTGGTCAACGGCAAGCGCAGCTCGGCGTACTTCGCCGCACTGGTCAACGCTGCCAGTTCGCATCTGATCGAGCAGGACGACCTGCACAACAGCTCGGTACTGCACCCGGCCACCGTGGTGTTCCCGGCAGCCCTGGCGGCCGCGCAGGACCTCGGCAAGTCCGGCCGTGAGTTGATCCTCGCCTCGGTGGCCGGCTATGAAGCGGGCATTCGCATCGGCGAGTTCATGGGCCGCTCGCACTACCGCATCTTCCACACCACTGCGACGGTCGGCACCCTGGCCGCTGCCGTGGCGGTGGGCAAGCTGCTCGACTTCGATACCGAGCAGTTCGTCAATTGCCTGGGCAGCGCCGGCACCCAGGCCGCCGGGCTGTGGGAATTCCTCCGCGACGCGGCGGACTCCAAGCAGCTGCATACCGCCAAGGCCGCCGCCGATGGCCTGCTCGCCGCCTACCTGACCGAAGACGGTCTGACCGGCGCGAAGAGCATCCTCGAAGGCGAGCAGGGCATGGCCGCCGGGATGTCCAAGGATGCCGACGCCAAGTGGCTGGTCGACCGTCTTGGCACGCGCTGGGCGCTGGCCGAGACCTCGTTCAAGTTCCACGCCTCGTGCCGTCACACCCACCCGGCCGCCGATGCACTGTTGTTGCTGATGCAGCGCGAAGGGCTCAGCCACGAGCAACTCGCCCACATCACCACCCGTGTGCACCAGGGCGCCATCGATGTACTGGGGCGCGTGGTGGTGCCGCAGAGCGTGCACCAGGCGAAGTTCTCCATGGGCGCCGTGCTCGGTCTGATCGCCGTGTATGGCAAGGCCGGACTGGTCGAATTCGAGCAGCATGCGTTGAGCGATCCACATGTCGCCGCGGTGCGCGAGAAGACCGAGATGGTCCTCGATCCTGAAGTCGACGGTGCCTACCCACAGCGTTGGTTGGGTCGTGTCGAGGTGCTTTGCACCGACGGGCGGAAATTCACCGCCGCCATCGACGAGCCCAAAGGCGATCCGGGTAACACCCTCAGCCGTGCCGAGCTGGAAGACAAGTTCCAGCGTTTGCTGGCGTTCTCCGGTGCGCGCACCGAAGCGCAAGGCGCTGAACTGATCGCCAAGGTCTGGGCGCTGCACAAGACGGATGATCTCCAGGCCATCGTCTGATGGGTGGCGTAGGGCGGGTGAAACCCGCGAAATGACTGGCGGCACATGGCGGGTTTCACCCGCCCTACACTCTGGTCTGAGTGACCAATGCCCGTAGGTTGGGTTGAGCTTGCGATACCCAATATGCGCTGCATCGGTATGACGCTGGATATCGCTTCGCTCGACCCAGTCTACGGAAACGCAAGAATCGGCAGGATTTGAAATGAACGACACCACGCAGAACCCCCGCCCGCTCGACGGCATCACCGTGATCAGCCTCGAGCACGCCATCGCCGCACCGTTTTGCACCCGTCAGCTGGCCGATCTCGGCGCGCGGGTGATTAAGGTCGAACGGCCCGGTGTCGGTGACTTTGCCCGTGGCTACGACGAGCGCGTGCGTGGCATGGCGTCGCACTTCGTGTGGACCAACCGCTCCAAGGAAAGCCTGTCGCTCGACCTCAAGCAGGCCGACGCCTTCGCCGTGCTCGATCAACTGCTCGGCCAGGCCGACGTGCTGGTGCAGAACCTCGCTCCGGGCGCCGCAGCGCGCATGGGCCTGTCGTTCGAGGCGCTGCACGAGCGTTTTCCGCGGCTGATCGTCTGCGACATCTCCGGCTATGGCGAAGGCGGTCCCTACCAGGACAAGAAGGCCTATGACCTGCTGATCCAGAGCGAGAGCGGTTTCCTCTCGGTTACTGGCGGCCCGGGTGAAGACGAGATGGCCAAGGCCGGCTGCTCGATCGCCGACATTTCCGCCGGTATGTACGCCTACACCGGCATCCTCTCGGCGCTGCTGCTGCGTGGCAAGACCGGCGTTGGCAGCCAAATCGACGTGTCGATGCTGGAGAGCATGGCCGAGTGGATGAGCTTCCCGATGTATTACGCCTTCGAGGGCGCCACCCCGCCGGCCCGCGCCGGTGCCGCACACGCCACCATCTACCCGTACGGACCATTCCCGGCTGGTGATGGCGGTACGGTGATGCTCGGTGTGCAGAACAATCGCGAGTGGGCGGCGTTCTGCCAGAGCGTGCTGCAGCGTGCCGAATTGCTCGACGACCCGCGTTTCACCACCACTGCCCTGCGCGTGGCCAATCGCGATGCCTTGCGTGCGGCGATCGTCGAGGCGTTCTCCGCGCTCAAGGCCGAGGAAGTGGTCGAACGCCTGGAGCAGGCGCAAATCGCCAACGCCCATGTCAATGACATGCAGGGCTTGTGGAACCATCCGCAGCTCAAGGCGCGCGACAGCTGGCGCGAGATCGACAGCCCGGTCGGCACGCTGCCAGCCATGCTACCGCCGGGCCGCAATGCCGCTTTTACCCCGCGGATGGACGCCGTGCCCGCGCTCGGCGAGCATACCGACAGCCTGCTCGGTGAGTTGGGTTATGCGCCGGCCGATATCCAGCGCTTGCGTGATAACGGCGCGGTCTGAGCTGCTGCTCCTGATTTTGGAGTCCCTTATCCCCCAGCTGCGGGGACGAGGTAGGGGAGAGGATTGATCATCCTCCCCTCACTAACCCTCTCCCCAAAAGGGCGAGGGGGATTCCATCTATTGCTCCTGAAAGATCGTGAATAGGCCCTAACGGTCCGTCGAACCCCTAAGGAATACCCCATGACTCAATTCATCCGCACGGCGCTGTTTGTGCCCGGCAGCCGTCCAGAACGTTTCGCCAAGGCCCTGGCGGTCGGCGCCGACACAGTGATCGTCGATTTCGAGGATGCAGTCGAGGAATCGCTGAAGATCCAGGCGCGCGATAATCTGCGCAGCTTTCTCGCCGAGCATCCCGAAGCGCGCGTGTGGGTGCGCATCAACGCGGCCTGCCATACCGAACACACGGCTGAATTGGCGCTGTGCCGCGAGCTCGATGGGGTGGTCGGGGTAATGCTGCCCAAAGCCGAGCGTGCGGCCCAGGTGCATGGCGCGGCTTCCTGCGGTAAGCCGCTGTGGCTGTTGATTGAAAGTGCGCTCGGCGTGCTGGCGCTGCCGGAACTGGCCGCCTGTTCCGGTGTGCAGGGCATGAGTTACGGTGCCCTCGATTTTGCCCTCGATCTGGGCCTGAGCACTGGCACGGCAGGCGCGCAAATCATGCTCGACCAATTGCGCTGTGCGCTGGTCCTGCACTCGCGTGTCAATGATCTGCAAGCACCGCTGGAAAGCGTCTACCCGGCGTTCAACGACGATCAAGGCCTGGCTGACGCAATCCGCCGTTCGCGCGACATGGGCCTGGGCGGCGCCTTGTGTATCCATCCCAAGCAGGTCGCCGTGGTACATGCGGCGCTGGCCCCGACGGCCGAGGAACTGACCTGGGCGCGGCGGGTGGTCGCGGCTGGTGCCGACGGTGCGGCGGCGTATTCGCTTGATGGGCAGATGGTCGATGCGCCGGTGATCAATCGCGCCCGGCGCTTGCTGGCGGCGGCGGGCGAGTAGCTTCGAGAATTAATAGCTTCGGCAACTATTGGGCCGTCCGCTCGGACGGTTGCGCTCTGCTAACTGTGGCGTAGCCCGGATGCAATCCGGGGTGAGGAGTTGCCGGTTTCCCCGGATTGCATCCGGGCTACGGGCTCCTCTCTCCAATCTGCGCTAGTCGATCAATCCCCGCGTGCGGGCGATGGCCACCGCTTCGGTGCGCCCTTGCGCGCCGAGCTTGGAGTTGATGTTGCGCAGGTGCGACTTCACGGTGAACTCCGAGAGAAACATCTTTTCGGCGATCACCCGATTGCGATGGCCTTCGGCAAGCAGGCGGATGACCTGAATTTCGCGAGCGGTGAGCGCCTCCCGTGATCCATTCGTGTCTTGCTCCAGGCCGGCTTGCACGGCCGCGGAGTTGTCGACTTTGCTTATGCGTTCGAGCAGCTCGGCAAGAAACCGCGGTTCGATGCCCGTCGGCAGGTTTTTCCCTTGATGGGTCGCGGCCCAGAGCTTGAGTAGCTCGGTCATCGCGTGACCTTCATCGAGAAAAGTGCGCCGGAATCCTTCGTGACTGGCGAAGCGGAGCGCCTGGGTCAGTTCGTCGAAGGCGGCGGGCAGCGCCCCGGCACCGGTCAACGCCAGGGCGCGCAACACGCGCAGTTTCAGGGCGCGGCGATGGTGCTGGGTGCTTTGCGCCTGCTGGATGGCCTGCTCCAGCTCGGCGGCCGGCTCTTTACAGTCGCCCTGGCTGATGCGCAAGCGCCAGCGGACGATCGACGGCAGGTCGACATCGGTGGCATACATCGAAACGCCTGGGCGCTCCCAATCGCTCATCAGCTCGGCCGAGCGCAGCGCTTGAGCTGCGGCATCGGGACGACCTTCCAGGGTGGCGATGCGCGCACGTTCCAGCCAGGCGCTGCACACCACGCGCGATGAACTGATCTGGTGGCCGAGCTGCTCCAGTTCGGCGAGATAGCGCAGCCATTGGTCTTTATCGCCGCGCAAATGAGCCATGCGCGACAGCAGGATGTGGCTGGCAATCAGTTGATCGGGCGTACTGTTGTCCTTGGCATAGGGAAGGATGTCGAGCAAGGACTGTTCGGTTTCGCCCAGCTCGTCCGCCTCGTACAGCGCCATTGCGAGAATCACGATGATGCTCGACCGTCCGCCTATCGCTTCGCCGGCGGTGTCGCCGTAATGCCGCTCGGCGGCGGTATGCAGGCGCGCCAGGGCATTGCCCAAGCGTCCCTGAACCAGATCGAGGATGCCCTCCATGCAGCCGGCCATGCTGCGCATATAAGCGGAGCGGCGATAGATCGGCCGTTGCAGAGCACGTGACAGCAGGCTGCGTGCCTCATCGTACTTACTGGTGGCAATCAGGCTGAACGCCAGGGAATTGGTGACCACGCCGTATTGGAACATGTCGTCCGGTGGCAGCCGGTCGAGCTGCTTGGGGCCGGCGATACAGCATTCCTCCACCTGTTCGGTCATCACCAGCAGCAAGCAGCGCACGGTTTCGGCTTCTAGCGCGTAACCCTGACGTTCGCCATCGGCTTCATAGACCTTCAGGCGCTGCAGGATCAGCGCGACTTCCTGATAGCGGCGACCAATTACCAGGGTCCAGGCGTAAGCGACCAGCAGGTTTGGGTGGTCGTTCAGCTCGCTCTCGGGAATCTGATCGAGCCAGCGCAGGAGCAAACGCGAGCGGCCGGCATCCATCAACTCGGTGACGTGCGCGGCGATTTGCACTGCTGCCTCGGCCGTAGCATTGGCGCGCAGCAAATGCTCAATTGCCGGTACCGGTCGATTGACCGACAAATACCACTGCGCAGCGGCTCGGTGCAGGGTCTCGGCGTGGCCTGGGTACTGGCGGTTCAGCGCATCGCCGAGGAAGCTGGCAAACAGGCTGTGGTAGCGGAACCAGCTGCGTTCATTGTCCAGCGGGAACAGAAACAGGTTGGCCTTTTCCAGGTATTCGATCATCGCCTGGCTGTCGTCGCGCCCGGTGATGAAGTCGCACAATGGCGCGCACAGCCGGCTCAGCACGCTGGTCTGCAGGAGAAACAGCCGGCATTCCTCGCTCTGTCGGGCGAGGATGTCCTCGGCCAGGTATTCGGCCAGCTCGAGATTGGAGCCGGAGAACGAGGAAACGAAGGCGGCATAGTCGGTGCGCTCATGCAGCGACAGGCTGGCCAGGAAGATCGCCGCCGCCCAACCCTCGGTACAGCGGTGCAGGGTGGCGATTTCGTTGTCGCGCAACTCCAGTTCGTGCTTCTCGCGGATGAATACGGTGGCTTCGTCGAGCGAGAAGCGCAGTGCGCTAGGGCCGATCTCGACCAGCTGACCGCGCGCGCGGATGCGCCCCAAGCCGATGTCCGGAGCGCTGCGCGAGGTGATCACCAGCAAGCTGCCGGCCGGCAACGCTTCGATCAGCTGCTGGATGAAATTGAGGACTTGTGGGTTCTGCAGTACTTCGAACTCATCGAGCAGCAATGAGAACGGCGTGGGGGCGGCAGCGATGCGGTCGAGCAGGTCGAGGCTCAATTCCGACAGGCTGTGCTGTTCCTGGTGCGGCGTCTGGGCTTCCTGCTCGCCCATGCTCAAGCGCTCGAAGCCGATATTCAGGTGTCGGACAAAACGCTGCAGGTCGTTGTCAGCGATGTCCAGATTGAACCAGATGGCCGGTCGCCCGGAGGCCAGGCAATGGGCATGGTATTGCTGCATCAGGGTGCTTTTGCCAAACCCCGCCGCCGCGCGGATCAGCACCAGCTTGGTCGGCCCGGCATCGATCATCGGCTTGAGCAGCTTTTGTCGCTGCAAGTGGCTCGGCGCCGAGATCGGCGGTGCCAGCTTGGCAGGCAGCACGCGTGAAATCGATTCTGAAGAGGAGAAGCCCGACGGGCTCGGCGAGCTGTACACGATCGGTTCTTTCATAGGCGGGCGCTTGTGGCTGAGCGGGATTCGCTGCGCAATGGCGCAGCCTGAGATAAGCCTATCTTGCCACGTCGCGCGCGTATGGAGCGTTGTTCTTTTGTAGCACAGAACAAGCAAATCGACGCTTGCCGGGTGTGGGCGGTCATTCGTCGGCTGGTAGTCCGTTCGAACCAGCGGTCATTTCGGCAGCGGTTCATCCCTTTGACCGTCGCCTGTTCAGGGGGGCTTTCCTAAGCTGATGGCATAACAACCACCCGCCTAGCAGAGAGCAAACCATGTATTTGACTCAAGGGCTGCATCGCATGTTGCAGCAGCAACCCAACGCACTGGCCACTGTGTTCCGCGAGCGCCGGCACACATACCGGGAGCTGGTTGGGCGCGTGTCTCATCTGGCGGGTGCTTTGCAATCCCTGGGCATGCAAGTCGGCGACCGCGTCGGCATGCTCGGCCTGAACTCCGACCGCTTCCTCGAGTACATGCTCGGCACCTGGTGGGGCGGCGGGGTGATCAACCCGGTCAACATTCGTTGGAGCGTGGCGGAGATCGTCTACTCGCTGGACGACTGCGATACCCGCATTCTGCTGGTCGACGACAACTTCCTGCACATGGCCGAAGGCATCGCCAGCACCGCCAAGGTACGCCCGCTGCTGGTGCATGTCGGTGATGGCATGGCGCCGGCGGGCATGCTCTCCTACGAACACCTGATCCGCGAGCACGCGCCGGTCGACGACGCCTTCCGTGGCGGCAACGATCTGGCCGGCATCATGTACACCGGCGGTACCACCGGACGACCCAAGGGCGTGATGCAGTCGCACCTGAACCTCTGGTCCTCGGCGGTCATGAGCATGGCGGAGATTCCGCTGCTGAAGAACGGTATTTCGCTGCATGTCGCGCCGATGTTTCACACCGCCTGCATGGCGAGCCTGGTCGGCCAGCTGGTGGTCGGTAATTCGCATGTATTCGTGCCGATGTTCGATGTGATCGATGTGCTGCAGACCATCGAGCGCGAGCGGGTGACGGACACTCTGCTGGTGCCGACCATGCTGCAGGCGCTGATCCAGCACCCGGATTTCTCCAAGTATGACCTCAGTAGCTTCAGGCGCCTGATCTATGGGGCCTCGCCAATCGCCGCACCGGTGCTGGAACGTGCCCTGCAGCTGCTGCCGGGGGTCGAGTTCATGCATGGCTACGGGATGACCGAAACCTCTCCGGCGATTTCTCGCAACGGGCCGGACAACCACAGTCACGAGGGCATCGCCAACGGCCGCCTGCGCTCGGCCGGTCGACCGGTGCAGGGGATTGCTGTGCGAGTGGTCGACGAGAATGGCCACGAGGTGCCGCGCGGCACCGTCGGCGAGGTCATCGTCCGCGGTTCGAACGTCATGCTCGGTTATTGGAATCGCCCAGAGGAGACCGCTGAGGCTCTGCGCGGCGGCTGGATGCATACCGGTGACGGTGCCTACATGGACGAGGACGGTTATCTGTTCATCGTCGACCGGATCAAGGACATGATCGTCACCGGCGGCGAGAACGTGTACTCGGCCGAGGTCGAAAACGCGGTGGCCGGCCATCCGGCAGTCGCCGCCTGCGCGGTAATCGGAATTCCATCGGAGAAGTGGGGCGAGGCGGTGCATGCCGTGGTAGTCCTCAAGCCCGGCTGCGAAGCCACCGAAGCGGGTATCGTCGAGCACTGCCGGCAGCACATCGCCGGCTACAAATGCCCGAAATCGGTGACTTTCACCACCGCGCTGCCGCTGTCCGGCGCCGGAAAAATCCTCAAGCGCGATCTGCGCGAACCCTATTGGAAAGGCAATACCCGGGCCGTCAACTGACGACGCGGTGACCATTCATCCCTGTGGAGAAACACTATGAGCAATAAAGTTGTGGTCGCCGGCGTCGGTATGATCCAGTTCACCAAGCCGGGGCAAAGCGACGAATACCACGTCATGGGCGCCAATGCCGCCAAGGCCGCGCTGGCCGATGCCGGTATCGATTACGCGCTGGTCCAGCAGGCTTATGTCGGTTACGTGTATGGCGACTCCACCTGCGGCCAGGCCGCCGTGTACGGCGTGGGCCTGACCGGGATTCCGGTGATCAACGTCAACAACAACTGCTCCACCGGTTCGACTGCGTTGTTCCTCGCTCGTCAGGCTGTGGAAAGCGGCGCCATCGATTGCGCCATTGCCTTGGGTTTCGAGCAGATGGTGCCGGGCGCGCTGAAGGGTGCCTACACCGACCGCACCGGGCCGATGGATCGTTTTGCCAAGACCATGACCGAGCTGCAGGGCTTCGACGAGCAAGCGCCACGCGCCGCGCAGTTCTTCGGTGGTGCCGGCCGCGCCTACATGAAGGAGCACGGCATCAGTCGCGAGATCTTCGCGAAGATTCGCGCCAAGGCTAGCCAGCACGCCGCGCGCAACCCGCTGGCAGTGTTCCGCAACGTCGTCAGCGTTGAGGAAGTCATGGCTTCGCCGATGATCTTCGACCCGCTGACCCGCCTGCAGTGCTGCCCGCCGACCTGCGGCGCGGCCGCGGCGATCGTCTGCTCGGAAGCCTTTGCCAAGAAGCACGGCCTGAACACCGACGTAGTGATCGCCGGCCAGTCGATGACCACCGACCGCAACAGCACCTTCGACGAAGGCGACATGCGCAAAGTGATCGGCTACGACATGACTCGCAATGCGGCCCTCAGCGTGTTCGAGCAGGCCGGTGTTGGCCCGCAGGACATCCAGGTCGTCGAGCTGCACGACTGCTTCACCGCCAACGAGCTGCTTACCTATGAAGGCCTGATGCTGACGCCGGAAGGCACCGCCGAGAAATTCATCCTCGACGGCGACAACACCTACGGCGGCCGCGTGGTCACCAACCCGTCCGGCGGTCTGCTCTCCAAGGGCCACCCGCTGGGTGCCACCGGTCTGGCGCAGTGCTTCGAGCTGACTCGTCAGCTGCGTGGCACCGCCGAGGCGACTCAGGTCGAGGGCGCGCGTTTCGGCCTGCAACACAACCTCGGTCTGGGCGGCGCGTGCGTCGTCACCCTGTACCAGCGTCAGTAACTCACGGAGACATTTACATGATCGACAAGAGCCATATCGGCGCGCTGGTTTCGAGCCACACTCAGGTGGTCGAAGCCGGCCGTCTACGCTTCTTCGCCAAGGCTACTGGCCAGAAAGACCCGCGCTTCAGCGATCTCGTCGCCGCTAACGAGGCGGGCTACAGGGATCTGCCGGTGCCGCCGACCTTCCTGTTCTGTCTGGACATGGACGCCGGCGGTTCGGGCTCGGTGCTCAGCCGCCTGAACATCGATATCGGCAAGATTTTGCATGGCGAGCAGAGTTTCACCTACCACAAGCAAGCCTTCGCCGGTGACCGCCTGAGCTTCGAAACCAAAATCGTCGACATCTACGACAAGAAGGGCGGCGCGTTGGAGTTCGTGGTGCGCGAAACCCGCGTGACCGATGCCGCTGGCGATCTGGTGGCGGAGCTGCGCAACAGCCTCGTCGTGCGTAACTGAGGAGCCGACCGTGAATCTTGCAAACATTGAAATTGGCTACGAACTGCCGTCATTCACCACCGCGCCGATCAGTCGTCTGGACCTGGCGCTGTACTGCGGCGCTTCTGGCGACCATAACCCGATCCACGTCGACATCGACTTCGCCAAAAAGGCCGGCATGCCCGACGTGTTCGCCCACGGCATGTTGTCGATGGCCTATCTCGCCCGCCTGCTGACCAACTGGGTGCCGGAAGAAAACCTGCGTCACTACTCGGTACGTTTCGTTGCCATCACCCACCTCGGCGACGAAGTCACCTGCTCCGGCAAGGTGGTCGAGAAGGACGAGACCAACGGCACCGTGCGCCTTGAAGTCAGCACCCGCAACCAAGCGGGCGAAATCAAACTCGCTGGCGAAGCGATTGTCGCGCTGAACGCCTAATCCACAGGAGAAACCCTATGAGCAAGAAACTTGAAGGCAAAGTAGCCATCGTCTCCGGCTCCGGCCGTGGCATCGGTCGCGAGATCGCTTTGAAACTGCACCGTGAAGGCGCCGCTGTAGTCATTAACGACCTCGACGCCGCTCCGGCCGAGGAAGTGGTCAAAGAAATCATCGCCGAGGGCGGTAAGGCTGTGGCCTGCGTCGGCAGCGTGACCGACAAGGATTTCGGCGACCGTTTCGTCAAGACCGCCCTGGACGCCTTCGGCACCCTCGACATCGTGGTCAACAACGCCGGTTACACCTGGGACAACGTGATCCAGAAGATGAGCGACGAGCAGTGGGACGCAATCATGGACGTGCACGTTTCCGCGCCGTTCCGCATCCTGCGTGCCGCCTCCAACTACTTCCGCGAAGCCGCGAAGAAAGAAGCGGAAACCGGCGTCGAAGTGTTCCGTAAAGTCGTCAACATCTCGTCGATCTCCGGCGTCCAAGGTGGTGCGGGCCAAGCCAACTACTCGTCCGCCAAGGCAGCCATCAATGGCCTGACCAAGGCGCTGTCCAAGGAGTGGGGCCGCTACAAAGTCTGCGTCAACAGCGTCGCCTTCGGCATGATCGAAACCCGTCTGACCTCGGCTTCCGCCGAAGACAACGCAACCATCGATATCGCTGGTCGCGAGATCAAGGTCGGTATCCGTCCGGAAATGGCCAAGAACGCCGCCGCGATGATTCCGATGGGCCGTCCGGGCACCCCGCAAGAGGCTGCCGGCGCCGTCTACGCGCTATGCATCCCGGAAACCAACTATGTCACCGGCCAAGTGCTGGTCGTCTCTGGCGGTCGCTAAGCGCCCCCAAGCGACCACAACTGCGGATGTGGTTGCTCACCCATTTTTGCCTTGTTACCGCATTACTGAGGAATACCCATGAGTGCCTACAAATCCCCGTGGATCACCGAAGACCTGGCGATCTTTCAAGAATCCGTACGTCGCTTCGTCGCCGAAGAACAGGTGCCCCACGAAGAGCGTTGGGCCAAGCAACAGCACGTCGACCGCGAAACCTGGCTGCGCGCCGGGCAGTGCGGCATGCTGCTGCTGAGTGTTCCTGAGGAGTACGGTGGCATGGGCGGCAACTTCGCCCACGACGCAATCCTGACCCTCGAGCAGAGCCGTCAGGTCACCGCCAGCCTGGGCACCAACGTGCACAGCGGCATCGTCGCCCACTACATCCTGCGCTACGCCAGCGAGGAGCAGAAGCTCAAGTGGCTGCCGAAGATGGCCAGCGGCGAGCTGGTCGGCGCCATCGCCATGTCCGAGCCGGGTGCCGGCTCCGACCTGAAGAGCATCAAGTGCCGCGCCGTCAAAGACGGCAGCGACTACGTCATCAACGGCTCGAAGACCTTCATCACCAACGGCTACCACGCTGACCTGATCCTGGTGGTGACCAAGACCGATCCGGAAAAGGGCGCCAAGGGCACCTCGATCGTCGTGGTCGAGACCAAGGACCTGCCGGGCTTCCGCCGTGGCCGCATTCTCGAGAAAATCGGCCAGAAGGCCCAGGACACCGCCGAGTTGTTCTTCGACGACGTGCGCGTGCCGCAAGCCAACCTGCTCGGCCCGGAAGAGGGCAAGGGTTTCATCCAGCTCATGCAGCAACTGCCGCAAGAGCGCATGATCATCGCCCTCGGCGCTCTGGGTAGCATGGAGCGCGCGCTCACCGACACCATCGAATACGTGCGCAACCGTAAGGTGTTCGGCCAGTCGCTGCTGGAGCTGCAGAACACCCGCTTCAAGCTGGCTGAGCTGAAGACCAACTACACCATCGCGCGTACCTTCGTCGACGACTGCATGGTCAAGGTGTTGAACAACGAGCTGGATCCGGAAACTGCGGCGATGGCCAAGTGGTGGACCACCCAGCGCAACTGTGAGCTGATCGACGAATGCCTGCAGCTGCACGGCGGCTACGGTTACATGATCGAGTACCCGATCGCCCGCCAGTTCGTGAACTCGCGAGTCAGCAAAATCTTCGGTGGCTCCAACGAGATCATGAAGGAAATCATCGCCCGCGGCCTGTAAGCGCGCCTCGCCGGCTTGGCCTTGCGGCTGGGCTGGCGAACCTATTTTTCGCGTCTGTCGGTCGACAGGCGCCTTCAACGCTGGGACGAGGATGAGCATGAATCCGTCGACTGTTGAACTCTCCATTGAAGACGGCCTGGCCACGCTGGTCATGGCCCGCCCCGAGCGCAAGAACGCGCTGACTCCACAGATGTTCGCCGAGCTGCTCGACGCGCTGAACACGCTGCGCCGCGACTCCGAGGTCAGGGCCGTGCTGCTGACCGGCGCCGGCAGCGATTTCTGCTCCGGCGGTGACGTCGGCAACATGGGCGGCGGCGTCGAGGCCAGCGCCGTGCGTGCGCGCATGGAAGAGAACAACCGTATGGTGCTGGCCATGGCCGATTTCACCAAGCCGTTGATCGCCGCAGTGGACGGCGTGGCTTTCGGTGCCGGCTTCAGCCTCGCCCTGGCCGCTGACTTCGTAATTGCCTCGGACCGTGCGCGCTTCTGCATGGCCTTCGCCCGCCTGGGCCTGGGCCCAGACCTCGGTGCGTCCTACACCCTGCCGCGCATTGTCGGCCTGCAGAAAGCCAAGGAAATCATCTATTCGGCGCGTGAAGTGTCCGCGCAGGAGGCCTTGGCCTTGGGCATTGCCCTCGAGGTGCTCCCTGCCGCAACCTTCCGCGCTCGCGCCGAGGAGCTGGCGCGCAGCATGGCCAACATGTCACCGAGTGGTTTCAGTATGTCCAAACGCCTGCTGGCGCGTTCGCTGGAAAGCGATCTGGCCAGCATGCTCGATGGTGAAGCCAGTGCCCAGGCCGTGGCGATGTCCTCGACCTATCTGGCGACCGCCGCTGCACGTTTCGCGCGTAAAGAACCACCGTTGTTCCAATGGCCGCAGGCCAAACCGACCGCGAATAACAACTAAGGAGGTTTGCAATGAGCACCAATGAAAATCTGAGTGGCGCGCAAATCCGCGCGATTATGGACAAACAGCGGGCCGCCTTTCTGGCCGTTGACCCCTACACCGCCGAACAGCGCATCGAGCTGATCGACCGTGCCATTGGCCTGCTGGTTGATCATGCCGACGAAATCGTCGAAGCCGTGTCCGCCGATTTCGGTCACCGCAGCAAGGACTTCACCCGCGTCAGCGAAGTGCTGTCGCCGCTGATGACCCTCAAGCAAACCAAAGCCCAGCTCGCCGAGTGGATGAAGCCCGAACAGCGCCACAGCGAGCGCGGCGAAGCCTGGCTGCAGTATCAGCCGCTCGGCGTGATCGGCATCCTCAGCCCGTGGAACTTCCCGGTCAACCTGGCCTTCGGCGGCCTGGCTGGCGCGCTGGCAGCGGGCAACCGGGTGATGCTCAAGCCCTCGGAATTCACCCCGCGCACCTCCGAACTAATGGCCCGAATGATCCGCTCGGTATTCAGCGAGGAAGAAGTGGCGGTAATCACCGGCGGCCCGGAAGTTGGCCAGGCGTTCTGTGCTCAGCCGTTCGACCACCTGCTGTTCACCGGCGCGACCAGCATCGGCAAGCACGTGATGCGCGCCGCTGCCGAGAACCTGGTGCCGGTGACCTTGGAGCTAGGCGGCAAGTCGCCGACCATCATCTCGCGTTCGGCCGACTTCAAGACTGCGGTGACCAAGATCATCACCGGCAAGATGCACAACGCCGGGCAGATCTGCGTGGCGCCGGACTATGTGTTCGTGCCCGAGGAGAAAGTCGAGGAGTTCATTGCCACCGCCAAGGCGGTACTGGGCGGTTATTTCCCGAGCCTGAAGGACAACCCGGACTTCACCTCGGTGATCAACGCGCGTCACTTCGAGCGTCTGCAGGGCTACCTGAGCGAAGCGCGTGAAGCGGGTGTCGAGCTGATCGAGCTGAACCCGGCCGGTGAAGACTTCAGCAACCAGGAACATCACAAGATCGCTCCGACCCTGCTGCGCAACCCTGGCGATGAGCTGAAGGTGATGCAGGACGAGATCTTCGGCCCGCTGCTGCCAATCAAGCCGTACAAGGACCTCACCGAGGTGGTGGCGTACATCAACGCGCGTCCGCGTCCGTTGGCGCTGTACTACTTCGGCAGCGATGCCGCCGAGGAAGCCTTCGTGCTCAATCGCACCCTCTCCGGCGGCGTGACCCTCAATGACGTGATCAAACACGTCGGCGTCGAGAGCCTGCCGTTTGGCGGCGTCGGCCCCAGCGGCATGGGCAGCTATCACGGCAAAGACGGCTTCCGTACCTTCAGCCATGCCAAGGCGGTATTCCGCCCGGCCGACGGCCCGGACCTGATGCGTCCGCCGTATGTCGAGCCGGTGCGTCAGATCGTTGGTTCGCTGATCACCCGTTGAGCCCAGTGAGCGACGGGCCGGGCCTGTCGCTCTTTCTCGAATCGAAGAGGTATGAGATGAAAGCTGCCGTTCTGCACAAACCAGGTACCCCGCTGGTCATCGAAGATGTCGGGATCAACAAACCGGGTCCGCGTGAAGTCCTGGTGCGTACCGTCGCCGTCGGCGTCTGCCACTCCGACCTGCATTTCGTCGACGGTGCCTATCCGCACCCGACACCGGTGGTACTCGGCCACGAAGCCTCCGGTATCGTCGAGCAAGTGGGTTCCGAAGTGCGCACGGTCAAGCCGGGCGATCACGTGGTCACCTGCTTGTCCGCCTATTGCGGTCACTGTGAGCATTGCGTCACCGGTCACCTGTCGCTGTGCGTGTCGCCGGACACCAAGCGCGGCAAGGACGATGAGCCACGCCTGACCTACGTACAGAAACCGATGACCCAGTTCCTCAACCTGTCGGCCTACGCCGAGCAGATGCTGGTGCATGAAAACGCGCTGGTCGCGATTCGTCGCGACATGCCGCTGGACCGTGCCGCGCTGCTCGGTTGCGCGGTCACCACCGGCACTGGCGCGGTGTTCAATACCGCCAAAGTGCGTCCGGGTGAGACCGTGGCGGTGATCGGCTGCGGCGGTATCGGCCTGGCCACCATCAACGGTGCGGCGCTGGCCGGTGCCGGGCGGATCATCGCCATCGACATGCTCGATTCCAAGTTGGAGCTGGCCAAGCAGTTCGGCGCCACCGACGTGATCAACGGCAAGAGCGGCGACGCGGTACAGCAGGTCATCGAGTTGACCAAGGGCGGCGTGCATTTCTCCTTCGAGTGCATCGGTCTCAAGCAGACCGCCGAGCAGGCTTTCGGCATGCTCAAGCGCGGCGGTACCGCTACCGTGATCGGCATGATCAAACCGGGCGTGAAGCTCGAGCTGCACGGACTGGACTTTCTCAGCGAAAAGAAGATCCAGGGCTCGTTCATGGGCTCTAACCGCTTCCCGGTCGACCTGCCACGCCTGACTGACTTCTACATGCAGGGCCGTCTGAAGCTCGACGAAATGATCTCCCAGCGCATCAAGCTGGAGCAGATCAACGAGGCCTTCGACGAGCTGCGCCGTGGCGAACTGGCCCGCTCGGTCATCGTCTTCGATCAGTAAAACCCCGTGCTGCACCGGCTGTTGTCGGTGCAGCCTGGTTAGTTGTTCTTCTCTCCAGAATGTCGCGTTGCCCCTGCAGAAATGTGGGAACGGACAAATACGAGGCGACCATGAAAACACGCATTACCGAAATGCTGGGCATCCAGTACCCGATCATCCAGGGCGGCATGATGTGGGTCGGCCGCGCCGAAATGGCCGCTGCCGTTTCCAACGCCGGCGGCCTGGGCATCATTACCGCGTTGACTCAGCCGACCCCCGAGGACCTGGCCCGCGAGATCGAGCGTTGCCGTTCGATGACCGACAAGCCGTTCGGCGTCAACCTGACCCTGCTGCCATCGATTAACCCGCCGCCGTATGCCAAGTACCTGGACGTGATCATCGAGAGTGGCGTCAAGGTGCTGGAAACTGCCGGCAACAATCCTGGCGAGCACATTGCCCGCGCCAAGGCCGCTGGCCTCAAGGTCATCCACAAGTGCGTGGCCATCCGGCACGCGCTGAAGGCCCAGAGCCTGGGTGTCGATGCCGTATCCATCGATGGTTTCGAGTGTGCCGGCCATCCGGGCGAAGAAGATATCGGCGGTCTGGTACTCATTCCGCTGGCGGTCCAGGTGCTGAGCATCCCGGTGGTCGCCTCCGGCGGCATCGCCGATGGCCGCGGCATGGCTGGAGCCATGGCACTCGGCGCCGAGGGCGTGAACATGGGCACGCGCTTCTGTGCCACGCAGGAGGCACCGATCCACGACAACATCAAGCAGGCGCTGGTCACTGCCAGCGAGCGCGATACCAACCTGGTACTGCGTACCCTGAAGAACACCTCGCGGGTACTGAAGAACACCACCTCCGACGAGGTGGTGAGCATCGAGCGTAAAGGTGGTGCGCAATTCGAGGATGTTCGCCACCTGATGACTGGCCAGCGCGGCCGCGTCTCGCTGGAGACCGGTACGCCGGATGACGGCATTCTCGCTGCCGGCCAGTGCGTCGGCCTGATCAACGACGTACCGACCTGCGCCGAGCTGCTCGAGCGCATGGTCGCCGAATGCCGTGCCAGCCTGAGCGCGGCGGCGGCCTGGGCCAACTGATCCAGCGTCCCGGCTCCGCCACTCAGGCGGGGCCGTCGGCCCCCAACGCGGAGAGCGAGCGTGGATTTCCAATTCAGTGACGAACAACAGATGCTGCGCGACATGCTCGCGCGCTATCTGGACGAGCAATACGATTTCGAGAGCCGCATGAAGGCCGTGGCGTCAGCCGATGGCTGGCGACCCGACTGCTGGCAGACCATGGCCAGTGAACTGGGCATCCTCTCCGCTGCATTCCCCGAGGCCCTCGGCGGCCTTGGTGGTGGCGCGGTGGAAAACCTCATCGTCATGGAAGCCTTCGGCCGCGCCCTGGCGCTTGAGCCCTACCTGGCTACCGTGGTGCTCGGTGGTGGTCTGCTCAAGCGTGCCGGTGGCGCGCTGGCCGAGGCGGTCATTCCGCAGATCATGGCCGGCGAAGTACGTATCGCCTGGGCGCAAAGTGAAGTGCAAAGCCGCTATTGCCTGCACGACGTGCAACTGACGGCGCACCGCGATGGCGATGCCTTCGTGCTCAACGGTCACAAGACCGTGGTGCTCGGCGCGCCGAGCGCCACCCATCTGCTGGTCAGCGCGCGCAGCGCCGGTCAGCGCCTGGAACGTGACGGTATCAGCCTGCTGCTGGTGGACAAGACCAGCGCCGGCATTCGCACTCAGGACTACCCGACCGTCGATGGCGGGCGTGCCGCGGAAATCTGGTTCGACGCTGTGCGGGTGCCCGCAGCCGCTTTGATCGGCGAGCAGGACCAAGGCCTGGCGTTGCTCGAAGCGGTGTTCGACGAGGCCGTGGTAGCGCTGTGCGCCGAGGCTGTCGGCATCATGCAGAAAATGCTCGACGACACCGTGGCCTATGCCAAGGAACGCAAGCAGTTCGGCGTGGCGATCGGCACGTTCCAGGCCCTGCAACACCGCATGGTCGACATGCACATCCACATCCAGCAGGCCACCGCGCTGACCTACATGGCAACCATGCAGCTGGACGGCTCCGTGCGTGAGCGGGCGATGGCCGCCAGCGCCGCCAAGGTGCGCGTCGGCCAGGCACTCAAGGCCGTCGGCCAGGGTGCCGTGCAAATCCACGGCGGCATGGGGATCACCGAGGAACTGGCGGTCGGTCATTACTTCAAGCGTGCCACCGTGATCGAACAGCAGTTCGGCTCGGTCGATCATCACCTGCGCCGTTATGGCGTGCTGGCCGGGGAGGCTGTCCATGAATCTTGAGTATTCCGCCGCCGAGCAGGCCTTCCGCGAGGAAGTCCGTAGCTGGATCGCCGAGGTGTTCGACGAGCAGCTGCGCGAGATGGTTGCCCAGTCGAAGAACGGCTACCTGGACAAGGAAGGCCAGCGCCGCTGGCAGAAGCTCCTGCACGCACGTGGCTGGGCCGCGCCGGACTGGCCGGCCGAGCATGGCGGGCCGGGTTGGACGCCGACCCAGCGCTTCCTGTTCCAGGCCGAGATCGCTGCCGCCGGCTGCCCGAAGGTCTCGCCGATGGGTCTGAAGATGGTCGCCCCGGTGATCATGCGCTTCGGCACTGAGGCGCAGAAGGCGCGTTTCCTGCCGGTCACCCTGGCTTCGGACATCTTCTGGTGCCAGGGCTATTCCGAGCCTGGCTCGGGTTCCGACCTGTCATCACTGCAGATGAAGGCGGTGCGTGACGGTGACCATTACGTGCTCAACGGCTCGAAGATCTGGACCACCCAGGCGCAATGGGCCGACTGGATGTTCTGTCTGGTGCGTACCAGTCGCGATGCCACCAAGCAGGCCGGCATCTCCTTCCTGTTGCTGGACATGACCGCGCCTGGCATCAAGGTCGATTCGATCCCGCTGCTGGACGGGCCGATGCCCGGCGAGCAGGAGGTCAACCAGGTGTTCTTCGAGGACGTGCGCGTCCCGGTCGAGAACCTGATCGGCGAAGAGGGCCAGGGCTGGACCTGTGCCAAGTACCTGCTGGAGTTCGAGCGCGGCGGCGCCTACGGCCCGACCCTGCGCCAGCAGCTGGCCAAGGTGCGCAAGATGGCCGCCGAGCAGCCCGCCGACAGAGGCGGCTGGCTGCTCAACGATCCGGACTTCCGCCGCAAGCTGCTGGAGCTGGAAATCCAGATCGCCGCGGTGGACGCCGCCGAGCTGCGGGTGTTCTCCGGGGTCAGCTCCGGTTCGTCGATTGGCGCGGCGTCGAGCATGATCAAGCTGGCCGGCACCGAGACGCTGCAGGCGATCACCGAGCTGGCCGTCGAGGCGGTGGGCCCGCAGGGCTGGCCGTTCATCCGCGATAGTTGGGCGGAGGTTTACGGCCGCGCCGAGGCACCGCGCCCCGGGCCGTCCTACGCCGGCTCGGTGCTGCCGCGCTATTTCAACTACCGCAAGACCTCGATCTACGGCGGTACCAGCGAAGTCCAGCGCAACATCATCGCCAAGCAGGTGCTCGGCCTGTAGGCCGGGTACCCCAAGGAGTATCCGACATGAGTGCCATGGACATTTCCAGCCCTGACGCCCCACCCGGCTTCGTGCCGATGCTTCGCCCGGACGGCAGGGCCGGCTTCGTGCAGAACTGCCGCGGGATGTACATCAATCACGCCACCGGCGAGATTGCCGCGCGCATCCTGGGCGAGCATCTCAATCCGCTGAACATCGCCCACGGTGGCTTCCTCGCGACCCTGGCGGATACCGCGTTTGGCGCGTTCATCCGTGTGCAGGCCGGCTTCGAGCTGCCGCCGGCCACTGTCGAGCTGAGCATGGACTACATCAGTCCGGCGCGGCCTGGACAGTGGATCGAGGCGCGGGTGGACATCCACAAGATCGGCCGCACGCTGTGCAACGCCAGTCTCGGGTTGTTCGACGGCGAGCGTCTGGTGGCGCGCGCCAAGGGCACCTTCATCGCCAATACGCAGAGCCTGCACGCGCCGGTTTCCGCGTCTCGGCAATCTTGATTCGACCAGGAGCAGCCCATGGCCGCGAATGAACAGACCAGCGCCGCAGCCCTTGGGCCCGAGGCGCAGTACCAGAACTTCCTGCAACAGGGCCGTTTCATGCTGCAGCGCAGCGTCTCCACCGGCCGCTATGTGTTTTATCCACGCGTACTGATCCCCGGGACCGGTGAAACCGATCTGGAATGGGTCGAGGCCAAGGGCGCCGGCACCATATACGCGATCACCGTCAACCGGGCACGCACCGGCAGCAAGAACGTCGCACTGATCGACCTCGACGAAGGCGTACGCATGATGTCGCGCATCGAGGGCGTGGAAACTGCGCCGATCGGTAGCCGCGTTAAAGCGCGGATCATCGAGGTGGAAGGCGTGGCAGGTGTGGTGTTTGATCTGATCGAAGGAGACAAGGCATGACCCAGGCTTTCCGCGGCAAGTCCGCCATCGTCGGTATCGGCAGCGCCGGTATCGGTGAAGCCCACGGTTTCAGCGCCCTCGACCTGCTCGGTCAGGCTTCGCTGAAAGCCATCGCCGACGCCGGCCTTAAACTTTCCGATATCGATGGCGTGTTCTCTGCCACCAGCTCGCACGCCTTCCCGACCTTGTCGGTATGCGAGTATCTGGGCATCAAGCCGAAGTACATCGATGGCACCAACGTCGGCGGCTCGAGCTTCGAGATGCATCTGCTGCAGGCGACCATGGCCCTGGAAGCCGGTCTGTGCAACGCCGCGCTGATCTGCTACGGCTCCAATCAGCGCACCGCCGGCGGCGGTCGACTGGTGTCGATGAGCGAGCCGCAATGGCACGAAACCTTCTATACCCCGCGCCATCCGATCACCGCTTATGGTCTGGCCGCGAGCCGCCATATGCACCAGTACGGCACCACTCGCGAACAGCTCGCCGAAGTGGCGGTCGCCGCGCGTGGCTGGGCCAACCTCAACCCCGAGGCCTTCGCCCGTGGCCCGTTGAGCATCGCCGACGTGATGGCCAGCCGCATGGTTAGCGATCCGCTCAGCTCGGCGGACTGCTGCCTGGTCACCGACGGTGCCGGCGCCTGCGTGCTGGTGCGCGCCGACCGTGCCCGCGATCTGCCCAACAAGCCGGTGTACTTCCTCGGCGCCGCTGGCGCGCAGTGGCACCGTTCGATCCAGGCGATGCCCGACCTGACCGTCACCGCTGCTTCCGAAAGCTGCCCGCGGGCCATGCAGATGGCCGGCGTGACTCACGCCGACGTCGACCTGGTGATGCTCTACGACGCCTTCACCATCAACACCATCCTGTTCCTCGAAGACCTCGGCTTTTGTCCAAAGGGCGAGGGCGGGCGCTTCGTCCAAGGCGGTAACATCGCCCCCGGCGGCAAGCTGGCGGTGAACACCAACGGCGGCGGTCTGTCTTGCGTACACCCGGGGATGTACGGGATGTTCCTGATCCTCGAAGCGGCCACGCAGATCCGCGGTCAGGCTGGCGAACGCCAGCTCGAGAGCTGCGATATCGCTCTGTTGCACGGCAACGGCGGGACCCTGTCAAGTCAGGTCACGGCGTTCCTCGGCAGCGCGGCGGTGCTTTAATCGGGTCGTGTCGTGTCGTGTCGTGTGTCGGGAGGGCAGGGATGGTAAGCAATGCTGAAGCATCCCGCGGACAACCCACCAAGCCCTCGGCGGCGTCCAGCGCAGCCTTGCAAGGGCATCGACGCGCTTTGCACAACAGGGTGTACCTACCACATCTGGTGCCAGCGATGGATGATCTGCTGGCACTCGGTGTGGCGGTCGAGCGTATCGAGGATGTGTTCAAACGCAGCCTGCGCGGGCTACGCCAGCCGTTTGTCTACGTGCCCCTGATCCTGTCGCGGCGCTTCTGGGACATGGCCGTCAAGGTCAGCGGCGATTCGGGCATCGGTATGGTGCTCGGAGGCGGCCTGATCTCGCGGCTGCCCCATAGCTTCACCTATCTATTCGACGTGGCGCCCTCGCTGGCCGAGGGGTTCACGCACCTTGTCGACTTCCTGCCGCAGTTCGACGGCCAGTTCAGCGCCGAAGTGATTTATCACCCGGACGAGGTCGAGGTGCGTCTGCATGACTGCGGCAGCCTGCTCGCCCAGCCGCCTATGGTGGATTTTCTGCTCGGCGGGTTGTGCAGTTTGCTGCGCCGTAAAGGGCTGATATCCGGGTTGGGTGGTTCACCGCTGCGGCGAATTTCCCTGGCCCATCCGACACCGCTGGAGCCGGCACGGCACCGCGCCGCCCTGCAGGTGCCAGTCGAGTGGCAGCAGCCGTTCCATGCCTTGCATTTTGATCGTGACGTGTTCGTTCGCGCGCTGGCTCCTGGCAATCAAGCCATGACCAGTACCCTGATGGGGCTGATCGAGCGGGCCCGGCAGAACAGCCAATCGACCTTGCTCGAAGTGGTTTGCGACCACCTGATCGCCAACCTGGCCAGCGACTCGAGCCTCGAGTCGTTCTGCCTGCAACACCACATGACCAAGCGCACCGTGACCCGCCGTTTGCTGACCCAAGGCTGGCGCTACAGCGAATTGCTCGATGAGACGCGGCGCTGCCGAGCGGCCGACTTGCTCGGCACCACCGCGTTGGCCATGGCGGAAGTCACCGAGCTACTCGGCTATCGCGATCTACCCAGCTTTTCCCGGGCCTTCAGCCGTTGGTACGGCATCAGCCCCGGCGTCTGGCGTGAAGGCGCTGACCGCCAGGCCGGTAACTAATTCCAGCCGGCAAGTAAGGCGGATAGCCGAAGGCCGGCCCGGATCGCTCCGGGCCGGCCTTCGTTCCTTTTGGGGTGCTTCCAGTGCACCGCCGCTTTCCTAACTTGTCTCCCGCGCTGGCCCGCCACTTCGCCGCCGGGACAGCATGGGTATCGCTGCGCTCCGGCTAGGCGCCCCCCCATCCTACAGACGCCTACGGGCTACCAGAGGTAGCGGTAGCCGACGGTCACCGCCCAGGGTTGCTCGATGTCGTGGCCGTTGGCGTAGTTGGCTTCCAGCGAGACCTTCTGCTTGGCGCTGACCTGCAGCGAGCTGCCGACGCCGAGCTGCACCCGCGAGCCGGGCAGCTCGTTGTCCAGTTTGTGGTCGTTGACGGTGACGCTGTCGTGGCCGGCCAGTTCGTCGATGTAGGAGGTGGTCGCGTAGCTCTGCAGATTCATGCCGTTCTCCAAGTGAAGGTCCTTGCCGGCGCGCACGCCGAGGCGGCCTTGCAGCGAGTCGGTGTCGCTGGCGCGGACCGCCAGGCCGTCGGTGCTGGTGTAGGACGGGCCGTCGATGTGGGCGGCGCTGAGCTGTGCTTGCGGCTCGACGAACCAGCCGTCGTCCAGGCGGATCTGTTTGCCGACCTCGACGCTGGCGCCGACGGCGTTGGCGTCGTAGCGGCCTTTCACCGGGGTGCCGAGGTTGGTGGGTACTTTGACTTTGCCGTGCAGGCGGTCGTACTTGAGCACGCTGTCGACGTACCAGCCGTCGTCGTGCATATAGGTGGCGTAGACGCCGACCATCTGGCTATCGAGGTCGCCGGAGCTGCCTTCGCCGAAGTTCATGTCGGCGCGCCCGGCACCAACCATGCCGCCGAGGTACCAGATCGCGCCGTCCACCGCGATGCCATGGTCGGCGCCGACCTGCACGCCGCTGAAGTTCTGGTCGAAGGCGCGGCTGCTGCCGTTGTCGACGTGCCATTGCGAACCCATGCCACGTACCCAGACGCCGCCCTGGTCGTGGCCGAGGCGCAGTTCGCCGAGGCGCTGGGTCAAGGTGCCGAGTTCGGTGTAGAACAGGTTGGCGGCGGCGGTCTGCATGCCGAGGGCGGCGTTGGCGCCTTTCGACAGGTCGTCAGGCTGGACGACCGGCGGGGTGACCTGGCCGCCGTCGCCCGGGTCGGTGATGCCGCCGCCGTTGCCGCTGTCGCCTGGATCGGTGGTGCCTCCGCCATTGCCGCCGTCACCCGGGTCGGTGGGGTCGACTGGATCGGTGGGGTCAGTGGGGTCGGTCGGATCGGTCGGGTCGACCGGGCCGGTCTGGCTGCTTACCAGGTACCAGTCGTCACCCTGTTGCGCCAGGGTGTAGCGGAACGCGCCGGCGTCGACGTGATCGCCGTAGAGGGCGAACTGGCCGGCGCCACCGTGAGTGGAGACCAGCATCAGCTGGGTGCCGTCCGGCTCGCGGCCGCTGTCGCCGACCACCAGGGTGTGGCTGCCTTCGGCGTGGCCGCCGACGGCGACCAGGTCGCCGGTGACGCTGGCCAGGTCGGTGTTCATCAGGAAGCTGCCGTTGCTGCTCAGGTCGCCGGCCAGCGACAGGGTGTGGAAGCCGTTTCCGCTGAAGGCCACGGTGGCGTTGTCGAGGGCCAGGTTGCTCAGGCTGGAGTCGGCGTTCATCTGCCAGCGCGCGTCGTGCAGGTCGAGGTTGAGGGTGCCGCTGGCCGGGTCGGCGAGCAGGGTGTCGCCGTGCAGGTCGCTGTGCTGGCTGGTCAGGTTGAGCACGCCGTCGCCGGCCACCTCGGCGAGCAGGCCGCTGTCGCCGACATCCAGGCTGGAGTCGGTGAGGGTCGACTGCAGGTTGGCGCCGGCGGCGATCGCGTAGCCGATGCCGTTGCCGGCCTGCAGTTGGCTGTTGTCGATCAGCAGGCTGGCGACGCTGCCGCTTTCCGCGCTGACCAGGTTGCTCTGGCTGTTCAGCGTGCTGCCGCTGATCGTCGCGGTGGCGGAGCCATAGTCTTGCGCGCCCTGGCTGAACAGCACGGTCGGGCCGCTGGCGCTGTCCAGTTGGCTGGTCGTGACGTCGATGCGCCCGCCGTTGTCGAGGTGCAGCGCGGCACCCTGGGCGCTGCTCAGCAGGCTGTGGTCGATGGTCAGGCTGCCGTTGGCCAGGGCGTGGGCGGCGGCGGCCGCGCTACCGTCGGTGAGCAACTGGCTGTCGCTGACGCTGATGCTGCTGCCGTTCTCGGCGTGCGCCGCGTCGGCCGCGTCGCCGCGGGTGTGCACGCTGCTGCCCTGGCTCAGGCTGATGTGGGTGCCCTGGGCGGTGAGCAGGCCGTGGCTGGCGCTGCCGTCGGTGTCGATCTGGCTGGCGCTGACGTCGATCGAGCCGCTGGCGTTGTTGACCCAGATGCCGATGCTGTCGGCGCCGTGAGTGTGGATCGTCGAGTTGCTGACGCGATTGTCGGCGCCGTTGCTGGCGACGTGGATGCCGTGGCTGGCGTTGCCGAGGGTGTCGATCTGCCCAGCGTTGACCATCAACTGCGCGCCATTGCTGGCGTCGATGCCGACGCTGGCGTCGCCCTCGGTGCGGATGCTGGCCCCGTCGAGGCTGAGGGTGCCGCTGTTGTCGAGGTGCACGCCGGCGCTCTGCGCGCCGTGGGTGACGACCTGCGCGCCGCCATCGAGGATCACGCCGCCGTTGTTGTGCGCGTGCACGCCATCGGCGCCGCTGCCGTCGGTTTCCACGCTACCGCCGGAAAAGTGCATGGCGCCGCCGGTCTGCACGTCGAGGCCGCTGGCGGCGTCGCCGTGGGTGTGCACCGTGACGTCGCTGACCTCGGCACTGCCGCCGTTTTCCAGCAGGCCAATGCCGCCGACGTCGATCTGCACATCGTTGAGGATCACGGCGCTGCCGGCGTTCCACAGGTCGAGCTGGATGCCGCCGCCGCTGCCGGCGTTGTGCACCTCGCTGTGCTCGATATCGAAGCTCATGCCTTGCACGATGATCGCCGCGCTGCCGGCATCGACCTCGAAGTGCGCATCGTCGAGGCTGCTCACCGGGTTTCCGCCCCACGGCGTGTAGGTTTGCGGGCTGTCGAAATCCTCGGCGAACAGTGGGCCGCTGATTGCGGCGGTGATCACCAGTGCCAGCAGGGTCGGCACGTGCGGCGGACGCAGGGCGCTGGTGCGGGTGGATGGGCGGGGATGGCTCCTCAGCGGTTTCATGATGGTTACCTCGCAAGGCTGTCGGCGCAGACTTGGCTGTCTGCTGTTGCTGCCGATTCTTCGCGAGTGGCCGGTGTGGCCAGATCAGAAACGCCTGAGTGTCGTGTAGGAAAATTCCGACAGGCTGCTAGCGTGTGTAGGAACGCCACTACGGATGGGATTTACATGAGTCGAGTGTTGATTGCCGATGAACATCCGGTGACCCGCCACGCAATGCGCCTGCTGCTCGAGGGCGAGGGCCACCAGGTGGTTAGCGAGGCGCACAACGGCGTCGAAGCCGTGCAGCAGACCCTTGAGACACGGCCCGACCTGCTGATCCTCGATATCGACCTGTCGCGCCTGAATGGCCTCGACGTGATGGCACGCCTGCACGCCCGCGGCCTGCGCATGCCGATCCTGGTGTTCACCAGCCAGGACTCCGAGCACATCGCCGGGCGCTTCCTGCAGGCCGGCGCCGCCGGCTTCGTCAGCAAGCACGACGACCTCGGCGAGCTGCGCCTGGCGGTGTCGATGGTCTTGCGCGGGCGCAGCTATTTCCCCAGCCAACTGCTCGGCAGCGTCAACCTGCCGGCGATCCGCACCCAGGAGACCGAGCGGGTCAATCAGCTGTCCAACCGCGAGTTGAGCGTCCTCTACTTCCTGGCCAGCGGTTACAGCAATCACGAGATCGCCAACGAACTGACCATCAGCGAGAAGACCGTCAGCACCTACCGCACGCGGCTGCAGCAGAAGCTCAACCTGCGCACGCTGCCCGAGCTGATCGACTTCGCCCGGCGCAACGAGTTGGTGGTCGATCAGGATCATCCCGCCGACCGCGGAGCGCCGCCCGGCGAGAGCAGCAGCGATCTGGCGATGCTGCAGGCGATGATCGACAGCCTGCCGGCGGCGCTCTACGTGCGCGATACCGGCGGCCGCCTGCTGTTCGCCAACCCGGCGTTCCTGCATCTGTACGACGTCGAGTTGGACGCTGTGCTGGGTACCCGCGCCATCGACGTGGACTGGTACTCGGCGGCCGATGCGGCGACCCTGCAGGGCTTCTACCTACAGGCGGTGGCCGCCGGCCAGCGCTTCGCCCGCGACATCGACGTGCGCATCCACGGGCGCCGTCGCGTGCTGCACCACTGGGGCACGCCGTACCGCGACCAGGCCGGGCGCCTGCTCGGCATGATCTGCGGCAGTGTCGACATCACCAACCGCCAGGACCTCCTGCAGTCGGTACGCGAGGCCAAGGAGCAGGCCGAGCTGGGCAATCAGCGCAAGCTGGATTTCCTGGTCAGCGCCAGCCAGGAATTCAGCACCCCGCTGCAGGCCATGCGCGGCATGCTGCAACTGGTCCTCGAGCGCGCCACGTTGGAGCGCGCCGACCGCGAGGCGCTGAACCTGGTGGCGGCGACCACTCAGGGCCTGCTGAGTCTGGTCGCTGACCTGCAGGGCATCGCCCAGGTCGAGGCCGGCGAGCTGCCGGTGGCGCAGCTGGCGACGCGCCTCGACGCACTGGCCGCCGAGCTGATCGAAGAGTTGCGCCCGGAGGCGCAGCACAAGGGTCTGGAGTTGCTGCTGCAGCTCGACGGCGAGCTGCAGCAGCCGCTGCGCACCGATCCGCCGCGCCTGCGCCTGGCGCTCGCCTACCTGTTGCGCCATGTGCTGCAGCAGACCGATGCCGGTGCGGTGAAGCTCGGCGTGCATGCCGAGGCGCAGGCGGACGGCGCGATTGCGCTGCGCCTGGAGATCGCCGGCACGCCGCGCGAACAGCCCGATCCGCTGCGCACTTACTCGCTCGCCGAGTTGTCGGCGGTGGCTACCGACGATCTGGCGCGCGCCGCCCCGGTGAGCCTGACCATCGCCCGCCGTCTGGTGGAAATCCTTGGCGGCGAACTGGTCACCATCAGCCCGCCGGAGCAGGGCACCATGGTCAGCGTGCACCTGCAGTTGGCGGTGCTGGAGGAGTAAGAACCTGTTTACGATCTCCTGACTCGCGGCCAGACCGCGTTAAAAGTGGCCTCAAAATGCTCATTTACACCCCGTAAACTGCGCTTTTTCGGCCACTTTTGCCTTGTCTGGCTCTAATTCAGAAGATTGTAAACAGGCTCTAAGTCTACGAGCCCTAGCGAGCGCATTGGTGGATGCAAAAGCGGCATCCACCCTACGTACGCGGCATCGACCGACGTAGGGTGGACAACCGCGCAGCGTTGTCCACCATTCGGCATGGGGCCAACCTAGACCGGCACATCGCCGAGGATGGTCGCCCGGTGCATTACCCGGCGCGTCGGCCGGTAGTCGTCGACCGCGTAATGCTGGGTGATGCGGTTGTCCCAGAACGCCACGTCATTTTCCTGCCAGCGCCAGCGGATGGTGAATTCCGGCCGGGTCGCGTGGGCGAACAGGAAGCGCAGCAGCGCGTCGCTTTCCGCCGGCGCCAGCTCGTTGATTCGCGCGGTGAAGCCTTCGTTGACGAACAGCCCCTTGCGCCCGCTGACCGGGTGGGTGCGCACTACCGGATGCGACAGCGGCGGATGCTGGCGCTGCACCTGGTGGTAGCGCTCCAGGGCATCGGCGCTGGTGCCGAAGCGTTCCAGGGGAAACGAGCGGGTGAAGTCATGGGTCGCAGTGAGGCCGTCGAGCAACTGTTGCAGCGGCTGTGACAGGGCGTCGTAGGCGGCGCTGCTGCTCGCCCACAGGGTGTCGCCGCCGAACGCCGGCAACTGCTTGGCGGCCAGCACCGCGCCGAGCGCCGGGGTCGGCAGGAAGGTCACGTCGGTGTGCCAGATGGCGTTGTCGGCGACGTCGGTGACCGCGGTGTCGAGCACCAGTACCTCGGGCTGTTCGGGCACGTTGGGGTAGAGCGGGTGGATGTGCAGGTCGCCGAAGCGCGCGGCGAAACGCGCCTGCTGCTGCGGGGTCAGTGGCTGGTCGCGGAAGAACAGCACCTGGTGGTCGAGCAGGGCCTGGGCGATGGCTTGCTGGGTGGCGTCGTTGAGGTCGTCACGCAGCTCGACGCCGCTGACGACGGCACCGAGGGCGGGGCTGAGGGGAGTGATGTGCAGGGGCATTTTCGTTCTCCGGAAATGTTCGCGTTGGGCATCGCTGCGCTCAGCACCAACCTACGGCGCAGCGATGCCCAACAAAGGGTTCAATGCGCCTGCCCATACCAGGGCACCAGCTTGCGCTGCAGCGCGCGCAGGCCCAGTTCGAGGGCGAAGGCGATCAGGGCGATGATCAGGATGCCGGCGATCACCACGTCGGTGACCAAGAACTGCGCCGCCGACTGGACCATGAAACCCAGCCCGCGTTGGGCGGCGATCAGCTCGGCAGCGACCAGGGTCGACCAGCCGACGCCGAGGCCGATGCGCAGGCCGGTGAGGATTTCCGGCAGTGCGCTGGGCAGGATCACGTAGCGCACCAGCTGCGCCGGCGTGGCGCCGAGCGACTGGGCGGCGCGCAGTTTGGTCGGGTCGACGCTGCGCACCCCGGTGGCGGTGGCGATGGCCAGCGGGGCGAAGATCGCCAGGTAGATCAGCAGCACCTTGGACAGCTCGCCGATGCCGCACCAGATGACGATCAGCGGCAGGTAGGCAAGCGGCGGGATCGGCCGGTAGAACTCGATCAGCGGGTCGAAGATGCCGCGCACCAGGCGGTTGCGGCCGATGGCGATGCCCAGCGGAATCGCCGTGAGCACCGCGGCGAGCAGCGCCAGGCCGATGCGGCCGAGGCTGGCGCCGAGGTGCTGGGCCAGGCTGGCGTCCATGTAGCCCTCGCCGAGCAGGCGCCAGGCGCGGGCCAGCACCGCCTGCGGGCTGGGCAGGAACAGCGGCTCGATCAGCCCGGCGCTGGTCACCGCCCACCAGAGCAGCAGCAGACTGGCCACGGTCAGGCCGCCAACGGTGATCAGGCTGGGTTCGCGGCGCGGCTTGCACGTGGGCTCCGCCGGGCTGGCCAGCGGCAAGTCGAGGGTGCTCATGCGTGCCTCCGTTGGCGTTCGGCGAACACCTGGGCGAGCACGTGCTCGCGGGTTTCGATGAAGCGCGGGTCGGACTTGATCGTCCGCGCGCTCTCACCGGCGGCGTAGCGGCGGCCGAAGTCGAGGTGCAGGCGTTCGGCGATGCGCCCGGGATTGGGGGCGAGGAGGATCAGTTCGGTGGCGAGGAACACCGCCTCTTCGATGTCGTGGGTGATCAGCAGCACCGGCTTGCGCGCGCGCTGCCAGACCTGCAGGAGCAGCTCCTGCATCTGTTCGCGGGTGAAGGCGTCGAGCGCGCCGAACGGCTCGTCCATCAGCAGCACGCGCGGGTCGGCGGCCAGCGCGCGGGCCAGGCCGATGCGCTGTTTCTGCCCGCCGGAGAGTTCCCAGATGCGCCGCTTGTCGAAACCGGCCAGGTCGACCAGGGCCAGCAGCTCGCGGGCCTTGGCTTCGCGCAGCGGGCGCGGCACGCCGGCCAGTTCCAGGCCGAAGGCGACGTTGCCGAGCACGTCCTGCCAGGGCAGCAGGGCGTCGTCCTGAAACACCACGCCGCGCTCGGCGCTTGGCCCGTGCACGGCCACGCCGTCGAGGCTGATGGTGCCGGTGCTGGGCGCGACGAAGCCGGCGATCAGGTTGAGCAGGGTGGTCTTGCCGCTGCCGGATGGACCGAGGGCGACCAGCAACTGCTCGGCGCCGAGGCTAAGGGAGATGTCGCGCAGTACCGGCTCGGCCGTGCCGGGGTACTGTGCGCTGATGCGCTCCAGTTTGAGTAAGGCCATGGTGGTCTCTATGCGTAGATGGTGAAGGTGCTGCGTAGGAGCGAATTCATTCGCGATCCGTTGTTCCCGTGATCGCGAATGAATTCGCTCCTACCTGATGCTGAGGAAGGCGGAGCGTCCGTGCTCCGTTATCCACCCCGTCCGCGAACGGCCGGGGGCCCGATGCTCGATGACGGCCCCGCGGGTTACACCCGCCCTACGCGGAGATGGCCAATGCGTAGGGCGGGTGCAACCCGCCGGCCGGATCAGTTGGTGATGAACTGGTTGCTCACGTACGGCGCGTAGTCCGGCAGCACCGCTTCGACCTTGCCTTGCGCCTTGAGGAAGCCGGCGGTGTCGGTGATCGCCTGGGTGGTCGGCGCGCCGAGTGCGGCAGCCTGGTCGGCGGCCAGCGGGAACACGTTGCCCTGCAGCAGCAACGGGATGTCCTCGGCCTTGGCGCCGGATAGCTTGACCAGCTTGGCGACGTTGGCCTTATCGGCCAGCCAGGCTTGCGGGTCTTTGCGGTAGTCGGCGTAGGCGTTGAGGGTGACCTTGGCGAAGGCACGCACCACTTCCGGGTGTTTGCTGGCGAAGTCCTTGCGCACGATCCAGGCGTCGAAGGTCGGCGCGCCGAGCTTGCCCAGTTCGCCGGAGGTGATCAGCACCTTGCCGTTCTGCTTGGCCACGCCGAGCGCCGGGTCCCACACGTAGGTGGCGTCGATGTCGCCGCGCTGCCAGGCGGCGATGATCGCCGGCGGTGCGAGGTTGAGGATCTGCACCTTGGCCGGGTCGATCTGCCAGTGCTTGAGCGCGGCGAGCAGGCTGTAGTGGCCGGTGGAAACGAAGGGCACGGCGATCTTCTTGCCGATCAGGTCGGCCGGCTTGGCGATGCCGCTGCCGTCGCGCGCCACCAGGGCTTCGGCGGCGCCGATCTGGGTGGCGATCAGGAAGGTCTGGATCGGCAGTTGGCGGGTCGCCGCGGCGGCCAGCGGGCTGGAGCCGACATAGCCGATCTGCACGTCGCCGGAGGCCACCGCGGTGATCACTTCGGCGCCGCTGTCGAATTTGCGCCAGTCGATCTGGCTGTTGCTGGCCTTCTCATAGGCGCCGTCGGCCTGGGCGACTTTCGCCGGGTCGACGGTGGTCTGGTAGGCCACGGTGAAATTGGCCGCCTGGGTGGTGAGTGCGAGGCCGCCGAGGGTCAGGACGGCGAGCAGGCGACGCGGAAACAGAAAGGGGGTCATGGCAGGTCTCCTCGACAAATCGGCCGGCCGATTGCGAAGAGGGCCGGAGCACGGGACGTTGGTGTTATCGATTAAGGTCCGGTGGTCCGGTGAAGCAAAGCTAAACGATCTAAGAATGTTTCAATAAATGATTTAAAGGCATAAGGATATGAGCCGATGGCCTGAGCCTTGGCGAGCCGACGCGGAGTAAAGCCAGACCTGCCTTAGGCAGACAGGTTGCCCGATCAGGAACACTCGATGCGGTTGCGCCCGGCCTGTTTGGCGCGATACAGCGCCAGGTCACTGCGGGACAAGACGGCATCGGCGCTCGCATCGTCCTCGCGTAAGGCGGCAATGCCAACGCTGATGGCCAGCTGGATGTACTCGCCGTTGGCCCGCAACGGCGCATCCTTGAGCGCCTGCTGAATGCGTTGGGCGAAGACCGTGGCTTCGTCGATATCGGCATTGCTGAGCACCACCGCGAACTCTTCGCCGCCGACCCGTCCAGCCGTGTCGTCCAGGCGCAGCTGGGCGCGGAGGATGGCGGAGAAATGCCGCAGGGCGTCGTCGCCCACCGAGTGGCCCCAACGGTCGTTGATGGCCTTAAAGTAGTCGAGATCGCACATCAGGATGGCTGCACCGTGGCCGGCAGTGCGGCGTACACGCGCCAGCTCTGCCTCGAGCTGCTGCATGAAGCACCGGCGGTTGGGCAACTGGGTGAGGAAGTCGGTGGTGGCGAAGACCTGCAGCTCGGTTTCGATGCGTTTGCGCGCGGTGATGTCGGTAATGAAGCCGTGCCAGAGGATGCTACCGTCCGCCAGCCGCCTGGGGCGTGCATCGCCCTGGCGCCAGGCGAGCTCCTCACCCGGCAGCTGGACACGGTACTCCAGGTGCCAAGGCGTGAGGTCTTGCGCGGAGGTATCCAGCGACGCCAGATAGGCGGGCAAATCCTGCGGGTCGATAATGGCGTTCAGCGCCTCGGTATCTTCGGCCACCTGTTCCGCGGTGAGGCCATAGATGTCGGCGATGCCGCTGCTGACATAGTTGAAGAACGACGCTCCATCGGCCAGGCGCCGGTACTGGAAAACCATGCCGGGAATCTCGTTGGTCAGGTCGGTCATCAATTCGGCGGTCTGCTGGACCTGTTCGGACATGGCACGCAGAGCGGTGATATCCGTGGTGGTGCCGATCATGCGCAACGGGTTGCCGTCACTATCGCGCTCAACCACCTTGCCGCGACTACAGACCCACTTGTAGCTGCCGTCCTTGCAGCGGATGCGGTGCTCGACATCGTAGATGGGCGAACGCAGCTCGAAGTGCGCCTGAATGGTCGCCCTGACATAGGCAATATCGGCTGGATGGACGCGCTGGTAGCTGTCCTCGATACGGTTGCTGATCTCGTCTGTGGCGTAGCCGAGCATCGCTTTCCAGCCGGTGGAGTAGTGGATCTCGCCACTTTGCACATTGCGATCCCAGATCCCGGTGCCGCTGCCGGTGATCGCCAGCGTCATACGCTCGCTTTCGCGAAGACTATCCAGTTCCTGCCGGGTACTGGCGCCGTGAGCATCGCGCTCAAGCAGCTCGGCGCCGAGTTGGGCAAGCGCAAGCAGCTGCTCCCGCTGCGTGGCATCCAGACCACCCGGCTGGTCGGCCAGGAGGAACAGCATGCCCAAGGTGGGGCCGCCATCGACCGCCAGCGGGCAGCTGATGTAGCAACGTAACCAGGGGTAGGACGTAAGAAGCGCATGATGACGAAAGCGCTCTTCGCTGCGCAGATCGGCCACGACAATCAGGTTCTCGACCGCCGCCGGCGACGCTCCGCAATCAGTGAGCCATTGCGCGTCGATGGCTGTCAGCCCATCAGCCGCCCGAACGCACCAGACGTCGCCGCTACCTGTGGCCAGCACCGCCGCGGTCACGCCGAACTGCAGTCTGGCCAGGCGGGTCAGGCTGGCGAACTGCCGATCAGTGTCACACTCCAAAACCTGGCTGGAAGACACGGAATGCATCGGAATCTCTGCTGCGTTAGGTGACAGGGGCCCGGTCAGCGTGGATCGGCGCTGGGGATGCCAGTTTACTTATAGTGGCAATATGACCTAATTGGTCTTGAGAAGAGAACTCTATCCTGCTGGACGGCTCTTGGATGGGCTGGAAACCTGCGTTGGATGGCAATGAGTCCTGCCATCGGCAGGGCGCCAATCGACGCCCTCTATATGTGCTGGCTGCTTATTTTCGACCGAAGTGACGTGTAACGACT
Source organism: Pseudomonas sp. LS44 (assembly GCF_024730785.1). NCBI lineage: Bacteria > Pseudomonadati > Pseudomonadota > Gammaproteobacteria > Pseudomonadales > Pseudomonadaceae > Pseudomonas > Pseudomonas sp. LS44. Next base: position 1,099,872 of record NZ_CP102830.1, read on the forward strand.
AGGCGCTGCGGGTCTGGGAAAAGCCTGTTATCGCCGAGGTTTATGCGCTGTTGGCTGTCCAGAAACAAGAAAACCGGCTGATTGGCCGGTTTTTCTGGGATTCCGCGACATGCAGATGCATGTGGGAACAAAAGAGTGGAGCGGGCGAAGGGAATCGAACCCTCGTTATCAGCTTGGGAAGCTGGAGTAATGCCATTATACGACGCCCGCTTTTGCGGGTGCCTTTTTACCAGAACCGCGCTGGGAAATGAAGCCCGCAGCGAGCTGATCGAAATAAGCAGCTCGGTTTACCGGGCGTGGATTTTGTCATCGTCAGCCTGCCATCGCTTGACTTTCGGCTCCGAAAGCCAAGCGATGCTGGTAGCTGGTGCGGCCCGCTTGCAGGAAACCGATCAAGGTGTGCTGCATCTGCAGCCAGGCTCTTTTGTGCTCCATGTCGAGGAAGTGCCCGGTGTTATCGATGGTGGCGAAGTGGCAATCGTTGAGGTAGTGGGCGAACAAGCGCGCGTCGGTTGCGGTGGTGTATTCGTCGTTATCGCCATTGACGAACAGCAGGGGGATGTCGATGCCGGCCAGGCATTCCAATTGGCAATGACTGTCGAGGTTGACCACTTTGTGGATGTGCGCGTGCATCTGTCGATACTCGTGCTCGTCGAGAGTGCTGATGTGGCGATAGTTGTAGCGCTTGAACAGAGAGGGCAGGTGCTTGCCGATGGTCTCGTTGACCAGCTGGCCGATGCCTTGGCGATCGATGCTATGCAGGTAACCGACGCCTTTCCCCAGGTAGTCCAGCATGGGCTCGTTGAGCAGCGGCGAGAATGAGCCGATCACGGCCTTTTCGATGCGTGCCGGGCGCTGGGCCAGGGCCAGCAGGGCAGCGACCCCGCCCCATGAGAACGACATCAGATAGTCGACCCGAAAATGTTCGATCAGCTCGAGAAGAATCTGCGCTTCGTCTTCTTTGCTGATGGGCTGGCGGTGGTGGTTGTGGGGTTTTGACTGGCCGGCATAGGGCTGGTCGTAGAGCACCACATTGAACTGCGGCTGCAGGTATTTAACGGTCTGCGCGAATGAGGATGTAGTCGCCAGCGACCCGTTGACCAAGATGATGGTTTTGCGTGCGGCGGGGCTCGGGTAGAACTCCGTGTGTACGTTGTAGTGCTCATGTACATGAACGACAGCGGTTTCTGGCCTCATGTCGTTTTCCTCCTGGCGCAGTTTGGGCGTGGCGAACGGAAATACACCGTTCACCGGGCTTTGTTGGCAGTCGGCAAGATCAGGCTGGAATTTTTATTAGGAGAGGATCAAGCGGTCAGGACTACAAAGCTGCTTCCGCCAATGCCAAGTGCTCGCACGGTGGGAGGGGGGCTTTGCCAGGCAGGAATCCAATTTGCGCAGGGCGCAGGTAACCGAAGGAACGCTTAGATGGTCCGTGTGACTCTGGAGTCACACTCTGACCTTATGGCTCGATTTAAGCAGCTGCATTTTTTGAGTGCAAGCGGGCATAAGTTTTTTTACCGATCAATAAGGCATAAGCCCTACGCTTTTCCATGTGCCCGATTACACTTCGTCGAACAGCCGATATGCAGACCCCTGCGGTCGGGATCGCCTTCCGGCAAATGGACTGACGCGCATGGACTCCCCTGCATACCAACTCCACGTTCTCCGCTTTGGACTTATCGCGTTATTGCTGAGTACTGGACTGTCGGCGGTGCATGCCGCCGAGCCGGCCCAACGCTATGGCTGTTCGCAGCCGATCCGCTTGGCTCTTTATAAAGACCAGATTTTCTATCGCGACGGGCAGGGCATCGACCCGTCAATGGTCGCCGAGTTGCAGCAACGTAGCGGTTGCGAGTTCGAGGTTGGCGTGTTGCCACGTAGTGAAATCTGGATGCGTCTGCAAGCCGGTACGCTGGATATGGCCACCAGCGGCATCGCTACACCGCAGCGCCGGGGTTTCGCGTTTTTCGTGCCCTACATGTATGTGCGCAACAAACTGATCCTGCCAGCTTCGTTGTCGACCGAGGTGCAAAGCCTGGAAGCCTTCGTCCGCCGCGACGATGCGCGGCTCGGCGTGGTGCGCGGCTATCGGCATGGCCCTTATCTGGAAAGTGGCGTGCGCATACTGCGCAGTGCCGGCCGAGTGGTGGAGTTTGCCGACGATGCGGCACGTTTTGCCGCCTTGCGCCGTGGCGAGGTCAGTGCCTTGATTGGTCACGATCTAAGTTTCAGCAGCTTACTGCCGGAAGATGAACAGTTGAATTACCGGATTATCGATGTGGTGCCCGGCCCGTCGATTCCCCATGGCTTGATTCTAACCCGCACGCATTTCAGCCCGGCACAGGCCGCCGAATGGTTGCGCTTGGTCGAAGCCATGCGTTTGCAGGGTCGTCTGGCCGACATCATGCGCGCCAATGCTTCGCCGGCTCTGGCGGACGAATTACTCAACAGCGGTTATCGCTACGATCTGGCCAAACAAGGAAGGCAGCCATGAACAACGCCGCTCGTGGCATTTCCCTGCAGATGTTGATCGCCTTGGCGATCATGCTGAGCACCTTGTTGCTCGGCAGCGGCCTGGCTTATCAGGGCTATCACGGTACCGAGGAGGCGCTGGTGACTGCCGCTGGTGACTACTCCCATCAGCTGAGCAATACCATCAATGAGCGGGCCCGGCGCTTGATCGATCCGGCGCAAAGTTCGATTCGTCTGTTGGCCTACGACCCGATCTCCCAAGCCAATAATCTGCCCGAACGGCTCGATCGTTTGCCGTTGCTGGTGGAGAGTCTGAACACTAACAAAATGCTCAGTGCGGTGTATGTCGGCTATCCGAATGGCGAATTTTTGTTGGTTCGAGTGTTGCGCAATGCCGAGTTGAAACAGCGGCTCAAAGCCCCGCAAGGCGCGGTGTTTCTGGTTCAGAGCATCAGCCTTGGCGAAGCCGGCGCGCTGCAGGGCGAATGGCGCTTTTACGATCGTGAGTTGGCGCTGCTGCATAGCGAGATGAAGCCGGACTATCACTTCGATCCGCGCAGTCGTCCCTGGTTTACCCGGGGCTTGGCTATCGCCAGCACGGTGCTGACGGAGCCCTATGTGTTCTTTACCACCCGTGAAATCGGCCTGACCCTGGCGCAGCGCAGCGTCGATGGTGCGGCGGTGCTGGGCATGGATGCGTCGGTCAACGACCTCGGCGGTGAGGTCGCGGATTTACGCATGACCCCTGGCACCGAAATGGCGGTGGTTGATGGCTCGGGCAAGGTGATTGCTTATCCCGACCTGCAGCGGGTGCTGGTCGAAGAGGGCAGCGGGTTGCGTCTGTCACGGCTCGACGAGTTGGGCGTGCCGAGCTTGAGCGAGCTGTTCGCCAGTCCGAACAAGGGCAGGGAGCCGCAACGCTACAAGGTGAACGGCAAAGACTGGTATGGCACGCGGGTGCCGCTGTCCTCCTTTGGCCAGCAAGATGTGAATGTCTTGATCGCGGTGCCGGCCGCCGAGTTGCTGGCCGGCGCGCGCAAGGTGTTGCTCGAGCAGGTGTTGTGGGCGAGTGCGTTGATCGCGCTGCTGTTGCTGATCGGCTGGGTTCTGGCCCGCCGCATCGCGCATCCGTTGCGCGCGCTGGCTGATCAGGTGCGCGGGCTGGCGGGGTTCGATTTCAGTCGGCCGGTGGGTGTGAAGTCGCGGGTTACCGAGGTGCGTGAGCTCAGTCATGTGCTGGGTAGCATGTCGCGCACCATCCACAACTTCCAGGCCATCACCCTGACGCTGAGCCGGGAAACGCGCCTGGATAACATGCTCGGTGGTGTACTCGGACGCTTGGTCGAGGCCACTGGGGTAAGTGGTGGGGCTGTCTATCTCTACGACGATGAGTCCGCCGCGCTGCATCTGGCGAGTCAATGCCAGGGTCAGGATTACCCCGCGGAACTGTGCATCGCCGCGCGCACTCATGAAGATCTGGCCGTCGCTGTGGCGCAGGCGCTGGAAAGCGATGCGCATTACCTGACGGTGCTGCTGAACGATCGCGGCGAGCAGTTGCTCGGCATCCTGGTCTTGCAGCTGGCCCCAGAACATGAGGCGCAGGGTGTGGTGCACCAGCCATTCCGGCAGTTCGTCGAGGAGCTGTCCGGTTCGGCCGCAGTAGCCATCGAAACGCGGCAATTGATCGAGGCCCAGCAACGCTTGCTGGATGCCATCATCAAGCTGCTCGCCGATGCCATCGATGCCAAGAGTCCGTATACCGGGGGGCATTGCGAGCGCGTGCCGCAGTTGGCGGAGATGCTCCTCGACAAAGCCATCGACGCTCGGGATGGACCTTACGCCGAGTTCGCCATGAACGAGGTCGAGCGTTATGAGTTTCGTGTCGCCGCCTGGCTGCACGACTGCGGCAAGATCACCAGTCCGGAATATGTGGTCGACAAGGCCACCAAGCTGGAAACCCTCTACAACCGCATCCACGAAGTGCGCACGCGCTTCGAAGTGCTCTGGCGCGATGCCGAGATCGACTACTGGCAGGCGCTGGCCGGCGGTGGCGATCAAGAAGCCTTGCAGTTGACCCTGGAACGCCGCCAAGCCGAGTTGCGCGACGAGTTTGCCTTCATCGCCACCGCCAATATCGGCGGTGAGTTCATGAAGGATGAGGATGTCGAACGCTTACAGCAGATTGGCGCGCGTCGCTGGTTACGGCACTTCGACAATCGCCTTGGGTTGTCCTACGACGAGGCCGAGCGCTTGGGGCGTGTGCCGGTGCAAAATCTGCCCGTGGAAGAGCAACTGCTGGCCGATCGAGCCGATCACGTGGTGCCTTGGGGCGAGCGCAAACCGCCGGTGGAAAAAGGCGATCCACGCAACCTGTGGGGCTTCGACATGCGCTTGCCGGCACAGGCCAACAACTATGGCGAGCTGTACAACCTGGGGATCCGTCGCGGCACGTTGAGCGAGGAAGAGCGCTTCAAGATCAACGAGCACATCGTGCAGACCATCATCATGCTCAGCACCTTGCCGTTGCCGCGACAGCTCAAGCGGGTGCCGACCATCGCCGGCAATCACCACGAGAAGATGGATGGCACCGGCTACCCGCGCCGGCTCAGTCAGGACGATATGAGCATCGCCGAGCGGGTGATGGCGATTGCTGACATCTTCGAGGCGCTGACGGCCGCCGACCGGCCATACAAGGCGCCGAAAACGCTCACCGAATCGCTGAAGATTCTCACCTTCATGGCCCGTGACCGGCATATCGATGCGGACTTGTACCGTCTGTTTTTGACGCGCGGCGTCTATCGCGAATACGGGGAGAAATTCCTTAGCCGCGAACAACTCGACGAGGTGAATATCCAGGTGTACCTGGACATGCTCGATAGCCCGCGGTGAGAGGCGGGGGGAATCCTGATAGTTCTCCCCCGCTGATCGCCGGACCGCAAGGCGCGCTCGGGCAGGCCTCGCTTACTTAAGTTACTTGCTGGCGACCGTGGTATCGCTCAGTGGGCAGCTTTGCGCAGTGAGGAAGCGCGACTTTTTCAGCCAGTCCTTTTGCGGGTAGTAGGCGAACACATAGCTGCCTTGCTGCAGGGTATTGATCAGCTTGCCGGCGATTGCCGGACGTACCGCCGGGCAGCCTTGGCTACGACCCAGACGGCCGAGGCCAGGTACGACTTTGGGGTCGGCATAGGCGGCCGAATGCATGACGATGGCGCGCGACATGCTGTTGTCGTTAAAGCCCGGCTCCAAACCTTGCAGGCGCAGGGAACGACCGTGTTTACCGCTGTAGGTCTGGCCGGTATGGAACAAGCCGATGGACGACTGGTAGCTGTTCGGCACGTTGGAGAACGAGGTGGGGACATCAGCGCCACTGTTCTTGCCATGCGCTACCCACTCTTCGAACAGCAGCTTCTTGGTCCGCAGATCGAACACCCACAGGCGCTTATCGCGCGACGGTTTCGAATAGTCGATCACGGTCAGTAACTTTTCTGTCTGGTTCTGGCTCGCACACTGATAGGCAGTGAGCGCCAAGCGCAGCGTAGAGAGGCTGGCGTCGGGCGCCAGGCGTTGCAGTTCGGCTGCACTTGGCAGGCTCTGGGCGTATGTGTGCTGCAAGGCGCCAGCCAGAAAAATGGCCAGACTGCCCGCACTAAGCCGCAAGGCTCCCCCCAATCGGTCAAACATCGACATTGGCTATCCCGTTTGTTCTTAATGGTCTCGATCCCTGTTTCCGGATCGCTTTGTAAAGTCGTTATGGTTATGAAAAACGTCGGCATTGTGATCGAAAACCGTACAGCTGCCGATCACTTTTTGACCGGTGGTTCTTTCGGCGCATCAGTCTCGCTGGCGATGACCGTGAAATTTGTGTCGCTGCGCGTGTCCTGGGTAGAGGCCAAATCGGTGATGACCAGCGTGGTGCCGACATCCATTGCGGCATGCAGCTGCTGGAGAAAAACCGGATTGACGCTGAGGCCGCCGAGTTGCGTCTGCGGGGTCTGGCCATACTCTGGATTGCTTTCCAGAACCACCGACCAATGCAGGGTTGGCACCGGATCGGAGCCGGTGGTGGTGGGTTTGGCGAGTAACGAGAACACCGCCATGCCGCTGCGCTGCTGATTGGGGGCCTGCGATACAACAGGCGCCGAGCCAATCGCCTGGCCACCGCGGAACACATAGATGCGCGAGTCCGCACGGCTGATCAAAATCGACAGCGGACCGGCCTGTGGAGCGGGATCGTTCCAGTACATCTGATTGCTCGGCACCAAGGTTCCCTGCGCTTTGCCATCGCTGACTACCGGCGCCAACAAGCCGGGATGGTAGACCTCGACCGGCGCACTATGGGTATCGGAAACGATTACTGTGGTCGAACTGAAACCGGTGGTTTTGAAGAGCTCCTTGGCAAACTCCTTGGGCAGCCGCACGCAACCGTGTGAAGCCGGATAACCGGGCAAATTACCGGCGTGCAGGGCGATGCCGTCCCAGGTGAGGCGCTGCATGTAGGGCATCGGCGCGCTGTTGTAGAGGTCGGAGTGGTGGTTGACGCTCTTCTGCAGAATGCTGAAGACCCCGGTCGGCGTTTCCCGCCCAGGTTTGCCACTGCTCACAGTACTGACGCCGATGGCGATGCCGTTACGGTACACATAGGCGCGCTGCTCGGTGAGGCTGACCACCACGGTCACCGGGCCACGTGGCGAGACTTGCGGATACCAGAGAAACTGGCCGGGCTTGAGTGTATCCAGCCGAGCGCGTAACTCGGCCGACGTCGGCGCCTTGAGCGGCATGGCAGAGACCAGAAAACTGGCAGTGAGCAGGCAGATGGCGATCAATAGGGCTTTCATCGAACCTTCCAGAAACGGATGTTGCGCTCAGCTTAGCCGGCGACTTTGCTTTGCGGCAATCGGGGAGGGCTCAAGGACGGGCGTTAACAGGCCGTTGAAAAACTACTGCGCTCGGCTATACCGCGTTGAAATCAGGCTCAAAATGCTCATTTACCACTCGTAAACTGCGCTTTTTCGCCTGATTTATTCGCTGGCGCTCACCCTTCGGGCCAGCCTGCGGCTGTTACTCCCGTTGGTCGTTGCGCCTTGTCTAGCCTTCGCTCGCTACGTTTTTCAACGGCCTGTTAAAGGCTATCGAGCTCCGTTTGGCTTAGTGCCCGGTAAGCCCCTTCGGGCAGATCGCCGAGTGCCAGACTGCCCATGCGCTCACGGTGCAGGCGCACGACCTTGTTCTGGAAATGCCCGAACATACGCTTGACCTGATGGTAGCGGCCTTCGTAAAGAGTCAGCCGCGCGCTGTGGCTGCCGAGAGTTTCCAGGCCGGCCGGCAAGGTGGTGAGGTTTTCATAGGCGAAATACAGACCGGCGGCGAAGACCTCGGCGTACTCGGCGCCGATCGGTTGTTCGGTCTCGACGTAGTAGACCTTGGCCAGCTTGGTCTGCGGCAGGGTAATACGCCGTGACCAGAGGCCATCGTTGGTGATCAGCAGCAGTCCGGTGGTGTTCAGATCCAGGCGGCCGGCCAGATGCAGTTCATGCTTGTCCGGCTCGTCGAGCAGATCGAGCACCGTGCGGTGTTGCGGATGCTCGGTAGCGCTGACCACGCCGGCAGGCTTATGCAGCAGAAAATAGCGCGCCGCTTTGCCAGCCTGGATGACCTCGCCATCGAGTTCGATGCGGCTGAATTCGCGGACCTCCAGCCTACCGTCGCTGATCGAAGCGCCATCCACTCGGACCCGTCCGGCCGCGAGGGCCAGGCGGGCTTCGCGGCGATTGCCATGGGGCAGGTTGCCGAGTAGGCGATCCAGGCGCATTAGTTCGCGGGCTCGGCTGGCAGCAGTTGGGCGCAACGTGGACACAGGCAGGCACGTCGGCGCAGCTCGGGGGCAATACGTTCCAGCGCCTGCGGGTCGATGGCCGTGCTGAAGCACCAGCAGTCTTCGCCCTTACGTGCCGGGTCAGCTTGGGTGCAGGAATTGGCTTGGCCGCACAGCGGGCAGCGGTTTGGGTCGACGGTGTTCATGGCGGTGGCGCGGCGTGGGGGAAGGGGGCAGCGTGAAGCGCTTGCGTGCCGGATGCAACCGGCACGCTGTGAACGGTCAACAGGCCGTTGAAAAACGTAGCGAGCGAAGGCTAGACAAGGCGCAACGACCAACGGGAGTAACAGCCGCAGGCTGGCCCGAAGGGTAAGCGCCAGCGAATAAATCAGGCGAAAAAGCGCAGTTTACGAGTGGTAAATGAGCATTTTGAGCCTGATTTCAACGCGGTATAGCCGAGCGCAGTAGTTTTTCAACGACTTGTCAGATGCCCTTGGGCTCGACGCAGACCTGATTGCGGCCGGATTGCTTGGCGCGGTACATCGCGTGGTCGGCGCGCATCAGCAGATTGTGCAAGCTGTCGTCGGCGCGCTGCTCGGCCACGCCGATGCTGATCTCGATGCGCAGCTCTTTGCCGGCGAAGGGATAACGGCTGGTGGTGGTTTGCATGCGTAGTTTCTCGGCCAAGGCATAGGCGGCCTGGCTGTCGGTACCCTTGAGCAACACGACGAATTCCTCGCCACCCCAGCGGCAGAGGATGTCCGATTTGCGCAAGCTGTCGCGTAATTCGCTGGCAAAACCCTTGAGCACCTGATCGCCTGCCAGATGGCCATGGGTGTCGTTGAGCGCCTTGAAGTGGTCAATATCGATCATCAGCGCGCTCAGCGGGCTCCGCTCGCGCTGACTTTCTTGCAACGCCTGGGCGGCAAGCAGGTTGAAGCCGCGCCGGTTGGGCAGATCGGTGAGCACATCGGTAGTCGCCAGGGCTTCGATATGGCGCTGATGGCGGCGGAGCATCAGGCCGACCAGCGTCAACACTACGGCAGTGATCAGCAGGCAGATCAGCAAGTTGAGATAAAGGCTCTGCCGAATCCCGGCCAGCGCACTGCGGTCGTGTTTGTCGACGAACAGGTACCAATCCAGCTCGGGGATGTAGCGCACGTTGAGGTAGTGGCCATTGTCATGTTCGCGGTATTCGAAGCTGCCGCTCTGGGGTTTGGGCAGTTTGTCCATCAAGTCGTTGAGGCCATCGATGTCCTGCAACATCTGGCCGGCACGCGCACCGAACGGGCCGCCCTGCGCGCCAGTGAGCATGAGCTTGCCGTTAGTATCGACGAAATACACGCTGCGCTCGTACTTGAGTTGGTACTGGTCGATCAGCTTGACCACTTCGTCGACCGTCAGGCCGACGCCGGTGGCGCCGATGAAGTTGCCGCTGTAATCGAGCACCTGATAATTGATGAAGAACGTCAAGCGATCCTGGTTGGCCATGTCCGGATCGAAGTTGATCTCGTACGGCGTCTGCATATCGCGCACGCGGAAGTACCAGGCATCGCGCGGCTCGTCTTCGCTCACCTGCTTGAGCACGCCCTTGGCCTGGTAGTAGGTCCTGGTTTTTTCCGAAATGAAAAAGCTGGTAAAGGCGCCGTAGTGTTCCTGCACTTCCAGCAGGTAGCGGGTCAGCTGGCCGACGTCCTTCTCGCCACCTATCACCCAATCACGCACGAACGTGTCGCGACTCATCATCGAGGAGATCAGAACCGGGCGGATCAAGTCCTTCTGGATCTCCGAGTAAACGGTGTCGGAGGTTAGCGGCAATTCGGTGTAAATAATGCTGTTGCGGATCGCGTCGTGCGAGGCGTAGTAGCTGGCCAGAGAGGTGGCGAGGAAGCCGCAGACCAGCAGGATAAACAGCAGCACGAGCAACGTAAGCCGGGAATGTTTGAGCGAGCGCTGTAGCATGAATTGATCCAAGGATTGGCGATGGCGCAATGCTAGCGCGGTTCATCGGCGAGCACCAAGGCCCCTATCTAGTGGCGGCTGGGCCGGGCAGGCATACTCGAGCAACATCTATCAGGGGAGCGGCCCATGTCGAACAGCCAGGAAGCTTGGCGCCGAGCGTTGCTGAGCCAACAGCTGCAGGGCCATCGTTATTTGCGTTTCAGTCCGCCACTGGAAGCGGTGTATGACGAATACCGCCGCCAGCGCTTGACCAACCGTAACCGGCGCCTGCTCTACGCGATAGCCGGGCCGCTGTTCATCGGCGCGCTGATCGGCCTGGACTTTCTCTCACTGCCCAACGAGGTGGCGCTGGAGATCTTGCCGCTGCGTCTGCTGGGAGTCTTGTTCATGTTGTTGGCCGCCGTCTATTGCCATCTGCGCAGGGATCGACCAGACAGTGTGGAGCTGGGCTATTTGCTCGGCTACCTGACCTATGGCCTGACGCTGGTGGCGATTGCCCGCGTGGGTGCCCAGCATGGCGTGGGGTTCTTCGTGGACGGCTTGCTGCTCTTGCTGATGCTGGCCTACATGGGGTGGCAATTGTCGTTCCGCCAGATCATTCGCGCGTCCTGGGCATTGAGCATCCTGTATGTGGTGTTCGGTTTGATGCCTGCGGGATTGGACGATAGCGGGTTTGAATTCCGGATCACCTCCTTGCTGTGCATCACCATCATCGGTTTTTTCAGTGTCTATCGGCGCGATCATGGCCGACGTACCACCTGGCTGCGCTTCGAGTTGCTCGATATCGCTCGCAAGCGCGAGGAGGAAGATGCACGGCGCATGCGCTTGCTGGCAGCTGCCGGCCATGACCTGCGTCAGCCGCTGAACGCCATGGGGCTGTATGCCCAGCACCTGCAGGAGCGCGCCGCCGATGACGAGGTGCGCGATATCAGTCAGCGTCTGTCGGCCTCGGTCAAGCAGCTCGGTCATCTGCTGCAATCGCTGCTCGATTACACCAGTCTGAGTCTGCCCGGCGTGGTGCAGGCCCAGCCGCAACCGGTGGCCTTGCAGCCGTTGCTCCAGCGTCTCGCCGCCGAGTCCGAGCCCCTGGCACGCAAGCAAGGCGTAATGCTGAGCCTGATAGCTAACGATGACCTGTGGACGCACAGCGATCCCCTGCTGCTCGAACGCATCGTCCGCAATTTGCTTACCAATGCCCTGCGACATGCCGGCGCCGCCCAAGTCTGGCTACGGCTGGAGGCTCAGGGTGAGCGCTTGCGCCTTGAGATTGGCGATGATGGCCGTGGATTTACCGTGGAGCAGCAGCGGCAAGCCTTCGACGAATTTCAGCAATTCGCACCGTCGCAACCCAGCGTCGAGCGCGGTCTGGGACTTGGTCTGGCTATCGTCCGACAACTGGCCGAACTGCTCGGTCACCAGCTGACATTGACCTCGGAGCCGGGCAAGGGCGCGCAGTTCAAGCTGATCCTGCAGCCCTGTGCGGCGCTGGTTACCCAGGCGCCCGTGGCCGTGCCGGCCGCCGCGAGACTCGAAGGTCGCGTGCTATTGGTCGAGGATGATGCGGCCAGCCGCGAGGCGTTGAGTGGGTTGCTGACGCGCTGGGGCTGTGAGGTGTGCGCGTGTGCGTCGCTGGCCGAGGCGCTCGAGCGCTTGCCACAGGTGCAGCCACAACTGTTGATCAGCGATTACCGGCTGGATGGTCCAGAGAATGGCTTGCAGGTTATCGAGTTACTGCGTGAGCGGGCCGTAGAGATGTTGCCCGCTGTGCTGATCACTGCCGATGTCGGCACCAATCTGGCCGATCGTTGCGCCTTGGCGCATGTCACTTTGTTCGGCAAACCGATTTTGCCGGTGCGTTTGCTGCAGACCTTGGCCGTACTCCTGGGCCAACGGCAGGTTAGGGCCTGTTAACGCTACTGACACGGCCGCGCCGGAGCCTGTTTTTGCGCGAGGCAAGGCGCGAGATGCAAGGTTTGGCATTCCAAATGAGCATCGAGAAACGCAGCATCGCGCAAAAACAGGCCCGTCCCCCAGGGTTGCGCGGGAAATGGCCCCCGCTGTCGTTGCAGGACTTGCCAAGGGAATGACCATTGCCTGCGTCCTGCGCCTAACCGGGGGCCATTTCTCGCTGCAACGCGGCTCGCGTCAGTAGCGTTAACAGGCCCTAAAACAGGCCCAGCTGCCGTGCCGCATTGACGCAGGCGGTGCGGTTACTGACGCCCAGCTCTTGAAACAACACCTTGAGGTGGAATTTCACGGTGTCCTGGCTGATGTGCAGGCGCCGGCTGATCAGCTTGTTCGGTAGCCCTTCGACCAGCAGGAAAAGGATATCCAGCTGGCGTTGGGTCAGGTGACAGCTAGCCGGTCTTGTCGTACTTGGCAGCGTTTCGCCGAGCAGCACACGGCTAACCGATTGGCGCAATTCGTCAGCATCGCAATTCTTCGAGATAAACCCCCGCGCGCCGGCCGCATAAGCGGCTTGGGCGTCATGGTTCGAGTCGCTGGCGCTGAGGATTGCGACCGGGGTCAGCAGACCCTCCTGTTGCCAATTGCGCAGTAGGTCCAGCCCCGACCCATCCGGCAGGCGCAGGTCGAGAAGGATCAAATCGAAATCCTGTGTGCCGACCAGTTGCCGGGCTTCCTCCGCGCTACGTGCCTTATGGATCTGCAAGCCCGGACTGAGGGGGTTGAGTACCAGGCTCAAACCGTCCAGCAGCAGACTGTGATCGTCTACCAGGAGGAGGGAAAGGTGCTCGGGGATATCGGTGAAAAGCGCGGTCATGGGGCAAGTATTCCGTGCAGCATCATCGGGATATCGGCAGCTTAGCTCCCAGCGGTGTGCTAGGAAATGCCGTGCGATCTGATCGACTGACGGCATTGCCTGGTTGCCTTTAATGGTGCCGGGCGAGATAGGTTCGCCAACCACTCAGATGGGTAATATTCACTGCTCCTTCCAGCCCATACGGCTCGCAAATGAAGCCGGTTTCCCAGCGGCCGTCGGCCAACTGCACCTTGCCGAGGCCCAGCGGTGCCGGGATGCCGGTGAGGAACGAGCCGAGTTCGCTGCTCGGCAGCTCCCAGACTTCCACCTCGATGGCCGCGCCGCCTTCCGCCACGCGAACCATGCCGGGACGCAACGGCGGGCCGCCGGCCAGGGCGTACAGCTGGTAGTCCGCCGAGCTGTGCGTCGCCTCGATCAGACGTCCGCCGCGCTGCTTGAGCTGCCAGTTGAGCGGCAGGCCGTTGAGGTGCGCGCCACAGACCACCAGCCGGGCCATGTCGCTGCGCGCGGCAGTCGTCGGAGCGGCGAGTTGCAGGGCGCGCACGCCGCTGAGCGGCAGGCCGGTGTGACGCTGCAGCGCATCGGCCAGGCCGAGCAGGTACTGGTCGGTGAAGGCGCGGCCGAACAGGGTCACGCCCCAGGGCAGGCCGTTGGCCATAAAGCCCGCCGGCACGGCGACGGCGGCGTAGTCGAGCATGTTCATGAAGTTGGTGTAGTAGCCGAGGTCGGAGTTGCGCTTGACCGGTTCGGCGGCCAGCTCGGCCAGGGTCACCGGGCGCGGGTAGGCCGGGGTGAGCACGCAGTCGAGGCCCTTGAGGATGTCGTCACAGCTCGCCTTGAGCGCCTGCAGGCGGTACAGGGCGCGGAAGGTGTCGACGCCGCTGACGCCCGGCGCCTTCTCCAGCACGGCGCGGATCACTGGCAGCACGGCGTCGGGCTGCTGTTCGATCAGCGCGCCGGCGAGGCTGTAGCGCTCGGCCACCCAGGGGCCTTCGTAGAGCAGGCACGCGGCTTCGAGGAAGGGCGCGAAATCAATTTCCACCGCCTCGCCGCCGAGCGCCTTGAGCTGCTCGATGCTTGCGGCGAACAGCGCCGGGCTTTCCGCGCAGCCGAGGAACTCCAGCTGCTCGGGCACGCCGAAACGGAAACCGGGGCGTGGCGCGCCGAAGGCGCTGGCGTCGTTCCACAGCGGGTTGGCGCGGCTGTATGCGTCGCGCGGGTCACGCTTGGCGGTCAACGCCAGCAGCTGGCTGGCCTCGCGCGCGGTGGCGGTGAAGTAGGTGATGCAATCGAGGGTGCGGCAGGCCGGCACCAGCCCGGTGGTGGATATCAGCCCCTTGGTGGCTTTCAGACCGACCAGGTTGTTCAGCGCCGCCGGCACGCGGCCGGAGCCGGCGGTGTCGGTGCCCAGAGCGAAACTGGCGACGCCGAGCGCCACCGCCAGCGACGAACCGGAGCTGGAGCCGCCGGACGGATATTCCGGCAGCACCGAGTTCGGGCAGGCGCCGTAGGGCGAGCGGGTGCCGTTGAGGCCGGTGGCGAACTGGTCGAGGTTGGTCTTGCCCAGCGGCACGGCGCCGAGAGCGATCAACTGGGCGACCAGGGTGGCGCTGCTGTCCGGGGTGTAGGTGAAGGCCGGGCAGGCGGCCGTGGTCGGCACGCCGGCCAGGTCGATATTGTCCTTGATGGCGAACGGCACGCCGTACAGCGGCAGGCTGTCCGGGCTCTGGCTGTCGAGGGCGGTCAGGTAAGGCTCCAACTCCGCGACGCTGAGCAGGTGGATAAACAGGTGATAGTCCGGGTTGAGCGCGGCGGCCTGCTCGCGCAGCGCGGTGATCAGCTGGCGCGGGGTGGTTTGGCCTTCGCGGTAGGCGGCTTTCAGGGCGTCCAGGCGTAGATCGAATTGGTGTTGCATAGTCAGCTTCCTTTCGTAGGGTGGGTTAGCCGCGTAGCGGCGTAACCCACCATCGATGCAATGGGCATAACAGATGGGCCGGCCTCGCGGTCGGTCGGTGGGTTACGGCCTGCGGCCTAACCCACCCTACGGGTGCCCTGTCTCAGGCTTCCTCGAGTACCACCACCCGCTGCCCGGCACGCACCGGTGAGCCGGGTTGCACGCGGACTTCGCGGACCACGCCGTCGCGTGGGGCGGTGAGGGGGATTTCCATCTTCATCGACTCGAGGATCACCAGTACGTCGCCGGCCTTCACTTCGCAGCCGGCCTCGACCTGCACCTGCCAGAGGTTGCCGGCGATGTGGCTTTCGATGGCGTGCTGGCCAGCGCCGAGCGGGGTGTCCTCGCCGAGCTCGACGACCGCTTCCTCGCTGTCGAAATGCGCCTGGCCGGAAGCGATCCAGCGTTCGCGCTCGGCGTTGAACGCCGCCTGCTGCTGGCCGCGGAAGGCGGCGATGCCCTCGGCTTCCTCATTGAGGAACTGCTGGTAGTCGGCCAGCGCCAGTTCGCTGTGCTCGATGCGCAAGTCATAGCGGCCGAGCGGGAAGTCGCGGCGGATCTGCAGCAGTTCGGAGGCAGACACCGGGTAGAAACGGATCTGGTCGAAGAAGCGCAGCAGCCACGGCTTGCCGTCGAACGCGGCGACCGCGCGGTAACGGTTCCACATCTGCAGGGTGCGGCCGACAAACTGGTAGCCGCCGGGGCCCTCCATGCCGTACACGCACATGTAGGCGCCGCCGATGCCCACCGAGTTCTCCGCGGTCCAGGTGCGGGCCGGGTTGTACTTGGTGGTCACCAGGCGATGGCGCGGGTCCAGCGGCGTGGCGACTGGCGCGCCGAGGTAGACGTCACCGAGGCCCATCACCAGATAACTGGCGTCGAACACCGTGCGGTACACCTCGTCGAGGTTCGGCAGGTCGTTGATGCGGCGGATGAACTCCAGGTTGCTCGGGCACCAGGGCGCGTCCTTGCGCACCGTGGTCATGTATTTCTCGATGGCCAATTGGCAGGCCGGGTCGTCCCAGGACAGCGGCAGGTAGACGATGCGCGACGGCACCTTGAGGTCCTGGGCGTTGCACACCGCGCCCCAGACGCCGGCGACGGTGTCGAGCAGCTGTTGCAGCGGCAGGGTTTCCGGCTGGTAGTGCACCTGCAGCGAGCGGATGCCGGGGGTCAGGTCGATCACCCCGGCGATCTGCTTGGCTTCCAGGGCCTGCATCAGCGCGTGGCCGCGGAAGCGCAGGACCAGATCGAGCTCCGGCTGGCCGATTTCCAGCAGCAGGTGGGTGTCGCCGGAGAGGCGGGCGACCAGGTGCTTATCGGCTTCACCGAGGTCCAGAACGATGGGGCTTTGTAGCCCGGATGAAATCCGGGAAGCCGGCGACGCATCCGCCCCGGATTGCATCCGGGCTACGAGGTTCCGCGTCTCTTCCTGACGCAGCTTCGCCAGCTCGCGCGCCGTGGTGATCTCCACCGGCAAGAAGCGCACCTTGTCGCCGGCCTTGAGCTGGCCGAGTTGCCACAGGTCGGCCTCGATTGTGGTCACCGGGCAGACGAAGCCGCCGAGGCTCGGGCCGTCCGGGCCGAGGATCACCGGCATGTCGCCGGTGAAGTCCACCGCGCCGATGGCGTAGGGGTTGTCGTGGATGTTCGATGGGTGCAGGCCGGCCTCGCCGCCGCTTTCACGCACCCATTCCGGTTTCGGCCCGATCAGCCGCACGCCGGTGCGGCTGGAGTTGAAGTGCACTTCCCAGGCGGTGGCGAAGAAGGTCTCGATGTAGGCCGGGGTGAAGTATTCCGGGGCGCCGTGTGGGCCGTAGATCACGCGGATCTCGCGGACTGCCGGCAGCACGTCGTAGAGCTCAGCGGGCAGGCTGGCGCCGGCCTCGCGGTCGTCGAGTGCTGGGATATGCAGCACATCGCCGGCGCGCAGCGCGCGGCCGCCGTGGCCGCCGAACTGGCCGAGGGTGAAGGTGCTCTTCGAACCGAGGTAATCCGGCACCTGCAGGCCGCCGCGCAGACTGAGGTAGGCGCGCGCGCCGCTGCCGGCGATGGTGCCGAGACTGAGGGTGCTGCCGGCCTTGACCAGCAGCGCGGTGTTCAGCGGCTGGGCGACGCCATCCAGGCTCAGCGGAATCGCCGCGCCAGTGACCGCGATCACCGCGTCAGTGTTGAAGCGCAGGCTTGGCCCGCTCATGGTGATTTCCAGGCCGGCGGCGCCTTCCGCATTACCCAGCAGGCGGTTGCCCAGGCGCAGCGCGCGGTCGTCCATCGGTCCCGACGGCGGCACGCCAACTGCCCAGTAGCCGAGGCGGCCGGGGAAGTCCTGCACGGTGGTCTGGGTGCCGGCGGACAGCACTTCGAAGGTATCGGCTTTATAGATCAAGCCTTCCAGGCAGCGGGTCCACGGCGAGCCGCTGGCGAACGGCGCGTCGACCAGAATCTGCCGCAGGTAATCGCGGTTGGACTCCACGCCGTACAGAATGGAATCGGCCAGCGCCTGGCTCAGCGCTGCGCTGGCCTCGGCACGGCTCGGCGCCCAGGCGATCAGCTTGGCGATCATTGGGTCGAAGTAGGGCGGAATCTCGCAACCGGCTTCGACCCAGGTGTCGATGCGCAGCGCTTTGCCGTCGGCCTTGGGAAATTCGACGGCAGTGAGCAGGCCGGGGCTCGGCTGGAAGTCGCGGCCCGGGTCTTCGGCGTACAGGCGCGCCTGAATCGCGTGGCCGCTGGGCTTCAGGCCCTTGGCCAGCTCGCTGAGCGGGGCCAGGTCACCGGCCGCCAGTTCGATCATCCAGCGCACCAGGTCGACACTCCACACCTGTTCGGTGACGCCGTGCTCGACCTGCAGGCGGGTGTTCACTTCGAGGAAGTAGAAGCGCTCGGCCTCGCTGTCGTAGACGAACTCGACGGTGCCGGCGCTGCGATAGCTGACCGCTTTGGCCAGCTTGATCGCCGCTGCGCACAACTCGTCGGCCATACCGGCCGGCAGATTGGTCGCCGGGGTCTCTTCCAGGACTTTCTGGTTGCGCCGCTGCACCGAGCAGTCGCGTACGCCGAGGGCCAGCACCTCGCCTTGGCCGTCGCCGAACACCTGCACTTCCAGATGGCGGGCGCGCTGGATGTATTTCTCGATGAATACGCCGGAGTCGCTGAAGTTGTTCTGCCCGAGACGCTTGACGGTTTCAAAGGCGTCGGACAGCTCTTCCGCACTGCGGCATACACGCATGCCGATGCCGCCGCCGCCGGCGGTGCTTTTCAGCATGACCGGGTAGCCCACTTGATCGCCGGCGATCAGCGCGGCGTCGAGGTTTTCCAGCAGCTCGGTGCCTTCCAGCATCGGCACGCCGTGCTGCTTGGCCAGTGCGCGGGCGGTGTGCTTGAGGCCGAACACGCGCAGTTGCTCGGGTGTCGGGCCGACGAAGGCGATGCCGGCGGCTTCGCAGGCTTCGGCAAAGGCGGCGTTCTCGGAGAGGAAGCCGTAGCCGGGGTGAATCGCGGTGGCACCGGTCTGCTTGGCCACGGCGAGGATCTTGTCGACCACCAGATAGGTGCCGGCGGCCGGGCCTTCGCCGAGGCTGTGCGCTTCGTCGGCCTGCTGGATGTGCAGGCTGGCGGCGTCGGCCTCGGAGTACACGGCGACGCCTTTGACGTCGAGCGCGCGCAGGGTGCGCAGGATGCGGCAGGCAATGGCGCCGCGGTTGGCGATCAGGAGTTTGTTGAACATTGCAGAACCCTCGAAAGGGATGACGGGCCGTCCCGTCTTATTCGTCTGCACCACGGTCGTCCGTGGCTGAATTTTTTTGCCGGCTCCCGGATTGCATCCGGGCTACCGGGCTGGAAGTCTCGTCATCGTAGGTTGGTGCTGAGCCTGCGAAGCCCAACATCGGTCAATCCGTATCCGCGTTGGGCATCGCTGCGCTCAGCGCCAACCTACGTTTTACTTTCGGGTCGCTGTTCCAGGCATTGCCCCGAGCGGCTCTGGAACAGACGGAACAACCAAGCGCGAAATTTGCTCAGTCCCATACCAGCACCTCGGCTGGGGTCGGGTTGTAGGCGTTGCACGGGTTGTTCAGCTGCGGGCAGTTGGAGATCAGCACGATCACGTCCATGTGCGACTTCAGCTCGACGTACTTGCCTGGCGCGGAGATGCCGTCGGCGAAGGTCAGGCCGCCCTCTGGTGTCACGGGAACGTTCATAAAGAAGTTGATGTTGGCGCCGATGTCGCGCTTCTCCAGGCGGCCGTCGTGCAAGCTGGCGCGCAGGAAGTTGTCGCGGCAGCTGTGCATATAGCGTTTTTCGAGTGCATATCTGACGGTGTTGCTCTCCTGCGCGCAGGCGCCGCCGAGGGTGTCGTGGCGGCCGCAGGTGTCGGCGCTGATGGTCAGCAGCGGGTTGCCGAGGTTGGAATACAGCACCGTGCCGGTGGTCAGGTAGACGTTGTTCTGCTTGCGCAGGGTGCGCTGCGGGTCGTAACGCTCGCGCGGGTTGCGGGCCGAGTAGAACAGCGTGTCGACCGCTTGGTTACCTTCCAGATCGAGCAGACGCACGGTCTGCCCGGCTTTCACTTCGCAGAGGAACGGTTCGCCGGCCGGGATCACATGGCGGTACACGGCGGCTTCGGGATGCAGCTTGCTTTCGATCAGAGACATGGCGCAGCCCTCAGATATACAGGCGTTCGGTGTTGTGGAAGCCGCGGGCGTTTTCCGGGCGCGAGGTGCGGCAGAGGATGCTGATGCCATCGCTCTCGACGCGGCTCCAGGTCAGCTGCACCGGCTTGGGCGCGTACTGCGGATTAGGGTCCAGCGGATGCTGCAGGGCGGTGAGCACCACCAGCGTGTCCATCGGCGCGTACAGCTCGACGTAGTCGCCGGCCTTGGAGTTGCCCGGCTCAAAGTTGAAGCAGCCGTCGCGGTCCACCGTGACCTTGCTGAACAGGTTGAGGGCCATCAGCAGGTCCTGCAGGTTGAGGTTCCACTTGCCCATTTCCACCAGCAGGTTGTCCACGCCGTTGCGGAAGTAGTTGTTGCGCAGCTCCTGATAGCGGCCAGCGCCGTACTTCTCCTCGACTTCCGCAGCGTTCAATACACCGCCGAAGCTGTCGTGCCAGCCGCAGGTGTCGGCGGTGATCGCGGCGAGCACGCGGCCCATGTCCGAGTACAGGCAGTGGCCTTCGGTGAGCTTGGCGGTGTGCTGGCACTTGAGGGTGTCCGGCAGGTTGAGGCGCTCGCTTTTTTCCTCGGCACTGAGCAGCAGCAGGCTGACGTTGGCGCCGCCTTCGAGGTCGGTGACGCGCAGGACTTGGCCGCGCTTGAGGACGAACGAGGTGTGGCCGCCAGCGGGGACGGTTTCTTCATACAGGGTCGGGCGCAGGGCGAGCGAGGCAGTCATCCTCAGGCTCCTTGAATGGCAGGTTGCAGGTTGCCGGTGACGTGCGCCGGCAGGGCGTCGACGGCGGCGCGCGCGGCGCGGCGGTCGCTGTTCAGGGGAATGTCGTAGGTGATCCGCGCGCCGTAGGCGTTCGGCGCATGCGGATCGGCGCGCAGCTTGTCGAACACCAGGATGCGCGTGCCGAGGCTGAAGCCTTCACTAAGGTCGTGGGTGACCATAAACACGGTCAGCTGGGTCTCGTGCCACAGGCCGAGCAGCAGCTCGTGCATGTCCTTGCGGATGCCCGGATCGAGGGCGCCGAACGGTTCGTCGAGCAGCAGCACGCGCGGCTTGGTGATCAGTGCCTGGGCAATCGCCAGACGTTGCTGCATGCCACCGGACAGCGCGCTCGGGTACTTGTCCAAGGCGTGGCCGAGGCCGACTTTCTGCAGCAGCGCGGCGGCTTGTTCGCGGGCGTCACGTTTGGCGCGGCCGAACAACCGCCCAAACAGTGGCGAACGCGGCAGCTCCAGGCCGATGGCGACGTTGTCCAGTACGGTCAGGTGCGGGAACACCGAATAGCGCTGGAACACCACGCCGCGGCTGGCATCCGGTTCGCCGGCCAGCGGCTGGCCGTCGAGGAGGATCTGCCCGCGGCTGGCGCGTTCCTGGCCGAGCAACAGGCGCAGGAAGGTCGACTTGCCGCAACCGGAAGCACCGACCAGGGTGCAGAACTCACCCTCGGCGATGTTCAGGTTGAGGTTCTCCAGGACGGTCTGGTCGCCGTAGGTTTGCCAGACATTTTTCACTTGAATGAAGTCGCCTGCTGCGCGAGCCCCTGACTGTGTTACGCGGTGCGCGCGATCCTCATGGACGACTTGTCCGCTCCGGTCGCTGTGCTCCGGGCGCCTTGCCATGGACTCGCTCGTGACGGCTCCATTTTTATTGGTGCTCATGCCTTGGCTCCTTCGTACCAGGGGAAGGCCAGCTGGGTGGCGCGGCGCAGGCCGAGGTCCATCAGCCAGGCGAGCAGGGTGATCCACACCACGTAGGGGAGGATCACGTCCATCGCCATGTAGCGGCGGACCAGGAAGATCCGGTAGCCAAGGCCGTCGGTGCTGGCGATGGCTTCGGCGGCGATCAGGTACAGCCAGGCCGAGCCGAGCATCAGGCGCAGCGAGATCAGCAGGCGCGGCAGCAGCTGCGGCAGCACCACGCGGAGGATCAGGGTCCAGGTGCTGGCGCCAAGGGTCTGCGCCTTGATGAGGATTTCCTTGGGGATCTCACGGGCGCGCTGTTCGATGTCGCGGGCGATGCAGGGGGTGATGCCGAAGACGATCAGCATCACCTTGGACAGCTCGCCGAGGCCGAAGACGATGAACAGGATCGGCAGCACCGCCAGCGGCGGGATCATCGACAGCACGGTGAGCAGTGGCGACAGCGGCGCGCCGAACAGCGGCAGGGTGCCGCTGGCCAGACCCAGGCACAGGCCGGCGAGGGCGGCGATGCCCAGGCCGATGCCGAGGCGGGTCAGGCTCGAGGCAGTGTCCTGCCAGAACAGGTACTGGCCGCTGCGCTTGTCCTCGGTGAGCGCCAGGCGTTCGACCGCATCGATCATTTGCGCCGCACTGGGCAGCAGCTTGTCGTTGGGGTTCTCCGTCAGCCGCGCCGCCGAGCCGGTGAAGTAGACGAACAGCAGCAGGGCGAACGGCAGCAACACCAGCAACAGGCGGCTAGGGCGATCCGGATGGCGGTTGATCAGGCGCATGGCGTTATCTCATGTGTTCGATGGTTCCCACGCTCGGCGTGGGAATCCCTCCAGGGACGCTCTGCGTCCCGGCAGACGCGGAGCGTCTGTAGCTGCGTTCCCACGCCGAGCGTGGGAACCATTGGGGTCTAGAGTTTCCCTTCGACAGCCATCTGCACGTAGCTCGGGTCGAAGCGCAGCTTGACGTTGCCCTTGTCGCCGGTGACCACGTTGCCGGCGAAGCTCATGCCCACTGCGGTGGCGTCTTTCGCGCCTTCGCCGAGCAGACCGTGGCTGAAGGAGAACTCGGCGACCTTGGTCATGGTTGCCGGCAGTTTCGGGCTGGTGGCGAACGCCAGGGTTTCCTGCGGCGTGTAGAACAACTTGGTGGTGGCCAGTTGCGCCTGGAAGCCGGCGAGGTCGGTGCCGGAGGCCTTGGCCATGTGCTCGAGGGCGGTCTGGCCTTCGGCGCTGCCGCTGTTCATCAGAGCGAGGATTTCGAACCAGGCGCCGGTCAGGGCTTTGCCCAGGGCCGGGTTGTCCTTCAGGGTCTCGCTGTTGACCACCATCATGTCCATGATCTCGCCGGGGATCTGGCTGGAGTCGAACACCTGGCTGACGCCGGGCTTGGCGGTGATCTCGGCGAGCATCGGGTTCCAGGTGGCGGCGGCCTGCACGTCGCTGGTGTTGAAGGCGCTGGCGATGTCGGCGTCGGAGGTGTTGACCACCTTGATGTCCTTCTCGCTGAGGCCGGCCTTTTCCAGGGAGCGGGCGAGGAGGTAGTGGGAGACGGACAGCTCGACCAGATTGATCGGCATGCCTTTCATATCGGCGAGCTGCTTGCCTTCGCCCTTGAGTACCAGGCCGTCGTTGCCATTGGAAAAGTCGCCGACGATCAGCGCGGTGGAGTCGACGCCGCCGGCCGCCGGAATGGTCAGCGCGTCCATGTTGGTCATGGTGCAGCCGTCGAACTGGCCGGCGCTGTACTGGTTGATCGACTCGACGTAATCGTTGAGCTGGGTGACCTCGATCTCGATCCCGTACTTCTTCGCCCACTTGTCGACGATGCCCTTGCTGGCGCCGTACTCCCAGGGCATCCAGCCGGCGTAGATGGTCCAGCAGACGTTGAATTTGTCTTTCTGCTCGGCGTGCGCGGAGAGGCTGAGGGCGGCGGCGAGGCCGGCGGCGGCTAAAGCGAACAGACGGGGTTTACGCATGAGGAACCTCCAGTTCGAGAAGAAAGTCAGCAGGAGCGGCAACACCCGACGAATCAGGTTGCGTTCTCCCGGGCTTTTATCCCGCCGTGTAACCTCACTGGAGGTCGCCAGCTCTCGGACCAGTCACCCGCACAAGCGAGTCGGAACCCTAGCCAGCCATTAGCAAATTGTGGTGCCGCGACCCGGTCGTCCGGGTGATCCTGCACGCCTGTCTCATAGCGAAGGGCGTGCCAAGTTTGCCGAGCCCAGATTTGGCGGCGTTGCGCAGCATGAGAGGGTGAGTCGGGTGTCAATTGCGCCCGTAAATGAGGCGCGCGGCGTCATTTTGGTGCGCGACTGAAATGAATGGTAAAGATCGCGCGGCTGCTCCATGGCACCGGCGTCGAGGCGTGCTGTCGAACAGAGTGGAAGTAGTAACTCCCCGGGGTATCGACGATCGTCGACTCCGTCCCTGCGGTCGAAGGAGGCCGCCATGCCCTATCGAGCTCTGTTGTTGCTGTTGTTGGGTTTCGCCTTGAGTGGCTGCACCACTTACGATTATGCCTATGCCGATGATGACCGCCACTACGACGGGCGCTACTACGGAGATAGTCGCTCCTACAACGACTCCTCGCGTTATCGGAGCCAAGGTGCGTACCGTTATTACGGCACCGATTCTTCACGCTATTACGGCGACCGTGATTACCGTCGGCAGGACTATCGTCGCTACGATAAGCAGCGCTATGACCAACCACGCTACTACCGGGGACAGGACGGCCAGATCCATCAATACAAGCAGTTGCGTGGCCACGACCGTCCGCGTTACGTGGCACCGCCGAAGAATGCCCAGAAGCACTACCAACAAAACAACCGTTCGGGCTATCGCCAGGACATGCGCTCTGCGCCGCCGGGCAGCTATCGCGGCGGTCCGCGTTACTGAGTCGGTTCAGCGGCGGCGTCGCCCGCCAATATCAGTCCGCGCAGGGTCTGCGCCGCCGGTGACAGGCTGTGACCGGCGCGGCTGACCAGGCCATAGGCCGAGCCTTGCATGGGGGGCGCGTCGCGAGCGGACAGGGCCGTTAACTGCTCCGCGGCAAGATCCGCACTCAGCACATCCTGCGGCGCGAGGCTGATCACGTCGCTTTGCCGGACCAACTCTCGCAGCACCATGAAGTTGTCGCACTGGATATCCGGCAGCGGCTCGCGGCCCAGTAGCTTTTGCAGGCTCCGCGTGCCGTCCTCGGGAATCTGCGTGCCCGCCAGCGGGTAGGCTGCGAGATCCTTGGTGGTCGGTTCGCGGAGGGCTAGCAGTGGATGGTCGGGCCGGCAGAAGAACAGGATGGGATGCACGCGCAGCGGTTCGACGGTGAGCAGCGGATCGTCGAGCAGCTCTCGGCAGTCGGCGACGAACAATTCGATGCTTTCATTGAGCAGCCGGCGGCGCAGGCTCGCCCAGTCTTCGGTGTGCAGCTGCACGCGCACTTTGGGGTAGCGGCGCGCCAGTTGGCCCAGGGCGCTGGGGACCAGGCGTGCCGCCGGATAGGGCCCGGCGCCGAGGCGCAACTCGCCGGCTTGCAGATTGCCGAGCTGACTGACCGCGTTGTGCAGCGCGCGACTACCGGCGAGCAGGCGCCTGGCGTGTTCGAGGACCAACTGGCCGTGGGCGGTGAGGGTGATGCTGCGTGCGCCGCGGTCGAACAGGTTGCAGCCGAGGTTGGCTTCCAGCGCCTGGATGCTGCGGCTGAGGGCTGGTTGGCTGAGGTTGATCGCCGCTGCGGCGCGAGCGAAGTGGCCGTGTTCGGCGACGGCGACGAAATGGCGGAGCTGGCGTAGGTCAGTCATGAGTGATTTGCATCGAGTTGCGAATTGGAATGCATTGGAATTATTAGCAGGCCCTGCGCCATAGTGCGAGCAACTCTATGTTTCCAATAACAACTTCCGGAGCCTTCGATGATCCGCCTATCCACTGCCGTTCTGTTGGCCAGCCTTTCCCCTTGCCTGCTGGCTGCCGAAGCCACCGATGCCAAACAGCCCACCTCTTTCACCCTTGAGGCGCAGCAACGTGTCCGCGCCGAGCTGCCGTTCAGCGACCGCGCCGACTTCGAGCGCGCGGAAAAGGGCCTGATCAAGCGCCCCGAGCAGTTGCTGATCAAGAACCAGGACGGCAGCGTCGCCTGGCAACTGGGTGGCTACGACTTCCTGAAAACCGGCAAGGACTTCGACACCATCAACCCGAGCCTGCAACGCCAGGCGCAGCTCAATCTCACGAGCGGTCTGTACAAGGTTGTCGACGGCGTCTACCAGGTGCGCGGCTTCGACCTGGCCAACATCACCTTCGTCGAGGGCAAGACCGGCTGGATCGTCATCGACACCCTGCTTACTCCCGCCACTGCCAAGGCAGCCTACGCGCTGGTCAGCCAGGAGCTGGGGCAGAAGCCGATCAAGGCGGTCATCTACACCCATGCCCACGCGGACCACTTTGGCGGCGTGCAGGGCTTGGTGTCGGCCGAGCAGGTGGCCAAGGGCGAGGTGCAGATCATTGCCCCGTCTGGTTTCATGGAAGCGGCGATCAAGGAAAACGTGCTGGCCGGCAACGCCATGTCCCGCCGCGCCACCTACCAGTACGGCCGCTATCTGGAGAAGAGCCCGCAGGGCCTTGTCGACATGGCCATTGGTAAGACGACGGCGCATGGCCCGCTGAGCCTGCTGGCGCCGACCAAGCTGATCGAGGGCAGTCTCGAAGAGCTGGTAATCGACGGCGTGCCGGTGACTTTCCAGAACACCCCAGGCACCGAATCGCCGGCGGAAATGAACATTTGGCTGCCGCAGCAGAAGGCGCTGCTGATGGCCGAGAACGTCACCGGTACCCAGCACAATCTCTATACCCTGCGCGGTGCCGAGGTGCGTGATGCTCTGGCCTGGAGCAAGTACATCAACGACGCGCTGCACTTGTATGGCGACAAGGCCGACGTGCTGCTCGCCACCCACAACTGGCCGCGCTGGGGGCATGACGACATCGTCAAGACCCTGGAAAAGCAGCGCGACATGTACGGCTACCTGAACGACCACACCCTGAACCTGGCCAACCAGGGCGTGACCATCAACCAGATCCACGAGCGCTTCACGGTGCCCGACGAGCTGGCCCATGAATGGTCCAACCGCGGCTACCACGGCTCGGTCAGCCACAACGTGCGTGCGGTGATCAACAAGTACCTCGGCTACTACGACGGCAACCCGGCGACGCTCAACCCACTGGCGCCAGAAGATTCGGCGAAGAAGTACGTCGAATTCATGGGCGGCGCCGAGCACGTGCTGAAGATGGCGCGCCAGTCCTACGACAAGGGCGAGTACCGCTGGGTCGCCGAGGTGGTCAACAAGGTGGTCTTCGCTGATCCGGACAACCAGGCCGCACGCCAGTTGCAGGCCGACACCCTGGAGCAGCTCGGCTACCAGGCCGAGAACGCCGGCTGGCGCA
Source organism: Pseudomonas sp. LS44 (assembly GCF_024730785.1). NCBI lineage: Bacteria > Pseudomonadati > Pseudomonadota > Gammaproteobacteria > Pseudomonadales > Pseudomonadaceae > Pseudomonas > Pseudomonas sp. LS44. The sequence continues at coordinate 1,126,642 of NZ_CP102830.1, forward strand.
ACAGCTACTTGGCTGGCGCCTACGAGTTGCGCCATGGCGTACCGCGTCATCTGCCAACATCCAAGGCCAGTGCGGGCGCCATGGCGGCGATGGATACCGGCCTGCTGTTCGATTACGTCGGCGTGCGCCTGAACGCGAAGAAAGCAGAGGGCAAAGACATCAGCATCAACCTGGTGCTGCCGGACCGCAACGAGCAGTACCTGCTGGAGCTGAAGAACTCGCACCTGAACAACATCAAGGGCGTGCAGAGTGCCAAGGCCGGGCAGACCGTGACCATCGACCGCGCCGACCTCAACCGGCTGATGCTCAAGGAAGTCTCCGCGCAGACCCTGGTGGCCGAAGGCAAGCTGAAGAGCTCGGGTAATCCGCTGCTGCTCGGCCAACTGTTCGGCATGCTCGAGTCGTTCGACTACTGGTTCGATATCGTCACGCCCAAGCAGGGCGGCTGATACTCGGCGTACACGGGGCGCGCAGCGTGCGCGCCCCGATCTATGCTGCAGGTCTAAGGTCTGGTCGCTGGAATCCAGTCGATGTGGCTCAGCCTACGCGGGCCGACCTGCGCGGGCCTACCTGTGCGGCCCAAACGAAAGTGCGGACAGCTGCGGCGGTTTAGCCGGCACACTGACTGCGGTTACTCACAATAAGAAGAGGTGTTCATGAAGGCTCTATCGTTCGCCAAAGGCGTGCTGGCCATGTTCTGGCTGGTTGCCGTACTCAACGTGATTTTCCCGTTCAGCGCGCCGCTGCATGGGTGGCTGTTGGCGGTCTCCGGGATCATGCTGTTGGTGCATATCGTCGAAGTGCTGCTGTTCAACAGCCGGCTGGCCGCACGCCCACAACCGTGGCTGGAGCGCGTGCTGGTGCTGCTGTTCGGTGTCCTGCACCTGAAAACCCTGCGTCAGCAAGCCTAATCCCGCCGCCCCGGCGTTGGCCGGGGCACGCGCCATCGCTGGCGATGCGCGCCTTCATCTATGCAGAGTGATTGCATAGTGCCATTGAGTTTTCCCGGCGTAGCCAGCACCATGCGCCGCCAGTGAGCGGTCTGCCTGGCGGTTAACGGGTATCTCAAGCGGCAGGAAGTCTCGATTTTGCGGATCAGCAGTTCCAGCAGAGCGAAGCACAGCGTTCGATGTCATCGTGCCTTGGCCGTTGTTGTGCTGCTGGGGCTCGTCGGCAGTTTGTATGCCGATTGGGATTTCCGCCTGATCAGCCGCCGCGCCGAAGCGCTTTATGGGCCGCTGGGCGACGGCAAACGACGCATCGACTCGTGGCAGCAGCTGCTCGAACAACACGCCGAATCCCCCGAGCGCGACAAACTGCAGGCGGTAAACCGCTTCTTCAATGCGCAGCTGCGCTTTAGCGACGATCAACGCATATGGCGCCAGGCTGACTACTGGGCGACTCCGGTAGAGGCGTTGCGCGTCGGCGCCGGTGACTGTGAAGACTATGCGATCAGCAAGTATTTCAGCCTGCGTCATCTCGGTGTGCCCAGCGACAAGCTGCGCATTACCTACGTCAAAGCCCTGCGCCTGAACCAGGCGCACATGGTGCTGACCTACTACGCAACACCCGATTCGATCCCCTTGGTGCTGGATAACCTGGTCGGCAGCATTTTGCCGGCCAGCCAGCGGGCTGATCTATTACCGGTCTACGCCTTCAATGGCGAGGGCTTGTGGTTGGCCGGTGCGCGCGGCGCCAAACCGGTTGGCGATAGCAAGCGCCTGTCGCGCTGGCAGGATCTCCTGAAAAAAATGCAAGCCGAAGGCTTCCCCGTAAGCGAATAGCGGAGTCCAGATGTCTCTGTTCAAACAGTTATTGATTGCCATCTGCCTGTTCCTGATCGTCGCCTTCAGCGGCAGCTTTATGGTCAGTCTGGAAAGCTCGCGTGAGCAGTACGTCAACCAGCTGCGTTCCCATGCGCAGGATGCGGCGACCGCCTTGGGCTTAGCGCTGACACCCAATATCGACGACCCGGCGATGGTCGAACTGATGGTCAGCTCGATCTTCGACAGCGGCTACTTCGAGAGCATCCGGGTGATCGATCAGGCGACCGGCGAGGTGATGGTCGAGCGTACCGGCCCGGCAGGCGCGCAGGCGGCCCAAGTACCACAGTGGTTCGTCAGCCTGATCGGCCTGGCACCGGCCGGCGGCGACGCCATCGTCAGCCGCGGTTGGACCCAGGTGGCGCGCGTCGAGGTGCTCAGTCATCCGATGTTCGCCATCGCCCGGCTGTGGCGCACCGCTCTGGGCAGCCTGGGGTGGCTGCTGGTCTGCGGTCTGCTCAGCGCCACGCTCGGTGCGGTATTGCTGCGCCGCCAGCTCAAGCCGCTGGATTACATGGTCGCGCAGTCGCACGCGATTGCCCGTCGCGAATTCCTCAGCCTGCCCGAGTTGCCGCGCACCCCCGAGCTGCGCCGCGTGGTGCAGGCGATGAACCAGATGGTGGAGAAGCTCAAAGCGTTGTTTCGCGAACAGGCCGAGCGCAGCGAAAAACTGCGCGACGAGGCCTATCTGGATAGTTTGACCGGGCTCGGCAACCGGCGCTATTTCGACATGCAGTTGCAGACGCGGCTGAGCGATCCGGATGGCAGCAGCGGCTATCTGCTGATGCTGCGTGTCAGCGATCTGGTCGGCCTCAATCAGCGCCTCGGCGGGCAGCGTACCGACCGCCTGCTGCAGGCGGTCGCCGAGCAGCTGCAACGCCATTGCGCCGAGCTGGGAAAGGGCTGGGTGTTGGCGCGCAGCCGCGGCGGCGAGTTCGTGTTACTGGCGCCGGGGCTGGTCCGCGAGGAGGCCGAGCAGTTGGCCGCGCGTCTCGAGGCGGCGCTGGCCAGCCTGGCCGCCACCGAGGCCATCGATTCGCTGCCGGTGGCGCACATCGGCCTGGTGCCGTTCAGTCCAGAGGAGCTGCCGCAGGAATTATTCCTGCTCGTCGACGAGGCCTTGGCCAAGGCCGAGCGCCAGGCAGACAAAGCCTGGGCCTGGGTCGAGCGCAGCCAGGGCGTGAGTATCGGCGACGAGCGTCATGCTTGGCACCAGTTGCTCGATCAGGCGCTGCTCGAGGGCCGCTTCCTGCTGTATTTCCAGCCGGTGATGGAGTGTCGCGATCCGCAGCGTGTGCTGCATTACAAGGTGCTGTCGCGCTTGCCCGATGCGCAGGGCGAGAGCATCCCGGCCGGGCGCTTCCTGCCGTGGTTGGAGCGCTTCGGCTGGTCGGCGCGTTTGGACGTGTTGATGCTCGGTCAGGTGTTGCGGCAGATGGCGGATCACGATCAATCGTTGGCGCTGAATTTGTCCGGTGCGCTGCTGCGTGATCCGCAGGCGTTCGACAAGGCCATGGGGTTGCTGCAGCAGTATCGCCACTGCGGCCCGCGCTTGATCCTGGAATTGGAAGAAAGTCAGTTGCCGGAGCAGGCGTCGCTGGAAAATCTCACTCGGCGCCTGCGCGAGCTGGGGTTTGCCCTGAGTCTGCAACACTTCGGTGGGCGTTTCAGCATGATCGGTAACCTGGCACGCTTGGGCTTGGCGTATCTGAAGGTCGACGGCAGCCATATCCGCGCTATCGATCAGGAAGGCGACAAGCGCCTGTTCATCGAGGCCATGCAGCGTGCCGCGCACAGCATCGATTTGCCGCTGATTGCCGAGCGTGTGGAGACGGCGGGGGAGTTGCAGGTGTTGCAGTCCATGGGCATCCATGGCGTGCAAGGCCAGTTGTTCGGCGCACCGAAGCCCTGGCAGTGAGGGAGTGAAAGGATCTGGCAGGCCGTTGAAAAATTACCTGCGTTGCCGATACGGCGTTAAAAACGGCCTGCTTGCGGCGGGCGCCGTCAGATCAGTCCGGTTTCGTCTTCGTTGATTAGTCGACTCAGCCCACCCAGCGCTTCACGCGCCTGGTTACGCGTCATCAGCTTGGCCTGCGCCGCTGGGGGCAGATCGGTAATGCGGATCACGCCCTTGCTCATCAGCAGCGAGATCAGGTCGTCGAGCACGCGGATCATGTCCAGGTCGCTCTGCTTGAGTTGCAGCAAACCGCTTTCCAGCTGCTGATTGGCGAACCATGCCTGCACGTCCTGATCGTCCGCCGGCAGGGTTCCGGTCATGCCCTCGAAGCTGGCTGCCTCCACGCGAAGCAGCTGGCCTTGCGCATCGCGCTGGACATAGAGCATTGCGAACTCCTCATTAGGTGAGCCCACGCTAGGGTGGGCGTTGCCGTGAAAGTGCCACGCAGCGGATGCGCCTGCAATCGCCTTGGCGTTTGCAGGCGCATCACGCCGGTCAGGTGTGATCGACCTTGACGTGCGGGTTGGCGCCGGCCACCAGCGAATTCACTATGTCGGCAGCACTGCCCGAATAGTGGCTGAGGTCGAGACTGATGCTCGCATCGACTTTACCCGAATCGTTGACCTGGCCGCTGCTGCTCACCTGCAAGGTCGCCAGGCCGCCTGAGGTTGAGGCAGGTTCTACCTTGAGATAGCTGAGGATATCGCCGGCGGCGTTGTCCGGCAGCAGGTCGCGCAGGTCGATACGATCGCCCTCACTGGCATTGAAGTCAGTGATCGTGTCGTGCCCGGTGTTGCCGGCTTTCCAGATGAACAGGTCGGCGCCAGCGCCACCGGTCAACGTATCGTCACCGGCCCCGCCGAAGAGGATGTCGTTGTCGTCGCCACCGAGCAGTGTGTCCTTGCCGTCGCCGCCCTCCAGACGATCCTCGCCGCCACCGCCGGACAGGGTGTCCCTGCCATTGCCGCCACGGAGTAGGTCGGCGGCGGCAGAGCCGGTGAGCGTGTCGTTGCCGGAGCCACCATCCACCAGTTTGGAAGTGCCATTGGCCAGGGTCAGGTACTCGGTGGTGTCGCGTGTGTCGCCGCCTACCGTGTTGCTTGCGGTAAAGGCAAGAGTGCCCGAGGCCGTGCCGGTATTGCTGAGCATTAACGTGCTGGTCGACCAGCCGCCTAGGTTGATCACCTGATCGATGCCGGAGGATACGATGCTGTGGCCGTTGCCGTCGCTGATCACCATGTCCTTGGCCAGGCCACTGACGCTTAGGTCGGTGTAGTCCTGGCCGGACAGGGCGATCCTCAGCGGCCCGCCATCGTTGGCGATGGCGCTGTCCTGGAAGCCGTTCTCGACCGAATGGATCGCCTGGATCTGGTCGGCGCTCAGCACGTGATCGTAGATGCGCAGGTCATCCAACGAGCCTTTGAAATAGCGGGTGTCGGCTTCACTGGTGCCGTCGCCGGTGAACTTGTTGGTGACACCGATCGATGTCAGCTGGTTCAGCTTGCCGGTGAAATCGCTATCGCTCGGGCTACCAGTGGCTTCCAGCTTGCCGTCGACGTAGACGCTCACCAGGCCGGTGCTGGCATTGCGGCTGATCGCCACGCTGTGCCACTGGTTGTCGTTGATCTCGGTCTTGCTGTACACGCCGTCGACGTTCCCCAGCCCGAAGCCGATTTCCCCGTCCTCGTTGATGACACCCCATTGGATGTCGTTGCCGTCACCGACCTGCTCGCTACCGATGATGCTCGGTTGGTCCCAGGAATCGCCGTCGCCGTCGCCCGAACCCTCCTGGCTGGTCTTCAGCCAGAACGTCATGGTCGCACTGCCCAGCAGGGCCTGGGTAGCACCGCTGTTCAGGTCGATGCGGTCGCCGTTGTCGTTGAAGGTGATGTAGTGGCCAGCGCCTTCCGCGGTGGCGCCAGAGGTCGTCTCGCGCGTAGCGGTGCCGAACGACGGAAGAGTACTGCCGCCGCTGTTACTGTCGTCACGCAGCGTGCCGGTCTGGCCGGTGGTAGCGTTCGTGGTGGTGGCGCCGTTGTTCTCGTCAAAGGTCCATTGGCCGACCGGGCTGACCGACAGGGTCGGTAGCTTGGCGTCATTGACCGGGGTGACGTTGAGCGAGACGGTAGCGGTTTCCACGGCACCATTGGAGGTCACCGAATAGCTGAAGCTCGCCGGGCCGTTGTAGTTGGCGTCGGGGCTGAACGAAAGCTTGCCGCCGGACATCGTCACTGTGCCGTGTTCGACCGCGACACTGCCGCCGTTCGTAATCGCAGTTCCGTTGATGGCGCTGATATAGCGCCCGGCGTTCTCGAAGTTGTCGTTACCGAGTACGTCGATTTGGGTCGTGGTGTCTTCGACGATCGAGAAGCCGTCGGCGCCGATGTCGGCCACCGCCGCGACGGTGAACGATGCGGTGTTGCTGGTGACACCACCCTTGCCATCGCTGACGTCGAAGGACAGGCTCACGCTGCCGTTCCAGTCCCCGGCGGGGGTGAAGGTCCAGGTGGTGCCGGCACCATTGACACTCAGCGTGCCGTTGCCAGCGACCAACTGCAGGTTCGACAAGCTCAGGCTGTCGCCCTCGACATCGCTGGAGCCCTGCAGTAGCTGCTCTTTGGTGAAGGTCACGCTGCCGGCGTCTTCGTTGCCGCCGGTGAGTGCCACCGGGGTCACCCGCGGTGCATCGTTGACCGCGGTGACCTGCAGGCTGACCTGCGCGGTGCTGGTGGCGCCGGACGGGTCGGCGATGGTGTAGGTGAAGCTGGCGGGACCGCTGTAGTTCGATGCCGGGGTGAACACCACATTGCCATTCACCAGCGCCACGCTGCCATGCTGGGCGTTTTGCACAGCAATGATCGACAGGCTGTCGCCATCGATGTCCGTATCGTTGGCGAGGAGGACGTTTGGATTGATGGTCAGGGCCTGGTCTTCATTGGTAACCAGGGCAGGGTTTAGCTGGCTCAGCTTGTCTTCGCCGAGGACCGTATAAGTGCCGCCCTGGTCGCGCAGCTCGATTTGCAACTGCGCTTCGCCGCCTTGGTCCCAGTAGATGATTTCAATCTGGTGCGCGCCGCTCAGAGCGATGTTGAACGTTGGCAGCTCACGCGCAGTTGGGCCTTGATTGCCGTTGTACTCGGCAACCGTGGCACCGTCGATGCGAATAGAGAAGCCATCGTCGGCGGTGACCCGGAACTGATAGGTACCTGCCGCCAGGGTTACATAACCGCTCAGCTTGATGATCGCGTCGGAGCTGTTGACCGGGTCACTGGACAGCGAGCCCGCGTCCCCCTTGAGGAACTGCTGAAGTTTCTGTTCGCCAGCCAGGCCAACGCCATCGGAGATGTGGCCATAGTTCAGGTTAGTGGCGACGAATGTCGCGTTCGCTGCATGGCTGCTGATGAACGCGGTGACGTCACCGAGGTTGGTCAGGTTGCCGCCATCGCTCCCTTCGCGGTAGGCGAAGTACTCGCCTTTCAAGCCACTGAGGCCGCTGTCATTGTTGGCCACCGGTGGATCGTTCACCGGGGTGACGGTGATGCTCGCCGTGGCCGGTGCGGAGGTCAGGGTGCCGTCGGTGGTGGTGTAGGTGAAAGTCGCCGTCCCGTTGTAGTTGGCGTTCGGCGTGAACGTGACGGTGCCGTCGATATTCAGCACGGCGGTGCCACCCGTACCGCTGGTGACGCTGGCGATGGTCAAGGCCGGGCCGTCGACATCGGTGTCATTGCCGAGCAATTGCGCGGCGCTGAAAGTTACCTGGGTGTCTTCGGTGGCGGTGAGACTGTCATTGACGGCGATAGGGGCATCGTTGGTGCCAGTGATGTTCACCTGGACGGTTGTCGATGTGCCATCGGCGGCGAGCACAGTAAAGTTCTCGCTGACCGTTTCGTCTGCGCTCAGGGCATTGAGGGCGGTGTTGGTGGTGTAGGTCCAGGCGCCCGTCGCATCGATCGAGAAACTGCCGTGCGTGCCAGCGAGATTGCTCTGCTGGAAGACGGCAGGGCTGTCGACGTCGCTGATGGTCAGCTGGCCGCTGGTGCTCAGCGGGACGTTGGTTTCGGTCAGATTCACCACGGCGCTGCTGAGTACGGCGGCGTCGTTGGTGCCGGTGATGTTCACCTGCACGGTCGTCGATGTGCCATCGGCGGCGAGCACGGTGAAGTTCTCGGTGACCAACTGATTTGCACTCAGGGGGTTGAGGGCGGAGTTGGTGGTGTAGGTCCAGGCGCCCGTCGCGTCGATCGAGAAGCTGCCGTGCGTGCCGGCGAGATTGCTCTGCTGGAAGACGGCAGGGCTGTCGACGTCGCTGATGGTCAGCTGGCCGCTGGTGCTCAGCGGGACGTTGGTTTCGGTCAGATTCACCACGGCGCTGCTGAGTACGGCGGCGTCGTTGGTGCCGGTGATGTTCACCTGCACGGTCGTCGATGTGCCATCGGCGGCGAGCACGGTGAAGTTCTCAGTGACCAACTGATTTGCACTCAGGGAGTTGAGGGCGGAGTTGGTGGTGTAGGTCCAGGCGCCCGTCGCATCGATCGAGAAGCTGCCGTGCGTGCCGGCGAGATTGCTCTGCTGGAAGACGGCAGGGCTGTCGACGTCGCTGATGGTCAGCTGGCCGCTGGTGCTCAGGGGGACGTTGGTTTCGGTCAGATTCACCACGGCGCTGCTGAGTACGGCGGCGTCGTTGGTGCCGGTGATGTTCACCTGCACGGTCGTCGATGTGCCATCGGCGGCGAGCACGGTGAAGTTCTCGGTGACCAACTGATTTGCACTCAGGGGGTTGAGGGCGGAGTTGGTGGTGTAGGTCCAGGCGCCCGTCGCATCGATCGAGAAACTGCCGTGCGTGCCAGCGAGATTGCTCTGCTGGAAGACGGCAGGGCTGTCGACGTCGCTGATGGTCAGCTGGCCGCTGGTGCTCAGCGGGACGTTGGTTTCGGTCAGATTCACCACGGCGCTGCTGAGTACGGCGGCGTCGTTGGTGCCGGTTACCGTGAGGGTTAGCGTACTGCTGCTGGTCGCGCCGTGTTCGTCGGTGACGGTGAACGGAATCTGGATGACCTGCGTCTGGCCTTGGGCCAGCGACTGGTAGGCCGCATCGCTGGAGTCGAAGGTCCAGTTGCCGTTCGAGTTCAGACTGAAGCCAGCCGGCGCCGTGTTGTTGAGACTAAAGGTCAGCGTGGGGTTGTGGTCGATGTCGCTGGCCTGCAACTGCCCGGACACCTGGGTTACCGGCGTCAGCAGGTTGCTCAGGGCACCATTGTTGGCGCCGTTGCTGCTCAGGTTCCAGATGCTATTGGCGTTGGACGCGCTGCCCACCGGGGTGATCGAGCTGATCAGGGCGGAGGGCAGGTTGCTCAGCGCCAGGCTCGAGTCGAAGTTAGTGTCGTTGGCGTCGGATACACCGATGACAATCTGGTAGGTGCCCGGGGTCGCGAACACGTGGCTGAAGGCCTGTAGCCCGGAGCTCCCTTTATCGCCGACGGCCGACACGCTGCTGAGGGTCTGCACCGGCAGGCCATTGATCTGGATGAAGGCGAAGTCGTTGAACGGCAGGTAGTCCGAAGTGCCGAACTGCCAGTTGAAAGCGAAGCTCTGGTTCGGGTCGGTGGTGACTACGGTGATCACGATGGCCGAGCCATCGGTGGCGTTGGCGACCGGGCCTGGGAGGAACACTCCGTCTTCGACTGCGCTGGCGCTGCTGGGTGCGGCAATCGGTGTGTCATTGGTGCCGGTGACGGTCAGGCTCAGGCTGCTGGTGCTGCTCGCACTCTTATCGTCGGTGACGGTGAAGGGAATGTTGATGACTTGGGTTTCGTCTTTAGCCAGGGCCTGGTAGGCCGCAACGCTTGGGTCGAAGGTCCAGCTGCCATCCGGGCTCAGGCTGAAACCGGCGGGTGCAGCCTGGTTCAGGGCAAAGCTCAGGACGGCGCCGTCATCGGCGTCGCTGGCCAGCAGTTGGCCGTTCACAGTCTCCCCATCTTCCACTGCTGTGGAGCTGGTAGCGGTCGCCAGCGGCGCGTCGTTGGTGCCGGTCACCTTGATGGTGATGGTCGCCGGAGCGCTGGCTTCGCCGCTGTCGTCGATGGCGGTGTAGGTGAAGCTCACGTCGCGGCTGGCGCCTTCTGCCAGGTCGTCGAAGTCGCTGCCTGGGTTGAAGGTGTAGGTGCCGTCGCTGTTGAAGGTCAGACTGCCGTTGCCGTTGCTCAAGTCAGTGACCAGGTGGTAGCTGGCGATCGTGCCGTCGATGTCGGTGGCAATCGGGACGTTGCTGTTCAGCGCGGTGTTTTCACCGGTGCTGGTGCTGGCGGAGAAGGCGGCCGGCGCGTCGTTGACCGAAGTGACGCTGAGCGTCAGCGTGCTGGTAGCGCTGCTGCTGCCGTCGGTGGCGGTGTAAGTCACGACCGGCACGTTGCCGTTGTAGTTGGCGGCAGGCGTGAAGCTGTAGTCGCCGTTGCTGGCAATCGTCAGGCTGCCAACATTGGCCAGCACCACAGTCTGGCTGGCGCCGGCGGCGATGACATAGTTGGTGCCGTTGACGCTGAACTGGCTGACCGAGAGCGCTGCATCCACGTCGCTATCGTTCTCCAACAGGTTACCGCCGATGACGCCGTCATCTTCCAGGCCGCTGTCTACATCGGGCGTGGTCAGGGTCGGGTCGGAAACCGGTTGGATCACGAAGTTGACTGTCGCGGTATCGAAACCACCGCGACCATCGCTAACGGTGTAAGTGAAGCTGGCCGGGCCGTGGTAGTTCGACGCCGGAGTGAACACCACATTGCCATTCACCAGTGCCACGCTGCCGTGTTGGGCATTTTGTACGGTGGCGATCGACAGGGTGCCGCCATCGATGTCCGTATCGTTGGCCAGAAGTCTATTGGCGGCGATAGTTACTGGTGCGTCTTCGCGCGCCGGCAGGATCATTTGCCCGGTTGGGCTGGTGATGACACCCACGGTGTCCTGCAGGGTGATCTGATAAGGACCGGTGATGTAGCCAGTATGGTTGGGGAGGTTGACTCCGCTAGCCAACTCGCCCGGAGTGAGGTCCCAGGCGCTGATCACCAGCGTGTAGTTGCCGGCTGGCAGGCTGGCGATATCGAGGAAGGAGTCGCGGTCGCTTACCGAGCCGTCACCACCCGGCACTGTACTGTCATCGTTGCTGAACAGGACGTTGCCGTGCTGATCGAGCAAGTAGATGTGCGAGTCGAAGCCCACACGCACGCCATCGCCGTTCACGTCGACAAAGGTGGGCGAGTAGATGGAGTTGTTGATGATCTTCGGCATTTCGGTCAGCACGTCAGCGACGAAGCGCCCGCCGTTATGCTGGATCTGCCAATGGTCGACGCTGACTGCACCACCGCCGGCACTGACGATTGCGCCGCTTACCGACAGGCTGCCGCCGGCGAATGCATCGTCGTGGGCAGTCGGGGCATCGTTGACCGCTGTGACGGTGATCGACTGGTTGACCGCGCTGGAGGTTGCCCCTTCGTTGTCGGTAGCGGTGAAGCTCAGTGACGTGCTGCCATTCCAGTTGGCAGTGGGCACGAAACTTAGCGTGGCGCTGCCGGCGCTGGCCGGAACGCTTGCGCCCAGTGCCAACGCAGTGCCGTTGAAGTACAGCGTGCCATTGTCCGGCAAGGCGGTAAGGGTGAAGTTGGCGAGCGTGCCATCTACATCACCGCCGCTGAGGGTGACGGGGATGGCGTTGTCCTCCGCGCCGCTGGCGGCAGTCACGATCGCCGTGGGCGCTTCGTTGGCACCGTTGACGGTGACCGTAACGGTATGGGCGGTACTGTCGGCACTGGAGACGGTGAAGCTCTCGACAGGATTCTCGGAGCTTTTGAGAGCCTGAACATTGGCGTCGCTATTGCGCAGGGCATAGGTCCATGCCCCGGCGGAATTGATGCTGAAATCGCCGTAGCTGCCACTGACGCTGGCCGCGTTGAAGGCGGCCGGGCTGTCGATATCGGTGACGGTCAGAATGCCGGTGGCGGTTAGCGTGGTTTCCTCGGTCACTGCGCCGGCCGCAACGCCGCTGATTGTGGCGGTGTCGTTAGCGCCGTTGACGTTGATGGTGATGTCACGGGTATCCGATGCGCCCAAGGGGTCGCGGACGGTGACGGTAAAGGTTTCGCTCGGCGTGGCGCCGGCTGGCAGCGCGTTGACCGCTGCCGCATCGACCACGTAGACGTAGGAGCCGTCGGCGTTGACGGTGAGCTCGCCATAGGTGCCAATGGCGCTACCGCTCCAGGACAGCTGGGTGTCGTCGACGTCGCTGGCCTGCAACTGCCCGGTGATGTCGGCGAAGCTGTCGAGGACGTCGGTGTCGGTGACGGTGGCGGTGTAGCTGCCAGTGGCGATCGGGGCATCGTTGGTGCCGGTAACCGTGATGGTTAGGGTACCTGTGTCGGTGATGCTGTGTTCGTCGGTGGCGGTGTAGTGAATGACCAGTTCGAGGGTCTGGCCGGCGCCCAGGTTCTGATAGGTGGCATGGCTGGCATCGAAGGTCCACGAACCGTCAGGCTGTAGCTTGAAGCCGGCCGGTACACCCTGTGCAGCAACGGAGTAGGTGAGTTGGGCGTCGTGATCGACATCGGTAGTGCTCAGCTGGCCAATAAGTGACGCGTCTTCAAGAACATCGCTGCTGGCGTCGCTGGCGATCGGTGTGTCGTTGGTGCCGGTCACGGTGATGGTCAGAGTGCCGGTGTCTCTCAGGTTGCCGCTGTCGGTTACTTGGTAAGCGATGGTCAGAACCAGCTCTTCGCCGTGCTTGAGCGACTGGTAGGCCTTATCGCCTGGATCGAGGGTCCACTCGCCGTTCGAGCCGAGATTGAAGCCGGCTGGAACTGCACCGACGGTGGCAAAAGTAAGCACTTCCGGACTATCGACATCGGTGGCGCTCAGGGTGCCCTGCAGAACCACGGCATCCTCGGAGGTGGCGCTGTCGGAGTCGCTGGCCACTGGCGCATCGTTGGCTGACGTAATATCCAGCTGCACGGTCAGCGGAGTGGAGGCGCCGCGGCTATCGGTCACCAGTACGGTGAAGCTGTCGGCGCCGTGGTAATTCGCGCCGGGGGTGTACTGCCAGGTGCCGTCGGCCGTCAGCGTCAACATGCCGTTGCTCGGGCCTTGGGTGAGCTTCAAATCATACAAATCGCCATTGGGATCGCGGATCGCGAAGCGGCCATCGAGTGGCGTGTCTTCGGCAGTAACCAGGTTCCATTCGCCGACCAGCAGGGTGCCGTCGGTGTCACTGAATTCGGGCGCGAGATTGAGTGGTGCATCCGAAATATCCGGGGTGGTCGAACCTTTGAGAGCCTGCCCCTGCGTCTGGAAACCGACCTGCGCATTCACTTGCGCGGCTGTTTCGTTGAGCAGGACAAAGCTACGGCCGCCGCCCGCAGGGCCGGAAGGGCCCGACGAACCGGAAGGGCCGGCGGCGGTTTCTTCAAAGGCTTGCGTCGGGTCGACGCCGGCCGCGATGGCTTGTTGCAGGTCTTCGACGCTTGGCGATGAGTCGGTGGCCGCCTCACTTTGCGGAGTTTGCAGCTCGGCGCTGCTCCATTGCGAGTCGCGTCCCAGGTCCAGCAGGCGGCCGTCGGTCAGTTGCAGCGTCGCCATGCTGGCGGCGCCGGTTTCGATGATTTCACCGGCATAAATGCGATCACCCTCGATGAGCAGGCGCTGCGCGCCTTCCGCGGTACGGGCATAGACTTGGCCAACGATGCTTTTGACGACGGCAATGACACTGCTCATGAGCGACTCCTGCTGGTGCTGTTCCTGGATTACTGCCTGCACGGCTGTGTAGGCAGCTCAGCGATGTTTTTCTTGGCGTCAATAAATTGGCTTAATTTCCTTTTTGATTAAAAAAGCCAAACTATTGACCGATTGGGTCTAATCCTAAACAATTCACCTATTGATGTCACACTGATATTGCAGGCTCTGAATGGGGGTTGCGGCAGTGCCATCATTTCCTCCTTCTCAGTAGTCGGCGGCGCCCTTGTGCGACGTCAGGAGTGAATGCCTCTCCACGTTTCTCGCCGCCATCTCATAAAAGGACGCTCAGACGATGTGCCTGCGTTTTCTCCCCGTATTGCCGCTTTCTCTGTTGGTCAGCTTGTCTATCCAGGCGCAGACCCTTCAGGACTCCATGCAACAAGCCTTGACCGCCCACCCTGAAGTCCAGGCCGCGATCAACAGCCGGTTGTCCGCGGACTATCAGCTCAAGGCGGCCAAGGGTGGCTACCTGCCGAGCATCGACTTGCTCGGCGGCTACGGTCGCGAAGGTAGCGATACGCCGAGCACGCGTGCCCGGGGCGATCACTGGGAGACGCTGAATCGTGGCGAGTCGTCGCTGCAATTGCGGCAGATGGTGTTCGATGGTTTCGCCACTTCCAGCGAAGTCGGGCGTCGCCAGGCCGTCGTCAATTCGCGCGCTTATGCGCTGCTCGATCGTTCCGAACGGACCGCGCTGGATGTTGCGCTGGTCTACCTGGATGTTCTCAAGCGCCAAGAGATGGTGCGTCTGGCCGAGGAAAACCTGGGTAGTCATGAGCGTATCTACGATCAGATCAGCCTGCGCAGCACTCGTGGTGTCGGACGTCTGGCCGATCAGGACCAAGCCGAGGCGCGTCTGGCTCAAGCCCGCAACAACCTGATCACCGAGCAGACCAATCTGGCCGATGCGCGCACCAACTATTTCAGCGTGGTCGGCAGCGATCCGGTCGAGCTGAGCGAGCCGAGCGGTCTGCCGGGCTCGTTGCCGGCCAACCTGGCCGATGCGCGCCAGCAACTGGTCGCCAACAGCCCGGTGCTGCGTTCTGCCGAATCCGATGTGGCCGCCGCCGAGAAGCAGTACGAAGCGGCTAAATCGTTCTTCTATCCGCGCTTCGATGCAGAATTGTCGCGCGGTGCCGATAACGACATCGATGGTGACGAAGGCCACTCCAACGAATGGCAGGCGATGTTGCGCATGCGCTACAACCTGTTCGCTGGCGGTAGCCACAAGGCCGACCTGGAATCCAAGTCGTATGAAGCCAGTGAGGCGCTGGACATTCGCAACAACGCCCTGCGTCAGCTGAACGAAGACCTCGGGCTGGCTTGGAATGCTCTGTCCAATGCCCGCGAGCAGTTGCCGATCGCGCAGCAGTATGTGGATTACAGTACCCGGGTGCGTCAGTCGTACCAGAAGCAATTCAGCATCGGCGAGCGCAGTCTGCTCGACCTGCTGGACAGCGAGAACGAGCTGTTCACCGCGTCGCGGCGCCTGCTCGATGTGCGATACACCGAGCTGTTCACTCAGTATCGGATCAAAGCGACCCTCGGCGAGCTGCTGAAAAGCCAGGGTGTCGTGGCGCCGATGGCGTCGGTGGTGCAGAACGACCTCAAGCCTGAGGCCGCGCTGCCAAGCCTGAACTGAGTCATTCATTTATCCAGAGAGCCAACGCGTGGATTCAGAAGTCAGTCGTCCAACCCTCGGCCGTGATCCACGCGGCCAGCTCGATGATCCGCTGCTCGACAGCCTGTTGCAGCTTTGTCAGCTGCATCAAAAAGCTGCCAGTCGAGCCATGCTCACCAGCGGTTTGCCGCTTCCCGAACAGCGCCTGAGCGCCGAACTGCTGCCTCGCGCAGCAGTGCGGGCAGGGTTGCAGGGGCGCGTGTTGGCGCGTCGGCTGGAGCGGATTCCGCTGATCGCTCTGCCGGCCATGCTGCTCCTGCGCGAAGGGCGCAGTGCTGTGTTGTTGGGCTGGAGCGAGAAGGGCGAAGCACGTTTGCTGCTCAGCGAAAGCGATGGCGGCGAAGTGCGCGTTACGCGGGAGCTGCTTGCCGAGGATTACAGCGGCCAGGCGTTCTTTGCTCAGCCGCAGCATCAATACGATCTCGATCAGGGCGGCATGATCCCGCGTGCGCAGTCCTGGTTTCGCGACACCCTCAAGCGTTCGCGCTGGCTGTACATTGACGCCGTCGCGGCGAGTCTGCTGATCAACCTGATCGGTCTGGGCGCGCCGTTGTTTGTGATGAATGTTTACGACCGCGTGGTGCCCAACCAGGCCGCCGCGACCCTCTGGGTGCTGGCCATCGGTATCTCCGGTGCCTATCTGTTCGACTTGCTGCTCAAGACCTTGCGCGGTCTATGTCTGGACTTGGCGGGCAAGAAGACCGACCTGATCATTTCCGCGACGCTGTTCGAACGCATCGTCGGCATGGCGATGAAGTTTCGTCCGGCCCGCGTGGGCAGCTTTGCGCAGAACATCCACGAATTTCAGACTCTGCGCGATTTCCTCGCCTCGTTGACGCTGGCCAGCGTGATCGACTTGCCGTTCACCCTGCTGATCATTCTGGTTATCGGCCTGCTCGGCGGGCCGCTGGTGTGGATCCCGCTGCTGGCCTTCCCGCTGGCCGCAGGAATTGGCTGGCTGCTGCAGAAGCCGCTGGCCGAGACCATGAACCGCACCATGGCCCTGGCCGCCGAACGGCAGTCGAGCTTGATCGAAACCCTGGCGGGGCTCGACGCGGTCAAGGTCAACAACGCCGAAAGCGAACGCCAGTACCAGTGGGAGCAAACCATTGGCACCCTCAGCCGCCTCGAACTGCGGGTCAAGATGCTCTCCAGCCTGGCGCTGAACATCACCCAATTCATCCAGCAGTTCGCCGGGGTAGCGATCATCGTTGCCGGCGTCTATCTGATCATCGCCGGCGAACTGAGCATGGGCGGGCTGATCGCCTGCTACATGCTCAACGGTCGCGCGCTGGGGCCGCTGAATCAGCTGTCCGGGTTGATCGTGCGGTATCAGCAGGCGCGCCTGACCATGCATTCGGTCGACCAGATGATGACCTTGCCGCAGGAGCGCCAGCAGGGCGATCGGCCACTGGCGCGGCGCACCATGCAGGGCGCGATCGAGATGCGTCAGCTGGATTTCACCTATCCCAATCAGCAGACCCTGGCGCTGCGCAACGTCAACCTGGTGATCCGCCCCGGTGAGCGCGTCGGCATCATCGGCCGCAGCGGCTCGGGCAAGAGCTCGCTGGCCAAGCTGATTGTCGGTCTGTATCAGCCCAACGAGGGCAGCCTGCTGGTCGATGGCGTCGATATGCGTCAGCTGGACATCAGCGAGCTGCGCTACAACATCGGTTATGTGCCGCAGGACATCCAGTTGCTCAGCGGCACCCTGCGCGACAACCTGGTGAGCGGAGCGCGCTACGTCGAAGACGAGCAGGTGCTGCAGGCCGCCGAGTTGGCGGGGGTGCACGAATTCGTTCGGCATCATCCGCAGGGCTACGAAATGCAGGTTGGCGAGCGCGGTCAGCAGCTTTCCGGCGGACAGCGGCAGAACGTCGCCATGGCCCGTGCGCTATTGCTCGATCCGCCGATCCTGCTGCTCGATGAACCTACCAGCGGCATGGACAACACCGGCGAAGAACGCCTCAAACAACGCCTGGAAGCGGTGATCGCCAACAAGACCGTGCTGCTGGTGACCCACCGGGCCTCGATGCTCTCGCTGGTGGATCGGATGATCATCATCGACAAGGGCCAGATAATCGCCGACGGCCCGAAAGCGGCCGTGATGGAAGCGTTGAAAAGAGGGCAGATCAGTGTTGCCTAAAGCATTCGGCGCCCTCCGTCAGGGCATCCGCAGTTATTTTCGGGGTGGCGACGCGGTCTCTGGACAACCCTTGCCGGAAGTCGGCAAGGCACTGGTCGAGGACGCCCCGCGGATCGTGCGGTTGACCATCTGGGGCTTGATCGGCTTTGGCGTATTCCTGGTCGGCTGGGCGCATTTCGCGGTGATCGACGAGGTGACGCGCGGCGAAGGCAAGGCGATTCCGTCGTCCAAGCTGCAGAAAATTCAGAACCTCGAAGGCGGCATCGTTTCCGAACTGTTCGTCCGCGAAGGACAAGTAGTCGAGATCGGCGCGCCGCTGTTACGCCTGGATGCCACGCGCTTTGAGTCCAATGTCGGGGAAACCGAGGCGGACCGTCTGGCGATGTTCTTGCGCGTCGAACGTCTGAGCGCCGAAGTCGAGGACCGTGATCTGCAAATTTCCGAGCAGGTCATTCGCTCCGCACCCAGTCAGGCGGCCAGCGAACAGGCGCTGTTTGTCAGCCGCCGTCAGCAACTCCACGACGAAGTCGCCGGCCTGCAAGAGCAACTGGTGCAGCGTCAGCAGGAGTTGCGCGAGTTCGCCTCCAAGCAGGAGCAGTTCCGCAACAGCCTGAAATTACTCCGCCAGGAGATCGCCATCTCCGAGCCACTGGTCGCCGAGGGAGCGATTTCGCCGGTCGAAGTCCTGCGCCTGAAGCGCGCCGAGGTCGAGAGTCGTGGCCAGTTGGATGCCACCGGCCTGGCGATTCCGCGCGCCGAGTCGGCGATCAAGGAAGTCCAGCGCAAGATCGACGAGACTCGCGGGCGCTTTCGCAGCGAGGCGTTGGGCCAGCTCAACGAAGCGCGCACCGACCTGAGCAAGGCCGAAGCCACCGGCAAGGCGCTGGAGGATCGGGTCAACCGCACCCTGGTCACTTCGCCGGTGCGCGGCATCGTCAAGCAATTGCTGGTCAACACCATCGGCGGAGTGATTCAGCCGGGTAGCGATTTGGTCGAGATCGTGCCGCTGGACGACACCTTGTTGGTCGAAGCGCGCATTCGCCCGCAGGACATTGCGTTCCTGCATCCCGGGCAGAAGGCGATGGTCAAGTTCACCGCCTATGACTACACCATCTACGGCGGGCTGGCAGCGGACCTGGAACAGATCGGTGCCGACACCATCACCGATGACGAGGGCAACAGCTTCTATCTGATCAAGCTGCGGACCCAGAAAAGCCACCTGGGCAGCGAAGAACAACCGCTGCTGATCATCCCGGGGATGATTGCCTCGGTAGATATCATGACCGGCAAGAAAAGCATCCTCAGCTACCTGCTCAAGCCGATCATCCGCGCCCGCGCCGAGGCCTTGCACGAGCGTTGAGACGGGTTTACGGACTGTCGTCTGGCTCGCTCGGGCGCGGTTCGCCGAACAACCGCTGAATCACCGAGAAATCCTCCTGGCCATGGCCTTGGCGGAGCAGCAGCCGGTAAAGCTGCAAGGCCAGGGCGCCCATCGGCGTGCTGTTGCCGCTGGCCTGCGCGGTTTCCTGGGCCAGGCCCAGGTCCTTGGCCATCAGCTCGGCCATAAAGCCGCCCGAGTAAGCATGCGAGGCCGGGGCGTTTTCCATGACTCCGGGCCAGGGGTTGTAGCGCTCCAGCACCCAGTTACCGCCCGAGCTCTGGCGCATGATTTCCGCCAGCGTGCGCGCGTCCAGCCCATTGGCCACGCCCAGCGCCATGGCCTCGGCGGTGCCGATCATCTGCACGGCGAGCAATTGGTTATTGCACACCTTGGCCAACTGGCCGCTGCCGGCTGGACCGGCATGGAAGATGTTCTTGCCCATCGCCTGGAACAGCGACTGGGCTTTCGCCAAAGTGCTCGCCTCACCGCCGACCATAAAGGTCAGGGTGCCTGCCGCGGCGCCGGCGGTGCCACCGGAGACCGGCGCATCGAGCAGCTCGATACCCAACTCGGCCGCCGCGCGGTGCACGGCTTGCGCCGATTGCGGCGCGATGGTCGAGCATTCGAGCACCAGACTGCCGGCGGTGATGTGAGCCAGCAGGCCGTCGTCGCCAAGGTACAAGGCCTCCACATGACGGCTGGCGGGCAGCATGCTGATCACCACGCTCGCCTGGTGCACGGCATCCCGTGCGTCGTTGGCGGCGCGCGCGCCTTCGCCAACCAGTTCCTGCATGGTGCTGTGCAGCAGGTCATAGACGCTCAGCTCAAAGCCGGCCTTGAGCAGATTGCGGGCCATGGGCAGGCCCATGTGGCCGAGACCGATAAAAGCGATTTTGTTCATGGTCATGCTCCTGATGCCAAGCGTCTGCGACCAGCGGCAGCTGGCGGCGATGGCGCCTTATAAATTCGCCAGTGGATGCGCACCACTCCAGGTCGGCTGGAAATGCGCGTTGATCACCGCCTCGGGAATCGCCGTCACGTCGGGCCAGTGCCAGTGTGGCGTGTTGTCCTTGTCGACCAGGCGCGCGCGCACGCCTTCGGGAAACTCCGGATGCCGGCAGCAGTTCAGGCTCATGGTGTATTCCAGCTGGAAGACCTCACGCAGCGAGAGATGCCGGGCGCGCTGGATCTGCTCCCAGACCAGATGCGCGGTAAGCGGACAACCCGCCGCAAGCGTCTTGGCGGCGCGGGTCAGCAGCGGGTCCTGGTCGTCACTCAAGGCGGTGATGGCGCGCCAGGCGCTAGGCAGGTCGGCGACGTCCAGTACGTGGTCGATATAGTCGCGGCGCGGTGCCCACTGGGCTTCGGGCATGTCCTGTTCGGCCTCGTGGGCCAGCGCTTGCAGCAGGCTGTTCAGTTGCAGGGCCGATTGTTCCTGCCAGTTCAGCTGTTGCAGGCCGTCGATCAGCGCGTCCTGCTGGTCGTCGGTGAGGAAACGGTCGGCCAGATCCATATCCAGAGCGTCGCGCGCGTTGACATGGCTGGCGGTCAGACCGAGAAACAGGCCGAGCTTGCCCGGCAGGCGACTGAGGAACCAGCTGCCGCCGACATCCGGGTACAGGCCGATGTTGATTTCCGGCATCGCCAGGCGCGTGCTGGGCGTGACGATGCGCACGCCAGCGCCCTGCATCAAGCCCATGCCGCCGCCCATCACATAGCCGTGCGCCCAGCAGATCAGCGGTTTGGGATAGGTGTGGATGAGATAGTCGAGGCGGTATTCATCGGCGAAGAAGCGCATCGCCAGCGGCGGCACTTCACCGGGATGGGTGCGACACGCCTCGATCAGCTTGATCACATCGCCGCCGGCACAGAAGGCCTTCGGCCCGTTGCCACGTAGCAGCACGCAGACGATGGCCGGGTCCGCCGCCCATTCACGCAGCTTGCTGGACAGTGCCTCGATCATCGGCAGCGACAGCGCATTGAGGCTCGGTTCGGCATCCAGCGTGGCGATACCGATACGGGCGGCGTGCTGACAGGGCAACTCTTCGAAAATCACATTCATGCTGGTTTCCATTGTGAGACGGCTGGCAGGTCAGGCCAGCCGCCGTGTCTAGTTGCGCCAGCGGCGCATGGGACATCCGTCTCGTCGCTGGCTATTTGTTGAGCCACTGCGCGTCGCGCTTCTCGAGGAAGGCGTTGACGCCTTCGCGCGTGTCGGCCGCATCGAACAGATCGACGAAGCGTTCGCGCTCTTCAGCCAGCCAACTGTTCGGCTCCCGTTCGCGGGCACCCTGCAACAGCGGCTTGATCGCGCGGACCGCCACCGGGCTTTGTCGCGCGACCTTGGCCGCGAGCAGCAGGGCGTGGCCGCGCGCTTCGCCGCTGTCGACCAGTTGTTCGATCAGGCCGATGCGCAGGGCAGTCTCCGCGTCGATGCGCTCGCCGCACAGGATCATCCGTTTGGCCCAGCCTTCACCGATCAGCCACGGTAACGCCTGGGTGCCGCCGGCGCAGGGCAGCAAGCCGACGCTGGCTTCGGGCAGGGCCATCTGCGCCTGCCGTTCGGCGATACGGATGTCGCAGGCCAGCGCGCATTCGAGGCCACCGCCCATGGCATAGCCGTTGATCGCGGCGATCGACACGCCGCGGAAATCGCGCAAGGTTTCGAAGGCTTCGCCGAAGCGGCGGGCCATTTCTCGGGCGCGGGCCTTGTCGCCATCGGCGAACAGCTTAAGGTCGGCGCCGGCACTGAAGAATTTATTACCTTGGCCCGTAATCACCAGGGCGTACACATCGTCATCGCGATTGAGATGCTCGACCAGTTGCCGCAGGCCGATCAGCGAGTCGCGGTCCCAGGTGTTGGCGGGCGGATTATTGATGGTCAGCAGGGCGGTGTGCCCGTGTTTTTCGACGGTCAGCTTGTGGGTCAGATCGAACAGTCCGGGTTGATAGGGTTCGACGGCGTTGCTCATGCCGGGCTCCATTTTCCGATAGGGTCGGAATACAGCCTAACGCAGGTTGGCGTCGCCTGGGCGCGCATCTGCCCGTCAATCTGGCCGGCTTGAGTCCGCGCCGTTATCGCCGCCGGTAACGCTGCGGGGGCCGCACGCAGGGCGGAGCTTACACCCGGACGATGGTCGCCAGACCAGTGGCGATGATCTTTTCCTGGCCATCACGCAGCGCGAATACATCGGCGCGGGTCACCACCTGGCGCTGGCCGGCCTTGATCACCTCGCCACGGCAGATCAGCTTGTCGCCGATCGCCGGCGCCAGTAGGTTGACCTTGTATTCCGAGGTCACCACGTCGCCGACCAGCGAGGCGGCGGCCCAGGCGCAGGCGCTGTCGATCATGAAGCCGACCACCGCGCCGTGCACGTAGCCGTGGTGCTGGGTCAACTCGCGGCGGGTAGCACTTCCAGGCAGATGCGACCTGCTTCGAAGCCGGTCAGTTGAAAGCCGATCAACTGGGCGAACGGCGAGTGCTGCAAGGCTTGTTCGAGCATCTCACGGGTGATCGGGCGCGGACTGTCCATGGCAAGGCTCCAAGCGTGGTGAGCGAATGTGCAGTCTTGGCCGCCCGCGAGGCCTGGACAATCAGCATCGATCAAGCTGATAGCCATGCATCAGGTGCGTGGCTTGCTCACCCTGTTCGATCAGGCGACCATGCCGGCCAGCGCTTTTTCGCCGGTATTTCGAGGATCGCTCATGAGTCTGCTGTTGCATGTGGGGGCTGAACTGCTGTTGTGCGCCGTTTGCGCTTGGGCGTGGTACCGCAGCCTGCGCGCTGGGCAGACCTGGCGCGCGGCCGGCTTCGCGCTTATGGGTGCGGCGGCGCTGTGCGGGGCGCTCAAGTACGCCGGGGCCAGTGGCATCGACACCGCGCATACCGCGCTCAGCCAGTGGTCGTCGCGATTGAGCCTGTTGTTGATTGCCATCGGTGTGTTGCGCAGCCGCTGGTGGCATCTGCCGGTCGCCGCCGCGGCCGCGGCGCTGTTGTTGCTTCCCGCTGCCATAGTGCTGGTCGGGAATGTCCTGGCGTTGCTGGCGATCGCCTATCCCGGACGCTCGGCGCGCTGGGCTTGGGCGATTGCCGGCGCGCTGTTGTTCATGGCCGCTGGGTTGCTGGTCGGTACGCAGGGCGGCTGGTTGGGCGTGCCCCGGGTTGATGTCTTTCATCTGACCCTGGCTGCGGCGGTTCTGGTCTGGATCGCGGCACGCTTGTCCGAGCCTCGGCGCCGGCCCGCGCTTGACTTGCCGGTGGGGCTTCCTTAGCGTGCCGTTTCCGTTTTCCGCAGGGGGCCAGATATGAGCGCCGACGAACGCATCAAGCTCGAGCCAGGCTGGAAAGAAGCCCTGCGCGGGGAATTCGAGCAGCCCTATATGCACGAGTTACGGGCCTTTTTGCAGCGCGAAAAAGCCGCCGGCAAGGTGATCTTTCCGCCTGGACCGCTGATCTTCAACGCGCTGAATTCCACGCCGCTGGATGACGTCAAGGTCGTCATCATCGGCCAAGACCCGTATCACGGACCCGGCCAGGCGCATGGCCTGTGTTTTTCCGTGCAACCGGGCGTGGCGGTGCCGCCGTCGTTGCAGAACATCTACAAGGAACTCAAGCGCGACTTGAATATCGATCCGCCGGCGCATGGTTATTTGCAGCATTGGGCGGATCAGGGTGTGTTGTTGCTCAACACTTCGCTGACGGTCGAGCAGGCCAATGCCGCCTCACACGCCAAGGCCGGCTGGCAGCACTTTACCGATCGGGTGATCGAGCTGGTCAGTCAGCAGCGCGAGCATCTGGTGTTTCTGCTCTGGGGTGCGCATGCGCAAAGCAAGGAGCGTTTGATCGACCCGACCAAGCATTTGATTCTGCGCTCACCGCATCCCTCGCCGCTGTCGGCGCACCGCGGTTTCATCGGCAACGGCCACTTCGGTCGCACCAACAAATTCCTCGCCCAGCAGGGGTTAGCTCCGATCGACTGGCGCCTTCCCGCTCAGCCCTGACAATCGAGGCTGTGGATCTTGTCGCGCAGCGCGCCGAGACGCGTAAGCAGATGGGCGCGCTGGCTGTCGCTGGCGCCATTCAGCAGATCGGCGAGCAGTTCGGCCAGCTTGCGCTGCATGTCCGGGAATGACTCGCGGTAAGCCGGCGTCCACAGGCTGTCGCGCTGCTGGATCAAGTTGCTCAGGCGCTGCGGAAAATCCTTCGCGGCGCGGGTGTCTACCGCTGCCATAAAGGCATCTCGCCAACGTTGGCGATTGTCTATCCAGATCGGCGTGGTGGCATTGGTCTGCGCGGCCCATTCCTGCACACGCGCTTGTTGGGCATCACTCAGGCTGCCGAACCATGGGCGCAGGCGCTTCTCCATGCGTTTGACGCGGGTGGCGATTTGCTTTTGCGCCGGCGGCTCGAGGTATTCCTCGTGGAGTTTCTGAATGTCTTTTTCGAGCCGCTGATCGAGGTTTTCCATCTGCTCGGCGCTGAGTCCGCGCAGCAACTCGACGCTGCTTGGGGTGATGCGTTCGGCGATGGCCCGTGAGGCGTGGTTGAGCACGGAAAATTGCGCTTCGATCTCCTCCGGCTGCAGCGGGCCTAGGGCGAGCAGGCGTTGCTGTTCGCCAAACCAGTCGACATAGGCGGGTAGTTGGGTGCGGCAATGCCATTGCAGATCGGCCTGAATCTGCGGTTCCAGCCAGCGTTTCTGTGTGCTGGTGAGGTCTAGGTAGTCGTCGAGCCACCAGAGCGTCAGGCGGTCGAGATTGCGGTAGGCCAAGTCCAGGCGACTGCAGCTGGTCAGCGCCAGGATGAGCAGCAGGGGCAGCGCGATACGGATGTTGGGCATGGACATCCCTTCCTGACGGTCCGCGATCGCGTGGCTGTGGCGACCGGCGCCTTGGCGCGCCCGGTCGCGGTGTTGCGGGCGGCTCAGCCTAGTTTGCAGAAAGCCAATTTGTTGCCATCCAGGTCACGCACATAAGCGCCGTAGAAGGTTGGCATGCGTTGCCCTGGCGCGCCTTCGTCGGTGGCGCCGAGAGCCAGGGCCTGGGCGTACAAGGCATCGACTTCTTCGGTAGTGGACACTGGCAAGGCGACCATGGTGCCGTTGCCCGCTTGTGCCGGCTGGCCGTCATAAGGCGAGCAGATGCCGAACATCGGCTTGCCGCGCTCCTGGCCATACAGGGCGAGACGGCCCATATCGACCGTCAACTTGGCGCCCATCGAGGCGAGCAGTTCGCCATAAAAAGTCTTGGCTTTCTCCATGTCGCGGGTACCAAGGGTTACGTACGCAATCATTGCAATGCTCCAGTCCGGTTGGGAGGTCGCCAGGCGCTGGCCGCGCCCTGGTGATCGGAGCTTGAGCGAAGCCTGACCGTCTGTCGAGATGTGCGGATGGCGGAATGCCGGGGATGGCTGATTGCCAAGAGGAGATGGCTGAAGCGACGTTGCGCCGCTTCGATAAAGTGCAGGTTGGTCGTGCGAAATCACCAGCGCAGCCGCCGGCGACTTCTGCAGGTGGACTACTGAAGCATGCTCATCGCCGCTTCCATGGCTGCCGACAGATCTTCGTCGGCATGCAGGTCCGTGCTCGGATCGAGGCCCAGTTTGGCGAACGCCGGAATCGTGCTCCAGTCCAGCTGGGTGTAGGGATGCTCGCTGCCCAAGTAGCTCTGCAGTGTGGCGACTTGGACGATGTCGACATAGTCGACCTTGGCCGAGTTGCGGCTGAAATTCAGATGCTCGTTGGGGATGCAGGCGATCTGTTCCGGGAAGTCCCAGGCGCGCAGAATTTTTTCACCGATGATCGGATGGATACGTTCGATGACGTGATTGAGGCTGATCGAATCCGACAGCAGCATGGTGCTCTCTTCGGCATAGGTGAGAATCGGCAGCACACCGATCTGATGCACCAGGCCAGCGAGGGTTGCCTGATCGGGCATCAGGCGTGTATAGCTTTTGCACAGAACATGGCAGATGCCGGCGATTTCCGTGCTTTTGTTCCAGACTTCACGCATTTTGCGATCGACTACATCGGAGGTGGCCTGGAACATCTGCTCCATGGCCAGGCCCGTAGCCAGGTTGCAGGTGTAGTTGATACCCAGGCGGCTGATTGCCATCTGCAAGTCGGTGATCTCGCGGCTGGTGCGTAGCAGCGGACTGTTCACCACCTTGATGATGCGCGCGGTCAGGGCCGCATCGTTGCCGATTACCTTGCTCAAAGCGGCAATGCTGACGTCCGGGTCTTCAGCTGCCTCGCGCACCTTGAGGGCCACTTCCGGCAGGGTGGGCAGCACCAACTCATCGTTGTCGATGGCCTGGATCAGCTCCTCTTGGACTTTCTCAGCAAGTTTGCTCATGTCGGGTCTCGGTAAATGGCGCAGTTGGAGTAGTTATGGTTAGCGCTGGATTTCACGGTCGCGATCCAGGACGTAAGGCAATTCGAGCAAACTCAGCAGTGGCCCATCTTCGCTGCCCAGATGGATGCGGCCATCGCTGGCGGCGTCTTCCTGCAACACAGCGAGCAATTCGATGCCTTGCTCGGCCTGCGCGGCAAGCACCACTTCGCCGACGCTCGAGCGGTGCACCGGGGAAAACAGTTCACAGGCCAGTGCCGGCAACTCGCCACTGGGCAGGCTCAGGCGATACATGCGGCGTTTGAGTTTGCCCAGGTACTGCATGCGCGCGACGATTTCCTGGCCGGTGTAACAGCCTTTCTTGAAGCTAACCCCGCCGACCGCCTGCAAGTTGATCATCTGCGGGATGAACAGCTCGCGCGTGGCGCCGAACACCTGGCCAATGCCGGCGCGTACTTGCCCGAGCAGCCATTCGTTGAGGGGCGCTTCGGCTGCGACTGTTTTCAGTTGATCCTTGACGGCTTGAGCGGCGCTGACCGGCGCCCATAGCTCGGTGTGGCCAGCGTTCAGGCGGATGGCGATCAATCCATCATGGCGAGAGATCTGGCTGACCTCGCAGGGCGGCTCCAGGCCTAAGGCAGTGAGCGCTTGATCGGCATTGAGCAAGCCGAAGCGCTGCCATTGGGCGCTCTCGTCGGCCAGCGTGACCTTGGAAAACACGGCGTATTTTTTCAGCTCACTGAGCTGGGGCTCCAGCAGCTCATTGGCCATGGCCAGCAGGTAGCCGTCCGCGGTACTGAGAATGCGAAAGCTCGACAGCATGCGGCCCTTGGGGGTGCAGCGAGCACCAAGTCCGGCGTTGGCGTCATTCAGGTAGTCGAGGTTGCAGGTCAATTGACCCTGCAGGAACTTGCTGGCGTCGGGGCCGCGAACGGCTAGAACGCCCTCATGGGAAAGCGTGCAGAAAAGTGCGGAGTCGGCCATCGGGAGTCGCTGGAAGAAAGTTAGGGGCGTCATCATAGAGCCGAGCCCGGTAGCTTGTCAGCGGGTGCCGGCAAGCGGGCGACGCCGCTATACTGCCGGCCTGAATCAAGGAGCCGTCCAATGGCCGACAATACTGAACTGAATCGACTCTTTTGGCACAGCCGCCGCGGCATGCTCGAACTGGATGTGCTGCTGGTGCCCTTCGTCAAAGAGGTGTACTCGAACCTCGATCCGGAAGATCAGGAGCGCTACCGCAAGCTCTTGGAGTGCGAGGATCAGGACATGTTCGGCTGGTTCATGCAGCGCTGCGAGCCGGAAGACGCCGATCTGCGCCGCATCGTCCGCATGATTCTGGATCGTGTCCAACCCAAGTAAAACCTTCGAATGCCGCTGGCAGGCGTCTCGTGGCTTGTTGGTGGCGTACCTATGCGCCCAGATATTGGCTTGGTTCGCGTTGTTGCTGGCGGATATACCGCTCGCTGGCAGAGTGATCGGGTTATTGCTCTGTATCGGGCATGCCGTCTGGACGCTGCCGCGGCATGTGTTGCTCGCCGACGGCGGCGCTTTCCGAGGCCTGCGGCATGATGCCTTGGGCTGGCAGTTGTGGACTCCGAGAGACGGCTGGCGCGCGGTGCAGTTGCGTCCAGACAGCCTGGCCTTGCCGCTGATGGTGGTGCTGCGCTTTCGCCTGCGTGACGAGCGGCGCACACGCGCTTTGTGTATCCCGCGTGATGCGTTGCCGGCTGAGCTGCACCGGCGCTTGCGGGTGCGCTTGAAGTTCAGCCGGCGGCGCTGGGCCAGTCCTGTTTAAGAGCCTGTTCACGATCTCGCGAGCTAGAGCTGGACAAGGCGAAAAGCGGGCGAAGAGCGGAGTTTACACGCTGTAAATGAGCATCTGAGCCCGGTTTTTAACGCCGTACGGCCGACGCGCAGCAGATCGTGAACAGGCTCTAAGCGTCGGTTTGCCGTGGGGTGAGTATGGTGTCGCGTGCCTCAGGCAATTGCTCCGGGTAATCCAGCGTGTAATGCAGGCCGCGACTTTCATGGCGGCGCATGGCTGAGCGGATCATCAGTAGGGCGACTAACGCTAGATTGCGCAGCTCGATCAGGTCACGGCTGACCTTGTAGTTGCTGTAAAACTCGTCGATTTCATGCAGCAGCAGGCGTACCCGATGACGGGCGCGCTGCAGGCGCTTGTTGGTGCGCACGATGCCGACGTAGTCCCACATGAAGCGGCGTAATTCGTCCCAGTTGTGCGCAATAATCACGTCTTCATCCGAGTCGGTCACCTGGCTGGCATCCCAATCGGGCAGCGCTCCCGGCATCGGTACCTTAGGGAGTTGATCGATGATGTCGGCGGCTGCCGAGCGACCATAGACGAAGCATTCCAGCAGCGAGTTGCTGGCCATGCGATTGGCGCCGTGCAGGCCAGTGAAACTGGTTTCGCCAATCGCGTACAGGCCAGGCACGTCGGTGCGTCCGTGCGGGTCGACCACTACGCCGCCGCAGGTGTAATGGGCCGCCGGGACCACGGGGATCGGCTCGCGGGTGATGTCGATGCCGAACTCCAGGCAGCGTTCGTAAACCGTGGGGAAGTGCGCTTTGACGAATTCCGCGGGTTTATGGCTGATGTCCAGATAGACGCAGTCGATGCCGAGGCGCTTCATTTCATGGTCGATGGCGCGGGCGACGATATCGCGCGGGGCGAGCTCGGCGCGCGAATCGAAGCGCGGCATGAAGCGTTCGCCATTCGGCAGCTTGAGGAGCGCGCCTTCGCCGCGCAGAGCTTCGGTAATCAGAAAGCTTTTGGCTTGCGGGTGGTAGAGGCAGGTGGGATGGAACTGGTTGAATTCCAGATTGCCCACTCGGCAGCCTGCTCGCCAAGCCATGGCGATACCATCCCCGCAGGCACCATCGGGATTGCTGGTGTACAGATATACTTTGGCTGCGCCGCCACAAGCCAGCACGGTAAAGCGCGCGCTATAGGTGTCGACCTCACCGCTGGCGCGGTTCAGCACGTATGCGCCCAGGCATCGCTGGCCAGTCAGCCCCAGTTTCTGCTCGGTGATCAGGTCGACTGCGACCCGTTGCTCAATCAGTTCGATATTGCCGCGTTGTCTGGCCTGGGCCAGCAGGGTGTTGAAGATCGCTGCGCCAGTGGCATCGGCGGCATGAATGATGCGGCGGTGACTATGGCCACCTTCACGCGTCAGGTGATATTCAAAACTGCCATCTTCCGGCGAGTTCTTCTCGTCGCGCGTGAAGGGGACGCCCTGGTCGATCAGCCATTGGATCGCCTCGCGGCTATGCTCAACGGTAAATCGCACGGCGTCTTCTTGGCACAAGCCGGCACCGGCATTCAGGGTATCTTCGACATGTGATTCGACTGTGTCGGTATCGTCGAGCACCGCGGCGACA
Source organism: Pseudomonas sp. LS44 (assembly GCF_024730785.1). Classification (NCBI taxonomy): domain Bacteria; kingdom Pseudomonadati; phylum Pseudomonadota; class Gammaproteobacteria; order Pseudomonadales; family Pseudomonadaceae; genus Pseudomonas; species Pseudomonas sp. LS44. Next base: position 1,156,153 of record NZ_CP102830.1, read on the forward strand.
CCGCCTTGCGCCCAGTAGGTCGAACCATTGGCTAGATCCCCTTTGCTAAGCACTGCGATACGCAGGTGCTGCGGCAGGGTAAGGGCGAGCGTTAGACCGGCTGCGCCGCTGCCGATGACCAGAACGTCGTGCTGATGGTGTTGGCTCATGTCGGATCCCACTAGAAGGCAACCTAGTATATAGAGGGGGGCAGCGGCACAATAGCAACAGCAGCAACAGCTATGCCGGAACCTGGGGCATTGGAACTTTTCTTAGCTCCGATGCTCAATAACAGGTCGCTGGAACTAAGAGGCGGCGTCTGCTAAGTCGGTGTGTCATGGGGGCTCGCTCGGAGTCTCCATCTATCAACAGAGTCAGGCGATAAGATTATCTGCGCAGCAAGGCCAGAGGCTTTGTTGCGCCGTTTCGTGCGGTGACAGAAATGTTCTGCAAGAAGCTTGCGTGGAGGGGAGAACTTTTGCATGAGTCGCGAGTCTATTTTGGCAGGAAGACTGTCTTGCTGGTGCGGCAACCCTCCAGGCTTATCGAGGAGAGTTCATGCTAACCCAGGAAGATGATCAGCAACTGGTCGAGCGGGTACAGCGTGGCGACAAGCGAGCTTTTGATCTGCTGGTACTGAAGTATCAGCACAAGATTCTCGGGTTGATCGTACGGTTTGTACACGACTCCCACGAAGCCCAGGACGTTGCTCAAGAGGCTTTTATCAAGGCTTACCGAGCACTGCCGAATTTTCGCGGTGATAGTGCTTTTTATACCTGGCTATATCGTATTGCCATCAATACGGCGAAGAACCATTTGGTATCGCGGGGCAGACGCCCGCCGGATAGCGATGTAAGTACCGAGGATGCCGAGTTCTACGAGGGTGATCATTACCTCAAGGATATCGAATCGCCGGAACGGTTGGTTCTGCGGGATGAGATCGAAGGTGCTGTCCATCGCACCATTCAGCAATTGCCGGAGGATTTGCGCACGGCTTTGACGTTGCGAGAGTTCGACGGCTTGAGTTACGAGGATATTGCCAATGTCATGCAGTGTCCTGTTGGCACCGTACGTTCGCGGATTTTCCGTGCGCGAGAGGCCATAGATAAAACCCTGCAACCGTTGTTGCAAGAAGACTGAGACAGCGGCGAAAGCCAAGAGAGGAAACGCCATGAGTCGTGAAGCCCTGCATGAATCGCTGTCCGCGGTGATGGATAACGAGGCGGACGAGCTTGAATTGCGTCGTGTGCTAAATGCCTGTGACGATGCTGAATTGCGTGCCACTTGGTCGCGTTATCAGATCGCTCGTGCAGTGATGCATAAAGAGCTGTTGATACCTCGCCTGGATATCGCGTCTGCTGTCTCGGCAGCGCTGTCTGGCGAGCCGCCCCATTCGATGGACGCTCCGCAAACTCTCGCCAAGCGCTGGCGCACGCTAGGTCGTGTGGCGGTAGCGGCCTCGGTCACGTTGGCCGTGTTGGCAGGTGTGCGTTTTTACAATCAGGACTCCATTGGTGGCAATCAATTGGCTCAGCAAGCGCCACAGCCTTCGGTGAGTGCACCGTCGGTGCATGGCTCGGCAGTTTTGGCGGGTTACACCGAGGGTGTCGAGAAAGCGCCGTCGCCGATGCTTTCCCAAGGTGTAGACGGCCAAGCGAGCTGGCATGAGCAGCGTCTGCCTTCTTATCTGCGCCAGCATGCTCAGCAGGCTGCGATGAGTGCTGGTGAAGGCGCTCTACCATACGCGCGAGCTGCTAGTTTGGAAGGTCGCTAAGGAGAGACATGCGCGCCATCCCTTTATCCTTTCTGTTGGGTACATGGTTGGCACTGCCGGCCCACGCCACAGACGCACAAGACTGGTTGCTCCGCATGAATGAGGCGGAGCGCCAGCAGAGCTTCCAGGGCACCTTCGTTTACGAGCGTAACGGCAGCTTCTCGACCCATAGCATCTGGCATCGGGTCGAAGGGGGTGGCAAGGTGCGTGAGCGCTTGTTGCAGCTAGACGGCGCAAGCCAGGAGGTTGTCCGGGTCGATTCGCAGGTGCAATGTGTGAGCGGCGCTTTAGCTGATCAGTTGACCGATGGTCAGCCGTGGCTTTCCCGCAGTTTCGATCCTAAACAATTGGAAGCCTGGTACGACTTGCGTGTAATGGGCGATTCGCGCGTTGCCGGTCGGCCGGCGATCGTATTGGCGGTTACTCCGCGCGACCAGCATCGCTACGGTTTCGAGCTGCATCTCGATCGTGAAAGCGGGCTGGTGCTGAAGTCGTTACTGCTGAACGAAAAGGGTCAGCTGCTCGAACGCTTTCAGTTTTCCCATCTAGAAACCACTGCTCCTAGCGACGACGAACTCAAGCCAGGATCAGCCTGCAGCCCAGTCAAGGTTGTAGAGGCTACGAAGACGCTACCCGACGCATGGCGCTCGGAATGGCTGCCGCCCGGCTTCAGCTTGAATCGGATCCTTGAGCGCAAGAGTGCTGTGTCCAGTGAGCCTGTTGTTTGTTTGATTTATGGCGACGGACTGGCACGTTTCTCAGTCTTCCTTGAGCCACTGCACGGCGTTACCGTGGAAGATGCGCGGACCCAGTTTGGCCCCACCGTGGCGGTAGCGAAGCGGATGACGACTAACGATGGTGATGTGATGGTCACGGTAGTTGGTGAAATACCCTTAGGCACAGCCGAAAGAGTGGCGTTGTCGATGCGCGCGGGCGAAAACCAGAGTCCAGTAAAGCAATGATCGAACAGGTGGGGCGGGTGGTTGCCGTTGATCTCGATGCGGTTTGGGTCGAGACGTTGCGCAAAAGCACTTGCTCCAACTGTTCCGCGAATAGTGGCTGCGGCCAAGGGTTGATGGATAAGTTGGGTATTGGTGCGCGTCGCGGTTATGTGCGGGCGTTGTGCAATCTACAGCTTGCAGTGGGCGATTCGGTGATCATTGGCGTGCGCGAAGATCATCTGCTGCGCGCCTCGCTATTGGTCTATCTGCTGCCACTTCTGATTTTTTTCGCCTTTGCGATGTTTGCTCAGTGGTTGGCCTTCAGTGAGCCGTTGATTATTGTTTGCGGTTTGGGCGGTCTCGCCTTGGCCGGTATTGTCGTGCGTTGGTATAGCCGCTATAAGGCGCATGATCCTGCGTTGCAGCCGGTGGTGCTTCGCGCCATGCTGGCTGGCTCAGCGCGTCTGTCTTGAGTTCTATTCGCTTGAATTGACGGGGAGTGGTATGTCGATAGCTAGCCTGAAGTCTTATATGTCTCTCGTAGCGGGTCTGGTCCTGCTCGGTCAGTCCTTGACTGCCAATGCTCAGTTGCCCGACTTCACTCCACTGGTCGAGCAAGCGGCACCTGCGGTCGTGAACATCAGCACCCGTCAAAAAATGCCCGAGCGCATGGCGGGTGGGCAGTCGGCGATGCCCGATCTGGAAGGATTGCCGCCGATGTTTCGTGAGTTCTTCGAGCGCAATATGCCACAGCAGCCGCGCAGCCCCGGTGGTCGTCAGCGTGAGGCACAATCGCTTGGCTCGGGTTTTATCATTTCCGCGGATGGCTACATCCTGACCAATAATCATGTGGTTGCCGATGCCGACGAGATCATCGTGCGTTTGTCGGATCGTAGCGAGCTGAAGGCCAAGCTGGTTGGCGCTGACCCGCGTACCGATGTGGCGGTGCTCAAGGTCGAGGGCAAGAGTTTGCCGACCGTCAAGCTCGGCAAATCGGAAGATCTGAAAGTGGGTGCGTGGGTGTTGGCCATTGGATCGCCCTTTGGCTTCGACCATTCGGTAACCGCCGGTATCGTCAGCGCCAAAGGCCGCAGCCTGCCGAATGAAAGTTATGTGCCGTTCATCCAGACCGACGTTGCGATCAATCCGGGTAATTCCGGCGGGCCGCTGTTCAATCTGGATGGCGAAGTGATCGGTATCAACTCGCAAATCTTCACTCGCTCCGGCGGCTTCATGGGGCTTTCGTTCGCCATTCCGATCGATGTGGCGATGGACGTTGCCAATCAGCTGAAGAGCGATGGCAAGGTCAGTCGTGGTTGGCTGGGAGTGGTGATTCAGGAAGTGAACAAAGATCTGGCCGAGTCGTTCGGTCTGGATAAGCCGGCTGGTGCGCTGGTCGCGCAGATCATGGAAGGCGGTCCGGCAGCCAAGAGCGGTCTGCAGGTAGGTGATGTGATCCTCAGTCTGAACGGCCAGCCGATCATCATGTCCGCCGATCTGCCTCATTTGGTTGGCGGTATGAAGCCGGGCAACAAGGCCAGCATGGAGGTGGTGCGTGAGGGGGCGCGTAAGACCCTACAGGTAACTGTCGGTACATTGCCGGCCGAGGGTGAGGAATTGGCTGCCAGCGGAACCCCTGGCATGGAGCGCAGCAATAACCGCCTGGGTGTGACAGTCGCTGAGTTGGGCGATGAGGACAAGAAGACGCTCGATATCAAGGGCGGCGTGGTGATCAAAGAGGTGCTCGATGGTCCGGCGGCGCTGATTGGCTTGCGCCCGGGCGATGTGATTACCCATTTGAATAATCAGGCCATTGACTCGATTGCTGTATTCACCAAGGTTGCCCAGGCGTTACCGAAGAATCGCTCGGTCTCCATGCGTGTGCTGCGCGAGGGTCGGGCCAGCTTTATTACCTTTAAGCTCGCTGAGTAACGCGCCGGGTAAGTAAAAAGGCGGTTTTTACCGCCTTTTTTCATGCCTGCCGATCAGCGCCTGCGCGTGACGCATTAGGGACCATCGGTTAAACTTCCCGGCTATTTTTCGCTGGGCAGCCTGCCCGCGGTCTTTTTGAGTGTTGATCCGTGAGTGACCTGAGTCATATCCGCAATTTCTCCATCATCGCGCACATCGACCATGGCAAGTCGACTCTGGCTGATCGCTTCATCCAGATGTGCGGTGGCCTCAGTGAGCGTGAAATGGAGGCACAAGTACTGGACTCCATGGATCTCGAGCGCGAGCGCGGGATCACCATCAAGGCCCACAGCGTCACTCTTCACTACAAAGCCAAAGACGGCAAAACCTATCAACTGAACTTCATCGACACCCCCGGGCATGTCGACTTCACTTATGAAGTCAGTCGTTCCCTGGCGGCTTGCGAGGGTGCCTTGCTGGTCGTCGATGCCGGTCAAGGGGTGGAAGCCCAGTCGGTGGCCAACTGTTACACCGCCATCGAGCAAGGTCTTGAGGTCATGCCGGTGCTGAACAAAATGGATTTGCCACAAGCCGATCCGGATCGCGTCAAAGAGGAAATCGAACATATCATCGGCATCGATGCCACGGATGCCGTGGCCTGCAGCGCCAAGAGCGGTATGGGCGTCGATGAGGTGCTGGAGCGTCTGGTGCAGGCCATTCCCGCGCCAACCGGCGATATCGACGCGCCTCTGCAAGCGTTGATCATTGACTCCTGGTTCGACAACTACTTGGGCGTTGTCTCGTTGGTGCGTGTGCGCCACGGCCGGATCAAGAAAGGCGACAAAGTGTTGGTGAAGTCCACCGGCAAGATCCACTTGGTCGACAGCGTCGGTGTATTCACCCCGAAGCATTTCGAAACCGCGGATCTCAAGGCTGGTGAGGTGGGTTTCATCATCGCCGGCATCAAGGACATTCATGGTGCGCCGGTCGGTGACACGCTGACCCTCAGCAGTACCCCCGATGTCGAAGTGTTGCCAGGCTTCAAGCGTATTCAGCCGCAGGTTTACGCCGGTCTGTTCCCGGTCAGTTCTGATGACTTTGAAGATTTCCGCGAAGCCCTGCAAAAGCTCACCCTGAACGATTCGTCGCTGCAGTATTCGCCAGAAAGTTCTGATGCGCTGGGCTTTGGTTTCCGCTGCGGTTTCCTTGGCATGCTGCACATGGAGATCATCCAGGAACGCTTGGAGCGTGAATATGATCTGGACCTGATCACCACGGCGCCGACCGTTATCTTCGAAGTGGTGATGAAGAACGGCGAGACAATCTACGTCGATAACCCATCGAAGTTGCCGGATCTCTCCTCTATCGAGGATATGCGCGAGCCCATCGTTCAGGCCAATATCCTGGTCCCGCAAGAGCACTTGGGCAACGTCATCACCTTGTGCATCGAAAAGCGCGGCGTACAGCGCGACATGCAATTCCTCGGCACCCAGGTACAAGTACGTTACGACTTGCCGATGAACGAAGTGGTTTTGGACTTCTTCGATCGTCTGAAGTCGGTCAGTCGGGGTTATGCCTCGCTGGATTATCACTTCGACCGTTACCAGTCGGCCAATCTGGTCAAGCTGGACGTGCTGATCAATGGCGATAAGGTCGATGCGCTGGCGTTGATCGTGCACCGCGACAACGCCCATTACAAAGGCCGCGCGCTGACCGAGAAGATGAAAGAACTGATTCCTCGACAGATGTTCGACGTAGCCATTCAGGCGGCGATCGGCGGTCAGATTGTCGCGCGCACTACCGTCAAAGCGCTGCGCAAGAACGTACTGGCCAAGTGTTATGGCGGTGACGTGAGCCGTAAGCGCAAGCTGCTGGAGAAGCAGAAAGCCGGTAAAAAGCGGATGAAGCAAGTCGGCAACGTGGAAATTCCACAAGACGCCTTCCTCGCCGTACTCAGGCTGGACAGTTAAGGACTTGGAAAAGTAGAGGCTATGTCGATCAATTTTCCGTTGTTGTTAGTCATTGCCGTGGCGGTTTGCGGTGTGTTGGCGCTGGTCGATCTGCTCGTGCTGGCGCCTCGTCGCCGGGTAGCGATTGCGACATACGCGGGGCAGGTCGGCGAGCCCGATGAAGTCGTGCTCGAGCAATTGAATCGAGAACCATTGCTGATCGAATACGGCAAGTCGTTCTTTCCGGTGTTGGCGATTGTTCTGGTACTGCGCTCGTTTCTGGTCGAGCCGTTTCAGATTCCTTCCGGGTCGATGAAGCCAACTCTGGAAGTGGGCGACTTCATCCTGGTCAACAAATTTGCCTACGGCATCCGCCTGCCGGTGCTGGATACCAAAGTGATCGAAGTCGGTGACCCGCAGCGCGGCGATGTCATGGTGTTCCGCTATCCGAGCGATCCGAACATCAATTACATCAAGCGGGTGATTGGTCTGCCTGGCGACGAGATTCGCTATACCAGTGACAAGCATCTGATCATCAACGGCAAGCCGGTCGCCACCGCGCTGCTGGGGTCAGAACCGGGCTCGCTGGGCACCGCGGTGCTGTCCAAGGAAAAGCTTGGCGAAGTAGAACATCTGATTCGCCAGGAATTGAGCCGTTACCGGATCGAGCCGGGTCGCCAGTGGAAGGTGCCAGCCGGGCACTATTTCATGATGGGCGACAACCGCGACAACTCCAACGACAGCCGCTATTGGAATGATCCGAAGATCCCCAAGGATCTGCTCGGCATGGTGCCGGACCAGAACATCGTCGGCAAAGCCTTCGCCGTCTGGCTCAGCTGGTCCGAGCCTAAACTGCGCAATGTGCCGGACTTCTCCCGAGTTGGTCTGATCCACTGATCAGGCGGGCTTTTTGAAAACCGTGGCGCTGTTCATTTCAGCGCCACGGGCTATATATAGTCTCGCTACAGATTGGCGGGACTTTCCTATAAAAACAGACATTGAGGTCGATCATGGCGTTTGTGCGTTCGCAGAAAGGGTTGTCGCTTCTCGGCTGGTTGATGGCATTGGCTGTGGTGGCTTTTGTCGCCAGCGCGGTATTCAAAATGCTTCCGCACTATCTCGACTTCATGTCGCTGGAGAAAGCCATTACCTCGGTAGAAACCGACAGGGCCGCTGATATCCGTACCGTGCCGGACTTCTACAGCCATATGAGCAAGTCCATGCAGGTCAATAGCATCCGCGATTTGGAGCTGGAAAAAATTCTGGTGGTGAAGTTCGAGAACAATGAGTTCCGCGCGCACCTTAAATATGAAAAGCGCGAACCGCTGATCCAGAATCTCGATCTGGTCGCCCGGTTCGACAAAGAATTCCGTGTGCGTATGCCGTGAGCTCACCCTTAAGTCGTCTAGAGCGTCAGCTCGGCCATTCCTTCATTAACCAGGACCTGATGGTCCTGGCGCTAACCCACCGCAGCTTCGCCGGGCGTAACAACGAGCGCATGGAGTTCCTCGGCGATGCGATCCTCAACTTCGTTGCCGGGGAAGCACTGTTCGAGCGTTTTCCGCAGGCCCGCGAAGGGCAGCTATCGCGCCTGCGTGCGCGCCTGGTCAAAGGCGAGACTCTAGCTCGTCTAGCGCGCGGCTTCGATCTGGGTGAATACCTGCGCTTGGGCTCCGGCGAATTGAAAAGTGGCGGCTTTCGTCGCGAGTCGATTCTTGCTGATGCTCTTGAAGCGTTGATCGGTGCGATCTATCTGGACGCCGGTATGGATGTCGCGCGTCAGCGCGTGTTGGCCTGGTTGACTGGCGAGTTGGATGGTTTGACCTTGGTCGATACCAACAAGGACCCGAAAACCCGTCTGCAGGAATTCCTCCAGTCGCGCGGCTGTGAACTGCCGCGCTATAACGTGCTGGATATCCAGGGTGAACCGCATTGCCGCACCTTCGTGGTGGAATGCGAAATCGCTCTGTTAACTGACAAGACCCAGGGGCAAGGCGCCAGCCGGCGTATTGCTGAGCAGGTCGCCGCTACCGTCGCCCTGATCGCCCTGGGCGTGGAGAATGGCCATGACTGATTCACCGGTAACCCGCTGTGGCTATGTCGCCATCGTTGGCCGTCCCAACGTGGGTAAATCCACGCTGCTTAACCACATCCTGGGGCAGAAACTGGCGATCACCTCGCGTAAGCCGCAGACCACCCGCCACAACATGCTTGGGATCAAGACCGAAGGCGCCGTGCAGGCGATCTACGTCGATACTCCTGGCCTGCACAAACATGGCGACAAAGCGCTCAACCGCTACATGAACAAAACGGCTTCGGCGGCATTGAAAGACGTCGATGTGGTGATTTTCGTGGTCGACCGTACACGCTGGACCGAAGAGGATCAGATGGTCCTCGAGCGCATTCAGTACGTGCAGGGGCCAGTGCTGCTGGCGATCAACAAGACCGATCGCATCGAGGACAAAGCCGATCTCGTCCCGCATCTGCAGTGGCTGCAACAACAGCTGCCGAACGCCGAGCTCGTGCCGATTTCCGCGCAGCAGGGGTACAACCTCGACACGCTGGAGAAGGTCGTCGCCGGGCATCTGCCGGAAGGCGAGCACTTTTTCCCCGATGATCAGATCACCGACCGTTCCAGCCGCTTTCTGGCCGCCGAACTGGTGCGCGAAAAGATCATGCGCCAGCTGGGTGCGGAACTGCCTTACCAGATCACGGTGGAGATCGAGGAGTTCAAGCAGGACGGCCGCACGCTGCATATCCATGCGCTGATTCTGGTCGAGCGTGACGGGCAGAAGAAAATCATCATTGGCGACAAGGGCGAGCGGATCAAACGCATCGGCACCGAAGCGCGCAAAGACATGGAAGTGCTGTTCGACAGCAAGGTCATGCTCAACCTCTGGGTCAAGGTCAAGGATGGTTGGTCCGACGATGAGCGCGCCCTGCGTTCACTGGGCTACACCGACATCTGATCGATGCAAACCAGCGCCTGTACGGCTTTCGTACTGCATAGCCGAGCTTACAAGGAAAGCAGCGCGCTAGTGGATTTCCTCACCCCGCAGGGCCGCTTGCGCGCCGTGTTGCGCAATGCGCGGGGCCGCAGTGGCACCCTGGCACGCCCGTTCGTGCCGCTGGATCTCGAGTTGCGCGGGCGCGGCGAGCTGAAGAATGTCGCCCGTCTGGAAAGTGCCGGTATCCCCAATTTGCTTTCCGGCGAGGCGCTGTTCAGCGGCCTCTATCTGAATGAGCTGCTGATCCGCCTGCTGCCGGCGGAAGACCCGCATCCCGCCGTTTTCGAGCATTACGATCTGACCGTCCAGGCCCTGGCGCTCGGCCGGCCGCTGGAGCCGTTGCTGCGTGCCTTCGAGTGGCGATTGCTCGACGAGTTGGGCTATGGTTTCGCTCTGGACCGCGACCTGCAGGGTCAGCCTGTCGCCGCCGACGGGCTTTATCGCCTGCGGTCGGACGCGGGGCTGGAACCGGTCGGTCAATTCCAACCCGGAGTCTTTCATGGTGCCGACTTGCTGGCCCTGGCCAATGCCGACTGGTCCGCGCCCGGCGCGCTGGCCGCGGCCAAACGCCTGATGCGCCAAGCCCTCGCCCCGCATCTGGGCGGCCGCCCGCTGGTCAGCCGCGAACTCTTCATGACGCTTAAGGAGACACCCAAGTGACTGACGCCAACCGCATTCTCCTCGGCGTGAACATCGATCATGTCGCCACCTTGCGGCAAGCCCGTGGCACGCGTTATCCCGATCCGCTGAAGGCCGCGCTGGATGCCGAGGAAGCCGGTGCCGACGGCATCACCCTGCACCTGCGCGAAGATCGCCGGCATATCCAGGATCACGACGTGCGCCGCTTCAAAGAAGCCCTGCAAACGCGAATGAACTTCGAGATGGGCGTCACCGAAGAGATGCTCGTTTTTGCCGAAAGCATGCGCGCCGAACACGTCTGTCTGGTGCCGGAAAGCCGCGCCGAGTTGACCACCGAAGGGGGGCTGGATGTGCTCGGTCAGGAGGCGCGGATTCGTGCTGCGGTCGCACGCTTGAGCCGGGTCGGTAGCGAGGTATCGCTGTTTATCGATGCCGATGAGCAGCAGATCGAAGCCGCCAAGCGGGTGGGTGCGCCGGCCATCGAACTGCATACCGGGCGTTACGCCGACGCCCATACGCCGGCGGAGGCTGCCCGCGAGCTGGCGCGCATCCGCGATGGCGTGGCCTGTGGCTTGGCGCACGGCCTGATCGTCAATGCCGGCCATGGCCTGCATTACCACAACAGCGAGCCGGTCGCGGCGATTGCCGGTATCAACGAGCTGAACATCGGTCATGCCATCGTTGCGCACGCGCTGTTCGTCGGCTTCAAAGCCGCGGTGGCGGAAATGAAGGCACTGATCGTCGCGGCGGCAGCGCGCGGTTAGCCGCTAGCGGCGGACTGCTGTGCGAGTCCGCCTTACCGGTCGTGGTTTAAGGCTTTCTGGCGGTCAGCACGGCCCGCGCCGGTGCCGGCAAGCCTTCAACGGTGCGGCTGTGGTCGCGCGGATCGAGGAACTCGGGCAACGATTGATAGCGCATCCACTCGGTGCTGCGCTGCTCCTCGACGCTGGTGACATTCACGTCAACACAGCGCACGTCGACGAAACCGGCACGCCGCAACCAGAGTTCCAACGCCGGTACCGACGGCAGGAACCAGACGTTGCGCATCTGCGCGTAGCGATCTTCGGGCACCAGCACCTGCTGTCCATCGCCTTCGACCACCAAGGTTTCCAGCACCAGATCACCGCCGCGGCGCAGGCAATCCTTGAGCGCGAACAGATGGTCGATGGGCGAGCGGCGGTGATACAGCACGCCCATGGAAAACACCGTGTCGAAGCCTTCCAGGCGTTCTGGTAGCTCTTCCAGCGTTAGCGGCAGGTGCCAGGCTGGCAGTTCAGGAAGGAACTGCTTGAGGGCGAGAAACTGGCAGAGGAACAGCCAGTTGGGATCAACACCGACCACGCTGTCGGCGCCGGCGCCGAGCATGCGCCACAGGTAATACCCGTTGCCGCAGCCGACATCCAACACGCGGCGACCGGCGAGATCGAGGTGCGGCGCGACCCGCGTCCACTTCCAGTCTGAGCGCCATTCGGTGTCGATGTGCACGCCGAACAAGTCAAACGGCCCTTTGCGCCAGGGGATCAACCCTTGCAGAGCGCTTTTCAACGCGGCGCGGCTGCTCTCATCGCTCTGACCGTCGAGACTCAAGCCGTGCAGTAGATCGATCTGCGTGGCGCTCAGCGGCGGCAGGCCATTCAATGCTGCGCCCCAGCGTTCGAGGTCGCCATGGCCGATGGTGAGTTTCTCATCGAGCTGGCCCGGCAGATCGGCGGCCCACTCCTGCAAGGGTGTGCCGGCCAGGCGTTGTTGCAGGCTGTCGAGGTCAAGGCGCGAGATCATGGCAGGGCGATCAGCGAGGCGAAATTCAGGCACTGGAACCACGGCACCACTTTGCTGAAACCGGCGGCCAGCAGGCGCTCGCGGTGCTGTTCGAGGCTGTCGGGCTTCATCACGTTCTCGATGGCGTTGCGCTTTTGAGCAATCTCCAGCTCGCTATAGCCGTTGGCGCGCTTGAAGGCGATATGCAGGTCGCCGAGCAGGGCGTGTTCTTCGGCATCCTCGAAGCGCAGTTTTTCCGAGAGGATCAGCGCGCCGCCGGGCAATAAGGCCTGGCGAATCCGGCTGAGCAGCGCCAGCCGCTGTTCCGGCTGAATAAATTGCAGGGTGAAGTTCAGCGCTACCAGCGAGGCCGGCTGCAACTCAAGGCTGAGGATGTCGGCCTCGATGATCTCGACTGGCAACAACTCCTGGAACATCGAGTCCTGGCCATGCAGGTATTCGGTGCAGCGCTCGACCATGGCGCGGGAGTTATCCACCGCGATCACCCGGCAGTCTGCGCTTTGCACATGGCGGCGCAGCGCCTGGGTCACGGCGCCAAGCGAGCAGCCCAGGTCGTAGAGCACGCTGTGCGGTTGGGCGAACTGGGCAGCGAGGACGCCGATGTTCTCGACGATGGTCGGGTAACCCGGGACCGAGCGCTTGATCATGTCGGGAAATACCCGCACCACGGCCTCGTTGAACACGAAGTCAGGCACCTGGGCGAGGGGCTGGGCGAAGAGGCGATCGGATTCTTTGGTCACGGTGGTTCGGGCGCAGAGTGGGAAGCCGCCTATTCTAGCCGGGCCTCGCGGCGAACCAAACCGTGATCACTTCAGCTGGTCGGAGAAGAATTCGCCGGCGCCCTGAATCGGCCCCAGCGGATTCTTCTTCACCATCATCCGTCGGATGTTTGGCTCGCCATTGCTGACCTTGTGCACCAGCACGTCGTCAACTAGCACGAACACGGTGCGAAACGACCAGCCCTTGACCTCGCGACGCTTGCTGAAATTCAGCACGTCGGCCCAGAAGCTGCCGACCCGCTGGGTATCGGTCTTGGAGAATTCGAAGGAGTAGGCGATGCAGCGATCCTTCGCCTCCAGGCACGTCACCAAGCCATCCGGCAGGTAGGCGATGGGAATATTCGGTTGGATGAATAGCAGCCGCACGTCGACGAACGACAGCATGCGGCCGTTGCCTTCGGCCAGCGGATCGAAGCCCAGGGCGAACAATTCCGAGCGCGTGGTTTTACCCAGGATCACCTGCGAATAGCGCCCCTCGGTGTCCAGATAGTCATTAAAAGGTGACATCACCTCGTCGCGTTCGCTGGGCAGCAGGCTGCCACAGGCGGAGAGGAACAGGCATACACACATCATCCAACCGCCGCGTAGTCCACCGCTCATCACGTACTCTCCGTTGGCCGTCTTACTCCTATAGACGATTTGTCGGCGCTTTGCCGGCGGCGTTACGAATTGGCTTGCGTAATCGGCTGGCGATAGATCACTGAAGCGGCGATGCCCCATTGACCCAGCCAGTAGGTGAGGATGATTGCGTAGGGTGCCGCTTCGAACGGCACGACGAAGCGGTTGATGCCGATCAGACTGTCGGACAGCACGAATAGCAGCGCGCCACCGGCGGCCAACCAGCCTGAACGGGCACTGATCAGCGGGCTGCCAAGTCTACCCAGAGCCCGCCAGAGCATGGCGCTGATGGTCAGGGCATACAGTGCGACCGGTATCAGCAACGGCCCCAGACCGCGACTGGCCAGCAGGCTGAAAATCGCCACGCCGACGACGACGGCCAGCACTAACGCGGCGAGCGCCAACCGGCGACTATCGCCCAGGTAGGCAACCAGATAGGCGAGGTGGGCGAGCAGGAATGCGCCTAGGCCGAAGACGAATAAATCGGTCGGCCACTGCAGCAGGATGTCGCCCGCCAACGATGCCACCAGACCGAGGCTGATCCAGCGTCGATACTGGCCGCTGGGCGCGCTGCGCAGCCACAGCAGCAGGGCGATGACCGGCAGCGGTTTGCTCAACAGGCCGAGCCATTCCATTCCGCTCGCGCGGCTAAACAGAAACACCCCACCACCCAGTACTGCCAGAATCAGCCAGCGCATATTCGTCCTCCTCCTTAATGAATGGCGGGCACTATGCCCCGCCACGAGTGGGTTCGCCCAGGCAGCGGGTGCCAAAACAACGCGCATATGGCGCCGGGGCGGTGGAGGAAGCTGGAAGTCGGGAGGCGAGCGGCAGGTCGACGAGAGCGGCTTTCGGAGTGAACAGGCTTGACGGTCTTCACTTGGCGCCGGTGGCCGCGAATGGCTCAGGGAGCGCCATTCGCTGGAGCGGCCACTGGCGCCCGGCTTACTTGACGCTGATCGCGCAATCGAAGCTTTTTGCCGGTGCTACATCAGCTTCCCACGGGCGCTGATAGACCAACAGCAAGCGGCCATCGCCAGGAATGTTGGCGAAGAAGCGCCAAGTCGACAGACCCGCGCCGCCGACCAGGCCGACATCTTCCGGGTTGCTGTAGACCTCCGGGCCGAGGCTGCGCAGCACCTGTGAGGCGGCGTCCTTCAACTCCCAGCGATAGCCGGTGGTCGGATTGCTCGGCAGGCTCAGAACTAGCGTCTGGCCGTCGTGTAACTGCAGCGGGCATTTGCTTTGCTGGTCTTCCTGCAGCGACACGGTCGCCGAGTGCTGCGCACAGCCGGCGAGCAGGGCAAGGCCAATGGGCAATAACAGGCGGGCAGCGGTCACAGGCAAGTCCTTATCCATCGTTCGAGTGGCCGAGAATAACCTGATTGGCGGGTGTTGCGCCCTGCACTTGGCGTCCGGGGCAGGGCGATGGCTTAGAACCTGTTTACGATCTGCTGCGCGTCGGCCATACGGCGTTGAAACCGGGCTCAGAATGCTCATTTACAACGCGTAAACTGCGCTTCTTCGCCCGATTTCGCCTTGTCTGGCTCTAGCTCGCGAGATCGTAAGCAGGTTCTTAGAAAAGCACCTTGGCGACATCGCTGAAGCGCTTGGCGAAATGCACGGTCAGGCCTTCCTTGAGGTAGGTGGGCAGCTCCTCGAAGTCGCCGCGATTGGGCTCCGGCAGAATCAATTCGAAGATCTTCTGGCGCCGCGCGGCGATGACTTTTTCCCGAACGCCGCCAATTGGCAGCACCTGACCAGTCAGGGTCAACTCGCCGGTCATCGCCACGTCCCTCTTCGGCTCCTGGTTGCGCGCCAGCGACAGCAGGGCGCTGGCCATGGTCACGCCAGCGCTGGGGCCGTCTTTTGGTGTCGCGCCTTCCGGTACGTGCAAGTGGACGAACGCCTGGTCGAAGAACGTCGGGTCGCCCTTGTACTGCTTGAGGTGCGAACTGATGTAGCTGTAAGCGATTTCCGCCGACTCCTTCATCACATCGCCCAGTTGACCGGTGAGCTTGAAGCCGCGATTGAGGGTGTGGATGCGCGTCGCTTCGATCGGCAGGGTCGCGCCGCCCATGCTGGTCCAGGCCAGCCCGGTGATCACTCCGACGCCGGAAAGCACCTGTTCGGTGCGGAACACCGGTGCGCCGAGATAGCTTTCCAGATCCTTGGCGCCGATCTTCACGTTGGTCTCGGGATTCTCCAGTAACTGAACAACCGACTTACGAATCAGCTTGCCCAGTTGCTTCTCCAACTGGCGCACCCCGGCCTCGCGAGCGTAGCCCTCGATCACCGCCCGCAGTGCGGTATCGCTGATCGCCAGGCGCTCTTTGGGCACCCCGGCCTTGGCCAATTGCTTGGGCCACAGGTGGCGTTTGGCGATGGCGAGCTTTTCCTCGGCGATATAGCCGGACAGGCGAATCACCTCCATGCGGTCGAGTAGCGGCCCGGGGATCGAGTCCAGAGTGTTGGCCGTGCAGACGAACAACACCTTGGACAAGTCCAGGCGCAGGTCCAGGTAATGGTCGAGGAATTCGACGTTCTGTTCGGGGTCGAGGGTTTCCAGCAGCGCCGAGGCCGGGTCGCCTTGATAGCTGGCGCCGAGCTTGTCGATCTCGTCGAGCATGATCACCGGGTTCATCACTTCGACCTCTTTCAAGGCCTGCACCAGCTTGCCGGGCAGGGCGCCGATGTAGGTGCGGCGGTGGCCCTTGATCTCTGCCTCATCGCGCATGCCGCCGACGCTAAAGCGGTAGAACGGCCGACCCAGCGATTCGGCGATGGATTTGCCGATGCTGGTCTTGCCCACCCCGGGCGGCCCGACCAGCAACACGATGGAACCGGCGATTTCGCCCTTGAAGGCGCCGACAGCAAGGAATTCGAGGATACGATCCTTGATGTCGCCAAGCCCTGCGTGGTGCCGGTCGAGCACTTTGCGTGCGTGCTTGAGATCGAGCTTGTCCTTGCCGTACACACCCCAGGGCAGGGCGGTGGCCCAGTCCAGATAATTGCGGGTGACGGCGTATTCCGGCGAGCCGGTCTCGAGGATCGACAGCTTGTTGAGCTCTTCATCGAGGCGCTTCTGTGCCTGCGCCGGCAGGGTCTTGCCCTCCAAACGAGCGCGGAACTCATCGGCGTCGGCGCTTTTATCGTCCTTGGTGATACCCAGTTCGTGCTGGATGATCTTCAGCTGTTCCTTGAGGAAGAACTCGCGCTGATGTTCGCCGATCTTGCGATTAACCTCGGCGGACAGCTCGTTTTGCAGGCGCGCGACCTCGACCTCCTTGCGCAGCAGCGGCAGGACCTTCTCCATGCGTTTGAGCATTGGCACGCAGTCCAGCACCTCCTGTAGCTCGGCGCCCGGCGCGGTGGTCAGCGCGGCGGCGAAGTCGGTCAGCGGCGACGGGTCGTTGGGGCTGAAGCGGTTCAGGTAATTCTTCAGTTCTTCGCTGTACAACGGGTTGAGCGGCAGCAGCTCCTTGATCGCATTGATCAGTGCCATGCCATAGGCCTTCACTTCGTCCTTGGATTGCACCGGGCTGGCGGGATAGTCGACTTCCGCGAGATAGGGCGGCTTGCGGCTCAACCAGTTGCGGATGCGCACCCGCTGCAGGCCCTGGGCGACGAATTGCAGCTTGCCACCTTCCTTCGAGGCATGGTGAACGCGCACCAGGGTGCCGTGGGTAGGCAAGGCGTCGGGGTCGAAGTGCGCCTCGGTGGTGAACGGTTCATCGACAAAAAACAGCGCCAAGCACTTGTGTTCGGTGCTGGCCACGCGCTCCAGCGTCTCGGCCCAGGGCTTCTCGTCGACGATGACCGGCAACACCTGGGCGGGAAAGAACGGGCGGTTGTGAATCGGGATGACGTGCAGACGATCCGGCAGCGTTTGCGCATGCAGGGTCAAACCTTTCGGATAACGGACAGAAGTCTCTTCGAGGACGTCTGGATTGGATTCCTGATCGCTCATTCGGCACCTTGCGCTCAATGGTCTCCCTTGTAGATGGGTCGACCCACGAGTGATTTCAATGGTGACGATCTCGCGAGACGCTGGTCGGTTCCGACCTAGCAGGCGGCCTGTTATTGATCCGGCCCTTTGATTTCTTGATTTTCGTAGGGTGGGTTAGGCCGCAGGCCGTAACCCACCGACTGGTCGCAGGGCCGGCCACTGGGATGCCTGCCGACATCCATGGCGGGTTACGCCGCTACGAGGCTAACCCGCCCTACGACTGCGGACTGCCGGCTGAAAGTTCAAACTTCAGCGGGCCTGATCAATAGCGCTCCGCCAGCTCTAGCAATACCTCGCGCAGACCCAGCCGCCAGTCCGGCGCGCCAATGCCGTGGGCTTGCCGCAGCCGCTCGCCGTCGAGCACCGACCAGGCCGGTCGCTTGGCTGGAGTCGGGTAGGCCGCGCTGCTGATCGCATTGACCTGTGGCTCGCGCTCCAGCAAACCCAGTTCGGCGGCCTGGCGAAAGATCTCCACCGCGAAGGCATGCCAGGTGCAGGCTGGCGTGCCGCTGAAGTGAAAAATCCCCCAGTGCAGAGCGCCTTGCTCGCGATAGCGCGTCGCCAGCTGCCAGAGCGCGTCGGCGATGGCGGCGGCCGGGGTCGGGCCGCCGCGCTGGTCGGCCACCACGCCCAGCGTGTCCCGCTCGCGGCCCAGGCGCAGCATGGTTTTGACGAAGTTGTTGCCGTGCGCGCCAAACACCCAGCTGGTGCGCAGGATCAGATGCTGCGGACACAGTTCACTCAGCGCCTGCTCGCCAGCCAGCTTGCTGGCGCCGTACACGCCGCTTGGCGCGGTCGCATCGGTTTCCCGGTAGGGCTGCTCGGCGTCACCGGCGAACACGTAATCGGTGGAGATGTGCAGAACCGGAATGCCGAGTTCGGCTGCGGCGCGGGCCAGATGGGTCACGCCGTCGCGGTTGACCGCATAGGCGCGCTCGGCCTCGCTCTCGGCCTTGTCCACCGCCGTGTAGGCGGCGGCGTTGATGATCAGTTGCGGGCGCAGGTGTTCGACGGCTGCTTGCACCTGCGCGGCGTCAGCGATGTCCAGCTCGGCCGAGCCCAGCCCGTGGACTTCGAAGTCAGCCGGTGCGTGGCGCAGCAGTTCATGGCCGACCTGACCGTGGGCGCCGGTGATCAATACCTTCATCGTCATTCCCTGCCCGTGAGGTTGCGCAGACGGGGATTGCGCTGATCCTTCTCGGACAGCAAGGGTTCGGTAATCGGCCAGGGGATGTTCACGTCCGGGTCGTTCCAGAGCAATCCGCCTTCATCCTCGGGGAAATACAGATCGGTGCACTTGTACTGGAAGTCGGCGACTTCGCTGAGCACGCAGAAGCCATGCGCATAGCCTGGCGGCACCCACAGCTGGCGGTGGTTGTCGTCATTCAGTTCGACGCCGACGTAGCGCCCGCAGGTGGGTGAGGCCGGGTCGACGTCCACCGCCACGTCATACACCGCGCCACGGCTGACGCTGACCAGCTTGCCCTGCGGCCGCGTGCGCTGAAAATGCAGGCCGCGCAGTACGCCGCGTTGCGAGCGCGAGTGGTTGTCCTGGACGAACGGCAGGTCGATACCGGCCTCGCGGTAGCGCTCGACCTGGAAGCTTTCCAGGAAAAAGCCGCGCGCGTCGCCGAAGGTTTTCGGCTCGATGATCAGCACGCCCGGCAGAACCGTTTCAATCACCTTCACTGCGTACTCTCCTCTTCCAGCAGGCGCTGGAGATACTGGCCATAACCGGTCTTGCTCAAGGCTTTAGCCTGGCGGCCGAGCTGCTCTGCCGACAACCAGCCCTGGTGGTAGGCGATCTCCTCCAGGCAGGCGACTTTCAGGCCCTGACGGGTTTCGATGGTTTGCACGTAATGGCCGGCTTCCATCAGCGAGTCATGGGTGCCGGTGTCGAGCCAGGCGAAGCCACGGCCGAGCAGGCTGACATGCAGATCGCCGCGCTGCAGATAGGCATTGTTCACATCGGTGATTTCCAGCTCGCCGCGCGCGGAGGGCCGCACCTGCTTGGCGATCTGCACCACCGAGTTGTCGTAGAAATACAACCCGGTGACCGCATAGTGGGACTTCGGCGCCTTGGGCTTCTCCTCGATCGAGATGGCTTTGCCGGCGCCATCGAACTCGACCACGCCGAAGCGTTCCGGGTCGGCGACGTGATAACCGAACACCGTGGCTCCGCTAGGGCGATTGGCGGCCTCGCGCAGCATGGCGCTGAAGCCATAGCCATAGAAAATGTTGTCGCCCAGAACCAGGCACACGCTGCTGTCGCCGATGAACTCTTCGCCAATCAGAAAGGCTTGAGCCAGCCCGTCCGGGGATGGCTGCTCGGCATAGCTCAAAGAGATGCCAAACTCGCTGCCATCGCCGAGCAGATTGCGAAAGCTGGGTAGGTCCTCGGGTGTGGAGATCACCAGGACTTCGCGAATTCCCGCCAGCATCAGCACCGATAACGGGTAATAGATCATCGGTTTGTCATAGATTGGCAATAGCTGCTTCGACACGCCCCGGGTGATGGGGTGCAGACGGGTACCGGAGCCGCCGGCCAGAATTATTCCTTTCATGTTTTCTCCTGCCTCTACTAATTCCAGGGGTTTGCTCAGGCGTGCTCGCCGAGGCGGTCTAGTCGATAGTCGCCACTCAATACCCGCTGCCACCATTGACGGTTGTTCAGGTACCACTGCACCGTTTTGCGCAGCCCGGTCTCGAAGCTTTCCTGCGGTACCCAGCCCAGCTCGCGCTCGATCTTCGACGCATCGATGGCGTAGCGGCGGTCGTGGCCGGGGCGGTCTTTCACGAAGGTGATCAGTTCTTGGTACGAACGCTGCCCGGTGCTTGCCTGGCTCAGCGGCACCAACTCATCCAACAGAGCGCAGATGCTCTGCACCACTTCGAGATTGCGCTTCTCGTTGTGCCCGCCGATGTTGTACGTCTCGCCAACCTGGCCACGGCTGACCACTTGCACCAGCGCCCGGGCGTGGTCTTCCACATAGAGCCAGTCGCGAATCTGCGAGCCATCGCCATACACCGGCAGGGGTTTGCCGGCCAGGGCGTTGAGGATCACATGCGGGATCAGTTTTTCCGGGAAATGGTACGGCCCGTAATTGTTTGAACAATTGGTGATCAGTACCGGCAAGCCGTAAGTCCGTTGCCAGGCGCGCACCAAGTGGTCGGAGCTGGCCTTGGAGGCCGAGTATGGTGAGCTGGGCGAATACGGTGTGGTTTCGGTGAACAAATCATCCGTGCCTTGCAGATCGCCATACACCTCATCGGTGGAAATGTGGTGGAAGCGGAAGTCGGTTTTGCGTTGCGCATCCAGGCCGTTCCAGTACTGGCGAGCCGCCTCCAGAAAGGTGTAGGTGCCAACGATATTGGTCTGGATAAACTCCGACGGCCCATCGATCGAGCGGTCGACATGCGACTCGGCGGCCAGGTGCATCACGGCGTCGGGTTGGAATTCGCTGAACACCCGCTGTAGCGCGGGGGCGTCGCAGATGTCCTCCTGATAGAAGCGATAACGCGGTGAATTGGCCGACTCCGCCAGTGATTCCAGATTGCCTGCATAGGTCAGGCTGTCGAGGTTGGCGACCTCGTTGGCGGTGTCTTGAATCAAGTGGCGAACCACCGCCGAGCCAATAAACCCGGCGCCGCCGGTTACCAGAATGCGCATAGCGACTTCCTAATCCTTGAAAACAGGCGACTAGCTTGTCGGCAGCGGCGCCAGGTCGCAAGAGCTAGCCGTCTTTCCTCAGTAAATTCCCCATCCGTTTGAATGCCAGGCCACTTAAGCCGAACAGTTATGGGTAGGTCGTTGAAATTACTGCTAGACCCATAACAACAGACTCCACAAGAGGATGGGCGTGATGTTCAAAGCCAGTCACGTCTTGCAGGCCGATTTCCTGACCCGGATCGCGTCCCAAAAGGCAGCCGATTTCTTTCCCCAGATCAGCGCCAACTACAACGTTGACGAGGCCGCCTATCTCCAAGAACTCTTGCAGCTCGCCGACCCCGGTGACGCCGGCATCGAGGCCATCCGCCAAGAGGCCCGGACCCTGATCGAAGACGTCCGTAGCCGGGACAACGCCGTCGATACCCTCGACGCCCTATTGCGTCAGTACAGCCTCGATACCCAGGAAGGGCTGATGCTCATGTGCCTGGCCGAGGCTTTGCTGCGCGTGCCGGACGCCGCCACCGCCGACGCGCTGATCCGCGACAAGCTCTCCGCCGCCGAGTGGGAGCGCCACCTCGGCAAGAGCGACAACGTGCTGGTCAACTTCGCCGCCTGGGGCCTGGTGATGACCGGCAAGGTGGTCGACCCGGAAACCGCCGATGGCCGGCCGAAGAACGTGCTCGGCAAGCTGCTCCAGCGCTCCGGCGAGCCGGTGATCCGCGCCGCCATGAACCAGGCGATGAAGCTGATGGGCAAGCAGTTCGTGCTCGGCCGCACCATCAGCGAAGCGCTGAAGAACGGCCGCCCGCAGCGCGAGCAGGGCTACACCTATTCCTTCGACATGCTCGGCGAAGCGGCGCTGACCGCCGCCGACGCCGAGAAGTACATGGCCGACTACCGCAAGGCCATCGACACCGTCGGCGCCGAGCCGCAGGTCGGCCCCGGCCCGCGGCCGTCGATCTCGATCAAGCTGTCCGCCCTGCACCCGCGCTACGAAGTGGCGCAGCGCGAGCGTGTGCTCACCGAGCTGTTCGCCAACGTCCGCGAGCTGGCGATCCGCGCGCGCAAGCTGGATGTCGGCATCTCCGTCGACGCCGAGGAAGCCGATCGCCTGGAGCTGTCGCTGGAGCTGTACGAGAAGCTCATGCGCGACCCGGCCATCGCCGGCTGGGGCGAGTTCGGCCTGGTGGTGCAGGCCTATTCCAAGCGCTGCCTGCCGGTGCTGGTGTGGCTGACCCTGCTGGGCAAGGAGCTCGGCGCCAAGATGCCGCTGCGCCTGGTCAAGGGCGCCTACTGGGACAGCGAGATCAAGCAGTGCCAGCAGTGGGGCCTGGATGGCTACCCGGTGTTCACCCGCAAGGAAGGCACCGACACCTCCTATCTGGCCTGCGCGCGCTACCTGCTCTCGGAGTTCACCCGCGGGGTGATCTACCCGCAGTTCGCCAGCCACAACGCCCACACCGTCAGCTGCATCCTGGCCATGGCCGCCGAGGCCAAGGGCCGCACCGGTGAGGAGCGTAATTTCGAGTTTCAGCGCCTGCACGGCATGGGCGATGCGTTGTACGACACCATCCTCGAGCAACACCGCAAGAACGTGCGCATCTACGCCCCGGTCGGCGCGCACAAGGACCTGCTGCCCTATCTGGTCCGCCGCCTGCTGGAGAACGGCGCCAACTCGTCGTTCGTCCACCAGCTGGTCGACCCCAGCGTGCCGGTGGCGTCCCTGATCGATCATCCGGTGACGCAACTGCGCAAGTTCACAACCCTCGCTAATGACAAGATCGTGCTCCCGGCAGAGCTGTTCGGCGCGGCGCGGCAAAACTCCCAAGGCCTCAACATGAACATCCAGACCCAGTGGACCGAACTGGAGCGCGCCTACCAGCCGCACCTCAATCGTCAATGGCAAGCCGCGCCGGTGATCAATGGGCAGGCCCTGCCTGGCACCGCGCAAGAAGTGCGCTGCCCTTATGAGCTGAGCCGGTTGGTCGGCACCGCGCAGTTCGCCAGTGCCGCCCAGGCCAAGCAGGCCATGGAGGCGCTGAGCGCCGCCTGGCCGCGCTGGAATGCCACCCCGGTCGATGCGCGCGCGGCGATCCTCGAACGTCTGGCCGACCTGCTGGAAAGCTATCGTGCCGAGCTGATGGCGCTGTGCACCCTGGAAGCCGGCAAGAGCCTGCAGGATGGCATCGACGAAGTGCGCGAGGCGGTCGACTTCTGCCGCTACTACGCCCAGCAGGCGCGCCTGCGCCTCGGCCGCGAGGAGCTGCAAGGGCCGACCGGCGAGCGCAACGAGCTGTTCCACGAAGGTCGCGGCGTGTTCGCCTGCGTCAGCCCGTGGAACTTCCCGCTGGCCATCTACCTCGGGCAGATCAGCGCCGCGCTGGTGGCCGGCAACTGCGTGTTGGCCAAGCCGGCCGAGCAGACCAGCCTGATCGCCGCGCGCGCCCTGGAACTGCTGTTCGAAGCCGGCCTGCCGCAGGACGTGATCGCCTTCCTGCCCGGCGACGGTGCCACCCTCGGCGGCGTGTTCTGCCGCGACGCGCGTCTGGCCGGGGTGTGCTTCACCGGCTCCACCGACACCGCGCGGGTCATCAACCGCCAACTGGCCGAGAAAGACGGCCCGATCGCCGCGCTGATCGCCGAGACCGGCGGCCAGAACGCCATGATCGTCGACTCCACCGCGCTGCCCGAGCAGGTGGTCAAGGACGCCGTGCAGTCGGCCTTCACCAGCGCCGGCCAGCGCTGCTCGGCGTTGCGCGTGCTGTACGTGCAGGCGGACATCGCCGAGCGGGTCATCGACCTGATCAAGGGCGCCATGGCCGAGTTGAAGATCGGCCCGACCCACCTGCGTGAAAGCGACGTCGGCCCGGTGATCGACGCCGAAGCCCGCGCTGGCCTGCTGGCGCATATCCAGCAGCTGAAAGGCGCGGGCAAGCTGATTGCCGAAGCCGAGCTGCCGGCCGGTCTGGACGGCCACTTCGTCGCCCCGGTGGCGTTCGAGATCGCTGGCATTCACGAGTTGAAGAAGGAAAACTTCGGCCCGGTACTGCACCTCGTGCGCTTCCAGGCCAGCGAGCTGGAGCAGGTGGTCGCGGCGATCAACGCCACCGGTTACGGCCTGACCCTCGGCGTGCACAGCCGTAATGAGGAAACCGCGCGGCGCATCGAGGCGCTGGCGCGGGTCGGCAACCTCTATGTCAACCGCAACCAGATCGGCGCGGTGGTCGGCGTCCAGCCGTTCGGCGGCTGCGGCCTGTCCGGCACCGGGCCGAAGGCCGGTGGGCCGAGCTACCTGTTGCGCTTCGTCAACGAACGCAGCACCTCGGTGAACACCACCGCGGTCGGTGGCAACGCCTCGCTGCTGTCGCTGGGCGACGCGGAGTCGTAAGTAGTAGCCCGGATTGCAATCCGGGGCAGCGGTTCCGAGAAATCCCGGATTGCATCCGGGCTACGCAAGCGAGCGCTGTAAAGTTGGAAGGACCTGGCGGGAGAGGGCGGTGCTGCCGGTTTTCCCTCTCACCGGCCCCTCTCCCACAAGTGGGAGAGGGGAGTGCCTGGCAGGATGCCTTGGCTTTTGTCCCCCCACTTCCGTTTACGGGAGAGGGTTAATCTGTAGCCCGGATGGCATCGGGGCCTGACTGATTGGTATCCGATTCGTAGGGTGGGTTAGCCGTAGGCGTAACCCACCAGCTTTGCTGGACGCCGGTGGATTACGCCGCTACGCGGCTAAGCCACCAAAGCGGCCAGATCGACGCTTTTTGTCCCCTCTCCCGTTTACGGGAGAGGGTTAGGGAGAGGGGCGTTTTACCCTTTCCTTCGGCCCCTCTCCCATTCATGGGCGAGGGGGGTTAGCCCGCCACAAGCGGGCATTTGTGCCAACCCATGTCGCGGACTATCCGTCGCGGCGCAATAACAACAACTCGAGAGGGTAATCCCCCCATGACAGCCAGCACCCCCATGCTGATCACTTTCGTGGTGTACATCGCCGCGATGGTTCTCATCGGCCTGTACGCCTATCTGCGCACCAAGAACCTGTCCGACTACATCCTCGGCGGCCGCAGCCTCGGTGCCTTCGTCACCGCGCTGTCCGCCGGCGCCTCCGACATGAGCGGCTGGCTGCTGATGGGCCTGCCCGGCGCGATCTTCCTCGCCGGTATCTCGGAAAGCTGGATCGCCATCGGCCTGATCGTCGGCGCCTACCTCAACTGGCTGTTCGTCGCTGGTCGCCTGCGCGTGCAGACCGAGCACGCCGGCAACGCCCTGACCCTGCCGGACTACTTCACCAACCGCTTCGAGGACAACAGCAAGATCCTGCGCATCTTCGCCGCGGTGGTGATCCTGGTGTTCTTCACCATCTACTGCGCCTCCGGCATCGTCGCCGGCGCGCGCCTGTTCGAGAGCACCTTCGGCCTGTCCTACGGGACCGCGCTGTGGGCCGGTGCCGCGGCGACCATCGCCTACACCTTCATCGGCGGCTTCCTGGCGGTGAGCTGGACCGACACCGTGCAGGCGACGCTGATGATCTTCGCCCTGATCCTCACCCCGGTCATCGTGCTGCTCGCCACCGGCGGCGTCGATCCGACCATTGCCGCCATCGAGCTGAAGGACGCCGCCAACCTCGACATGCTCAAGGGCGCCAGCTTCGTCGGCGTGATCTCGCTGATGGCCTGGGGCCTGGGCTACTTCGGCCAGCCGCACATCCTCGCGCGCTTCATGGCCGCCGAGTCGGTGAAGGCCATCCCGGCCGCCCGGCGCATCTCCATGACCTGGATGATCCTCTGCCTGGCCGGCGCCGTGGCCGTGGGCTTCTTCGGCATCGCCTACTTCTCCGCGCATCCGGATCAGGCTGGCGCGGTGGGCGAGAACCCCGAGCGGGTGTTCATCGAACTGGCCAAGATCCTGTTCAACCCGTGGATCGCCGGCATCCTGCTGTCCGCCATCCTCGCCGCGATCATGAGCACCCTGAGCTGCCAGCTGCTGGTGTGCTCCAGCGCGCTGACCGAGGACTTCTACAAATCCTTCCTGCGCAAGGACGCCAGCCAGACCGAGCTGGTCTGGGTCGGCCGCGCCATGGTCCTGCTGGTCGCGCTGATCGCCATCGGCCTGGCCGCCAACCCGGATAACCGCGTGCTCGGCCTGGTGTCCTACGCCTGGGCCGGCTTCGGCGCCGCCTTCGGCCCGGTGGTGATCCTCTCCCTGCTGTGGAAGGGCATGACCCGCAACGGCGCGCTGGCCGGCATGCTGGTCGGCGCGGTCACCGTGATCGTGTGGAAGAACTGGATCGGCCTGGGCCTGTACGAAATCATCCCCGGCTTCATCCTCGCCACCCTCGCCATCCTGATCTTCAGCCGCATCGGCAACGGCCCGTCGCCGACCATGCTGAAGAACTTCGACGAGGCCGAGCAGGAATACCAGGACGCGCATATCTGAGTGCGCTCTGTGGCTACAACCGTCGCCGCGGCCTGGTCGCACCGCGGCTGACGGCCTGGAACGAGGTCCTTCATGCCTGGTTCCGGGACTCTCCCTCCGCGACCCGATGTGCTTCAACCGGCCCCCTGGGCCGGTTTTTTTTGCCCGGATCGCACTGGTAAAGCGGCCCGCGATTATTTGTAGGAGCGAATTCATTCGCGATGGAGTCGCACGGAGTTGCCCAATTCGCGAATGAATTCGCTCCTACGGGTGGTGGGGTGCCGCCGCTTCAGCCCACCTCGCGACCGAGCCAGGCGAGGAAGGCCTTGACCGGCGGATGGCGTTCCCGCCCCGGCACGCACAACGCCGAATAGCCCGCGCCGGGCACGCTGATTTCCGGCCGGTATTGCTCCAGCAGGCCGCTCGCCACCGACTCCGACACTAGGATCGAACTGGCCAACACCAGGCCCTGGCCGGCAATGGCCGCCTGCAGCGCGTAGTGCTCCTCGTCGTACTCGCGCTGCGGTGCCCCGACCAGCCAATGCTCGGCGCCGGCCGCCGCGCACCAGGCCTGCCAGCCCAAGGCATACAGGCCCGAACTGCGCCAGCGCAGGGTGATCAGCGTCGGCAGCTCGTCGCCGAGGCCGGCCACCAGCGTCGGCGAGCCATAGACCGCGAAGCGCTCGTTGAGCAGGCACTGGCTGTGCAGGGTCGGGTACTGGCCGACGCCGTAGCGGATCGCCAGGTCGACGCTGGCGTCCTGCTGCAGGTCGACCAGCACCGTGCTGGCATCCAGACGCAGGTTGATGTCCGGGTATTCGGCGTAGAAGCGGCCGAGCCGCGGGATCAGCCACAGCGCGGCGAAGGCCGGGGTGGTGGACAGCGTCAGGCTGCCGGCGCTGCGTTGCGGGCGCAACTGGTCGAGGGTCTGGGTCACGTCCAGCAAGGCGCCGTGCAGGCTGTCGAACAACCGCTGGCCGCCGGCGGTCAGGCGCACGCTGCGCGGCAGGCGCTCGAACAGCGGCACGCCGAGCCAGCTTTCCAGGCTGCGGATCTGGTGCGAGACGGCGGTAGGCGTCACCGCCAGTTCCGCCGCCGCCGCCTTGAAGCTGGACAGGCGCGCGGCGGACTCGAAGGTGCGCAGGGCGGTGAGCGGTAGGTTGGCGAACATCGTGGCTCCATGGGTGAGTTGAATTCACCTTGGTGAACTAATCCTCATTTGTCCGCTGTTACGGCTGGCAATAGCTTAGCTCCTGAGTTTCATCCAAACGAAACGCTTGTCGAATCACGTGGAAAGAGGAGCTTGAGATGAGTCAGATTCTTGCCGTACAAGGCAGCCCGCGAGGCGAACGGTCCCATTCCCGGCGTCTGCTGGAGTCCTTCCTGCTGGCCTGGCAGACCCAGGACCGTGAGCGCGCGGTGCTGCGCCGCGAGGTCGGCCGGGTGGCCATTGCGCCGATCAACGAGAGTTGGATAGCCGCGGCCTTCCAGCCAGAGGGCGAGCGTGACGAGGTGATGCAGGCCGACTTGGCCTTGAGCGAAACGCTGGTGGATGAGCTGTTCGCCGCCGACCGCCTGGTGATCGCCACGCCCATGTACAACTTCGGCGTGCCCAGCGGGGTGAAGGCCTGGGTCGACCAGGTGGTGCGCATCGGCCGCACCTTCGATTTCGATCCGGGGAACCCCCGCAGCCCCTATACGCCGCGTCTGCTCGGCAAGAAGGCGCTGATCGTTACCACCCGTGGCGATCACGGCTACGGGCCGGGTGCAATTTACGCCGCGCGCAACCACGCCGACACCCACCTGCGCACGGTGCTCGAGTTCATCGGCATCGACGACGTAACGGTGATCGCAGTGGAGGACGACGAATACGGCGGCCAGTCGTTCGCCGACTCTTACGCCCGCGCCGAGCGCGCTTTGGCCGAGCTGGCCGGGAGCTTCTGAGATGGCTTGGTTGTTTCTGCTGCTGGCGCGGCGTTCGAGGTGCTGTTCGCCATACGCCGAGGTTTTCAGCCGGCCGCTGCCGAGCGTGCTGGAGGTCGCCGCCGCGGCGCTCGGCGTGCTGTTGCTGGGCGAGGCGTTGACGGCGACCAAGTTGGTCGCCGTCGCCCTGATCGTAGCGGGAGTGGCGGGGTTGTAGTGATGCTCGCCATTTTTTTGAGCGGTGACGGGCCGGCTGGGGAGGAGCCGGCTGTCGGCCCCCGTGGGAGGTGCCGCGCGCAACCCCGCCTGCTGGCGGCCGCGCTGCGGCCCTCCACTGCCGTGCTCTGAGCAGGCCGGTTTTTTAGCGGATCACCGGTCATGTGCAGGTCGCAGTCTGCTGCTATGCCTACCAAGACTCTCTGCCGCAGCGAAGCAGCCATGCTGCGTCCGCAGGGTGATATGGCAAGTACGCGCAACGTTCGGTCGGACTCGCGGATTCGGAGGAATGGCGGCCCTCCTCTAGGCAATCGCGGCCGACTCGCTGACCGCCATCAATCAACCTCGCCAGAGGTAAGACCATGGCAACCTTCATCTCGCTACTGAACTTCACCGACCAGGGCATTCGCTCGGTCAAAGAGTCACCCGATCGTTTCCAAGCCTTCAAGGCGATGGCCGAGGGGCTGGGGGTGGCCGTCAAGGCCGTCTACTGGACCGTTGGCAGCTATGACCTGCTGGTGGTCACCGAGGGGAGCGACGAGGCCGCAACCACCGTGCTGTTGAAAGCCGGCTCGCTCGGCAATGTGCGGACGCAGACACTGCGTGGGTTCTCCGAGCAGGAGATCAGGAAAATCATCGGCAACATGCCTTAGTGGCTGCGGATTAGCCGCTGCGTACTCTGAGTTCGTAGCCCGGATGTAATCCGGGGAGCGGGGTTGCCTGCTTTCCCCCGGATTGCATCCGGGCTACCGGGCTGGCGGGAGCGTTACAACACTTATCGATGGCTGACCTGCATGCCCGAATTCGGCGTCATGCACTGGCCAGGGCTGCTGCCTTGCAGATAGGGCTGGAGAATCGGTGCCATGCCTTTGAGCACCTGCACCGGCAACGCCGAGGTGAAGCGGAAGTTTTCCGCCGCACGGCCGGGGACGAAGGCGGTGAGCGTGCCGTAGTGGTGGTCGCCGAGGTAGAACACGAAGGTCGCGGTGCGGTTCATCGCCTTCGAACTCTTCACCCAGCCGCCGCGGGTGACGCTCTCGATGCGGTTGTCGCCAGTGCCGGTCTTGCCGCCCATCACCAGCGGCTGGCCGTCGGCCTGGGTGAAACTCCCGACCAAACGGCGTGCCGTACCGGCTTCCACCACCTGGGCGAGGGCGCCGCGCAGGGCCGCGGCCACCGCGCTGGGCAGCACCCGCTCGGCGCGGTCCGGGTCGATACCCAGGCGCGTTTCGTAGGGGGTGTCCGTGGCGAATTGCAGGCTGTCGATGCGCACGGTGGGCAGACGCACGCCATCGTTCTGGATGATTCCCATCAGCTCGGCGAGCGCGGCGGGGCGGTCGCCGGAGCTGCCGATGGCGGTGGCCAGCGACGGCACCAAGTGGTCGAACGGGTAGCCGACGCGCTGCCAGCGGCTGTGGATATCGAGAAACGCCTCGACCTCCAGCATGGTGCGGATGCGGCTGTCGCGTGCGCTTTTGTGGCGGCTCTTGAACAGCCAGGCATACACCTCCTGGCGCTCGAATTCGCTGGCGTTGGCGGCGTCCTTGTAACTGGCTTGCGGGTTCTCCAGCAGGTAGCCGAGCAGCCACAGCTCCAGCGGGTGCACGCGGGCGATATAGCCTTGGTCAGGCAGATCGAAGGCGCCGGGCCGGTACTTCATATACAGCTCGTGAATGCGTTCTTCGCCGATCTTCTCCTGCGGCAGATGCGCATTGACGAACGCACCGAAGGTTTGTTCGTCGACTCCCGGCATCAGGTAGCGGTGTACCGCGGCCAGCCGCGAGGCCGTTGGGCGCAGGCCGTCGAGAAAGGTCTCGAGGCGTTCGGCGGCGTTTTTGCCCTGATATTTGCGCCAGAAGCGCAGCAGGAATACGCGGCCTTCGCGGTCGGCGAAGCGTGCCAGATACTCCTGGCGGCGTAGGTTGCTATCGTCCTTGAGCAGCTCGGCGCTGTTGTTCGACCCTTGATAGGTGCTGTAGCGCACCAGATCGCGCAGCAGGCGAATGAACGGCAGGTTGATCGATTCGCGCAGGGCTTCGCGCAGGGTCGGCCGGCGGCCGTTGTCTTCTTTGCGGAAGTTATTGAAGGTGTGCATGCCGCCACCGGTGAAGAAGCCTTCATAGGGGCTGGCTGAGTATTTGCGTTCCAGGGCCGCCTCGAGCATCACTGGCAGGCTGCGGTCCTTGGCATCGATCAGGTAGTCGACGGCCCAGCGAGTCAAGTGATCCGGATCGGCGACTTCGACCTTGCGCAGTTCGGCTGCCGGCACGGCGGCGAAGCGCGTATGCAGTTCGTTGATAACTTCCAGATAGGTGGTGAGTACGCGCAGCTTGGCGGTGGAGCCGAGTTCCAGCTTGCTGCCCTCGTTGATGTCGAACGGCTGCACCGTACTGTCGGTCTGCACGCGCACCCGTGAACCGTCGGTGGTGCGTTCGAACAGGGTGAAGCTGTAATTGACCTCGGCGGTTTTCTCCGGTGACAGCAGGCGTTCGCCATACAGACCGATCTGCTCGGCGAAGGTCGGATCGGCGAGACGCCGCAGGTATTCGCTGACTTGCTGCTGCAGGGTGCCATTGAGCGTCGTGGTGGCGGATAGATCGAGGCGGTCGAGGTCGTATAGCGGCCGGTCGAGCATCGCTGACAGGCGACTGCGAGCCACGCTGATGCCTTTGTTGATCTCGTTGGCCTGCAGCGCCGGCTCCTGCTGCAAGTTGCGGAAACGCAGCTGGCTGGCCAGCGCGGCATCGCGCAGCGCGCTGTCGATCACCCCGCCATTGGCGAGGATGCGCAGGTGGCTGTCGGTTAGCTGGTTCAGCTCGTCGCGGCCGCGGGCCAAGTAATAGGACGGGCGGCGCTGAGCGATCATCAGCGACAGCACCTGCCGTAGCGCCAGGGCGCGGGCGGGTAGGTTGGCGGCGCGCTCATCGGCGAGCGCGGCGTTGACTTGGGCGAAACCGGCTCCGTACCAGATGCGCAAGCCATCGGCCATACCATGAATTTCGCCATGCCCCGGTGCGGCGGATAGCGGCACGCTGTTGAGGTAGTCGCGGATGATGTCCTGGCGCGCCGCCAATGTCTGTGGCCCCTGCTGATAGGCGCGTACGCTGGCGGACATCATCTGCTTGAGCTTCTCGCCGGCCGAGCCGGTGCGACCTTCCGGCGAGTGGCGGTATTTCTCCAGTTGCGTGGCCAGTGTGCTGCCGCCGGCGGACTGGCCGGCCAGGCCGACGTGCTTGCCGACCTGGCTCCAGGCCGCCAGGAGGAAGCGCGGCCAGTCCACGGCTGGGTTGGCCAGCGGTTGTTTCTCGTCCAGCAGCTCGCGGTTTTCAATGAACAGCAGGCTGCCCACCACCAACGGCGGAATGCTGGCAAAGTTCGGATAGAACTGTTGCGGGTAGCTGAAGCCGTACAGCGGTACGCCACTGCAATCGGCAATCGCCAGGCCGGCCTGAATTTTCTCGCGGTAGGGAATGAACAGGCCGCGCTGACTGTAATTAAGCAGCGCCGGGGAAAATTGGGCCTGGGCGAGAATCAGATAGCCGCGCCTCTGCAGTCGGTCGAGTAGTTGCGGCAGGTAGGCATAGCCGAGGCGGCGGTCGAACGGTCCCGCGTCGGGAAACTCGATAGCGCTGCTCGGGCCGCTCTCTACGCGGTAATCGAGGCGTTGCGCGTAATTGCTGAGTTCGCTGGACTGCAGGCGCGCCGTGCGCACCTCGCCGTACAGCAGCACGCCAAGGCCAATAGCGAGTAGCAACAAGAGAAACCAGAAGTAGCGACGTAGCTGGGAACGGGGGGCGGGTTTAGGGGAATGAGGTTCTGGGAGCCCGCTCGCAGCTGGAGCGGTCTGTTGTGCATCGGATTGCCATAGTGCGCCCATAGGGAGGTGATCCTGGCTACACGTTTGATGCCTTTACCTAGAGCGTAGAGGCTCTTGTCGGTCTCTGCGAAGCTCCTGACAAGATTCTCCCGAGGTGCCACTCCTAGCCTAGAATCGCTAAGGTCATCTTGTCAGTTTGCCCCGACAACGGCTGAAATAGATCTATTCGATCAGGCCCAGAACCCATTTGGACAGGCTATGCAGCACGATCATCGCGAACAGCTAAAACACAGCTGGCAGGCCAACGCCGATGCCTGGACCGCGGCGGTGCGCGAGCAACGTATCGAAAGTCGCCGGTTGGTCACCGATGCGGCGATTTTACGCGCGGTGCTCGCCTGTGCGCCCAAGCGCGTGCTGGATATCGGTTGTGGCGAAGGATGGCTGTGTCGCGGGCTGGCGGCGCATGGCATCCAATCGGTCGGCGTCGACGCATCCGCGCCGCTGATCGAGGTGGCGCGTGCCGCCGGTTCTGCGCAATACCGCGTATGCGGCTATGCCGAGCTGGATAACCAGGCCGATCTGCTCGGTCAATTTGACATGCTGGTGTGCAATTTCGCCCTGCTCGAAGAGCCGCTGGCGCCGATGCTTGAGACCTTGCACGGTCTTCTGGCGCCGCACGGTTCGCTGCTGATCCAAACGTTGCATCCGTGGAGCGCGCGGGGGACTGGCCCTTATCAGGACGGTTGGCGGGTCGAGACCTTCGCCGGCTTCGGTGAAGGCTTCCAGGAACCGATGCCGTGGTTCTTCCGCACCCTGGAATCCTGGCTGGCCTTGCTGCATGAAACCGGCTGGCGCCTGGAATGGATGCAGGAACCGCTGCACCCGGAGAGCGAGCAACCGGTTTCGCTGCTGTTGCTGCTGCACTCCGCGCCCCGCTAAGAGCCTGTTTACGATCTGCTGCGAGCCGGCCATCCGCAGTCAAGTCTGGGGGCGCATCGCCCAGTACGCCGACCCGTTCGGCCACGGTTTCTGCCTGCTGCAATGGCAAGGTCGGGGCTACGCTGAGGTCTGCGACGCTCCTGCTTGAGGCCGGCCATCATGATCAATCATGCCCACAACACCCGCTCCAACCTGATTCCCTGTCTGCGCTACCGCAACGCGCCAGCGGCCATCGCCTGGCTGTGTAAGGCTTTTGGCTTCAGCGAGCATTTGGTAGTGCCCAGCGAGTACGGCGGTATCGCCCATGCCCAGCTCGACTGCGGCACCGGCATGCTGATGCTCGGCTCGCTCGACGAACAATCGGCTTACGGCAAGCTGATGC
Organism: Pseudomonas sp. LS44; assembly: GCF_024730785.1. Lineage (NCBI taxonomy): Bacteria > Pseudomonadati > Pseudomonadota > Gammaproteobacteria > Pseudomonadales > Pseudomonadaceae > Pseudomonas > Pseudomonas sp. LS44. Next base: position 1,189,895 of record NZ_CP102830.1, read on the forward strand.
GCCAGTCAGATCAGGCGGGCGGTAACACCCAGAGTGTGTATCGGGTGGTCGAACGGGTCGACGAGCTGTATGCGCGGGCCAAGGCAGCCGGCGCGCAGATCGTCATCGACATCAAGGATGAAGACTACAGTGGCCGCGGCTTCACCTGTCTCGATCTGGAAGGGCATGTGTGGAGCTTTGGCAGTTACGATCCCTGGGTGGAAGTCTGATTTGCGGCATCGAATAGACGAGGAATGACATGCGCACAATGGAATTGGCCGGCGCCCACGTGCCGGTGATAGGTCAGGGCACCTGGCGGATGGGCGAGGACCGCAGCGCGCGCAAGCGTGAAGTAGCGGCGCTGCGCTTGGGCATTGAGCAGGGCCTGAGCCTGATCGATAGCGCCGAGATGTATGGCGAAGGAGGTGCCGAGGACGTGGTCGGCGAGGCGATTCAGGGTCGCCGCGACGAGGTGTTTCTGGTTAGCAAGGTCTATCCACACAACGCCAGTCGCCAAGGCGTACCGGCCGCCTGCGAACGCAGCTTGCGGCGCCTGGGCACGGAACGGATCGACCTGTATCTCCTGCATTGGCGCGGTGCTCACCCGCTGGCGGAAACCATCGAAGCCTTCGAGCGACTGCGCGAGCAGGGCAAGATCGGCCAGTGGGGCGTATCCAATTTCGATGTCGACGATCTGCACGAACTCGGCGACAACGCCTGCGCGGCCAACCAAGTGCTCTACAACCCCGAGGCGCGCGCTATCGAGTTCGACCTGCTGCCGTGGCAACGCGGCCGAGGCATGCCGCTGATGGCCTACTGTCCCATCGGCCAGGGCGGGGAGCTGCTGGAGAATGCGGCCTTGCTCGAGGTTGCCCATCGCCATCAAGCAACCCCGGCGCAAGTCGCGCTGGCCTGGGTGATCCGCGGTGACGGGGTGCTGGCGATTCCCAAGGCGCTAGACGCCGACCATGTCCGGCAAAACGCCGCGGCAGCCGCGTTGCGCCTGAGCGCCGACGACCTGGCCCTGATCGACGCCGCCTACCCGCCAGCGCATCGCAAGCTCGCCCTGGAGATGGTTTAGGGGACGAGTCGCGCAGGACGAGTAGGAGCGAATTCATTCGCGATGGGATGCGCGGAGTTGTCGCTGTTCGCCGATAAAGCCTGCGCCTACCGGTGTTGGCAGGTGGATGCAGGGACGTAGCCCGGATGCAATCCGGGAGGGAATATCTCCGACCTCCCCGGATTGCATCCGGGCTACATGCGCCCCTTCCATCACACCTTGAACTGCCCGATCAAACCGCCCAATTGCCCGGCCAGCACGCCCAGCCGTTGGCTGGCGGCGGCGGTGGCTTCGGCGGCGTCGGCGTTTTCGCGGGCCAGGCCGGCGGCGGCGGTGACGTTCTGGTTGATGTCCTCGACCACGTGCGATTGCTGCAGGGTCGCGCTGGCAATCGAGGCGTTCAGGCCGGTCAGGGTGCGCAGCGACTGGGCGATCTGGCCGAGGCTATGACCGGCTTGACCGGCCATCTCCACGGTCAGCTGCGAATTGCGGCTACTTTCGTTGATGACTTTCACCGCGGCGCCGGAATTGTTCTGCAGGCGCTCGATCATCACCTGGATTTCCGCCGTGGATTTTTGCGTGCGCTGCGCCAGCAGGCGCACCTCGTCGGCAACCACGGCAAAGCCGCGGCCTTGTTCGCCGGCGCGGGCGGCTTCAATGGCGGCGTTCAAGGCCAGCAGGTTGGTCTGGTCGGCAATCGAGCGAATCACCTCGAGTACGCCGCCAATCTGGGTGCTTTCCTCGGCTAACGACTGCATGACCTGCACCGCCTGGCTGATGGTCGTCGACAGCTGGTCGATCTGCTGCAGGCTGCTGTCGATATTGCTCTGGCCTTGTTGCGCCTGACCTTCGGCCGAATGCACTTCGCCGGAGGCATGTTCGGCGTTCTTCGCTACATCTTGCACGCCGTAAGTGACTTCGTTGATCGCCGTGGCCACCAGTTCCATCTGCTCGGACTGGCGCTGGCTGGACTGCTGGGCATTGCTGGCGATACCGCCCAGTTCGCCGGCCGCTTGTTGCAGGCCGGCGGTGGCTTCGAGCAGCTTGCGGATGACCTGGCTGAGCTTCTGGGTGAAGCCGTTGAAGTGCTCGCTCAGCGCGGTCAGTTCGTCATGGCCGTGGGCTTCCAGGCGGCGGGTCAGGTCGCCTTCGCCGTGGGCGATGTCGGCCATGGCGCGCACCACGGTATCTAGCGGTTGGCTGATGCTGCGGGTAATCAGCATGATCAGCGCGGCCATCAGCAGGATGATCAGCACGCCAATGCCGATGGCTTGCATGGCCTGGGCGCGGAATTCGGCGAGCATGTCGTCGATATAAATACCTGAGCCGAGCACCCAGCCCCACGGCTCGAACAGCGCGATGTAGGAAACCTTGGGCACCGGCTCGCTGGCGCCCGGCTTGGGCCAGCGATAGTCCAGTGAGCCATGGCCTTGGCTTTTCGCCAGTCGAACCATGTCTTTGAACAGGGCTTTGCCATCCGGGTCTTTCAGGCTGGCCAGCGGTTGCCCGTCGAGCTTCGGATTGGTCGGATGCATGAGCATTCGCGGTTCCAGATCGTTGATCCAGAAGTAGTCGTTCTGTGCATAACGTAGCCCGCGCACCGCCGTCAGCGCCTGCTTCTGCGCCTCTTCGCGCGACAGCGTGCCGGCTTGTTCGAGGCCATGGAAGTACTGCAAAACCCCCTGGGTGTTCTCCACCAGATGTTGGGTTTTCTCGATTTTGCCCTGGTAGAGGCCGGTATAGAGCTGCTTGAGCATCAAGCCGCCTTGCAGCACGAGCATCACCAAGGCCACGGCGAGGATCAGCCAAAGTCGTTTGCGAATACTGATGGCACGTAGGCTGGGCATTGGTGTTACTCCGGATCTTATTATCGGAAGGCGGTTGGCAGTCGGCAGGCTCTGTCACCGACTATGTCGACCCGGATGGGTAAAACTTAAGGTGCTGCGGAAGGTGTTCGCGGTGTCGGTTGGCTCGCCACGAAGGGCAATATGGAGATATTTGCTGCACGCCGTTCTGACTCCCTCTCCCATTTATGGGAGAGGGTGGGGGAGAGGGGGGCAGGCAGGAACAGCGTGGTCGGCACGTCCCCTCTCCCTAACCCTCTCCCCGGAGGGGCGAGGGGATAAAAAGCAAAAGCCCCCGCATCGCCGCGCAAGCGCGCCTTCAGGGCTTTAATCAGGTTCCCGTTCGTCGTGTGGTAGCAGGTTTTGCCCGGTGGTGGCCATTTCTTCCTGAGTGATCTTGCCATCGTGGTTGCTATCCAACCGCTGGAATTGCTTCTCGGCGTTGGTCAGATATTCCTCGCGCGAAATAGCCCCGTCGCCGTTACTGTCCATGGCTTTGATACGCGCTTGCAGATGCTCCTGTATTCGCTCTTGGATCAGGCCGCGATCGGCGGCGGATGCCGCGACGCTCGCGAGCGACAGGCAGATCAGTAACGACAGGCAGTTAAGTGGACGCATGGCGGTTTCCTCTGGCGGGGCTGACCTTCACTTTAGTCCAGCCCGCGGCGCCTCTGCCGGAACCATTTTTGCCAGAACTTAGATCGGCAGGGCGTCGAAGCTCTCGGCCTGCGCCATCTGCCACATGCGTCGATAGAACTCGCCGGAAATCTCGCCACTGAGCAGCTCGCCCGGCTTGAGGAACACGTGCACCTGCGAGTAGAGCTTGATCTCGCTGGCCGACAGGCGCCGCACCAGGTGTTTGGCCTCGATCTGCGACGGATGGCTGAGGCCGGCGGCGGCAATCATTTCACTCAGCGCCTTCAAGGTGTTGCGGTGAAAGTTGTGCACCCGCTGGGCTTTGTCCGGCACCACCAGGGCGCGCTGGCGCAGCGGGTCCTGGGTGGCCACGCCGGTCGGGCATTTGTTGGTATGGCAGCTCTGTGACTGGATGCAGCCGATGGCGAACATGAAGCCGCGCGCCGAGTTGGCCCAGTCTGCGCCCAGGGCCATCACGCTGGCGATGTCGAAGGCGCTGACGATCTTGCCGCTGGCGCCGAGCTTGATCTTGTCGCGCAGGTTGAGTCCGACCAGGGTGTTGTGCACGAACAGCAGGCCCTCGCGCAGCGGCACGCCGATATGGTCGGTGAACTCCAGCGGCGCCGCGCCGGTGCCGCCTTCCTTGCCGTCGATGACGATGAAGTCCGGCAGGATGCCGGTCGCCAGCATGGCCTTGGCGATGCCCATGAACTCCCACGGATGGCCCAGGCACAGCTTGAAGCCGACCGGCTTGCCGCCGGATAGCTCGCGTAGGCGGGCGATGAAAGCCATCATCTCGACCGGGGTGGAGAACTCACTGTGCCGCGCCGGCGAGATGCAGTCCTGGCCCATTGGCACGCCGCGGGTCAGGGAGATTTCCGCGGTGACCTTGTGCTTGGGCAGGATGCCGCCGTGGCCGGGCTTGGCGCCCTGGCTCAGCTTGATCTCGATCATCCGTACCTGAGGGTTGCTGGCCTGCTCGCTGAAGCGCGCCGGGTCGAAACGGCCGTCGTCATCGCGACAACCGAAGTAGCCGCTGCCCAGCTCCCAGACCAGATCGCCGCCATGTTCGCGGTGGTAGAGGCTGATGCTGCCCTCGCCGGTGTCGTGGTAGAAACCGCCAAGCTTGGCGCCCTGGTTCAGCGCGCGGATCGCATTGGCGCTCAGCGAGCCGAAACTCATTGCCGAAATATTGAACACCGAGGCCGAGTAGGGTTGCTTGCACTGCGGCCCGCCGATGGTCACGCGGAAGCTGCTCGGGTCGGCGTGATCGGCCGGCAGCAGCGAGTGGCCAATGAACTCGAAACCGTTCTGATACACGTCGGTGAGGGTGCCGAACGGCTTGTCCGCGCTCTCATTCTTCGCCCGCGCATACACCAGCGAGCGTTGTGCGCGGGAAAACGGCAGCTGTTCGGCGTCGCCCTCCAGCAGGTACTGGCGGATCTCCGGGCGGATCCCCTCCACCAGATAACGGATGTTGCCGAGAATCGGATAGTTGCGCCGCACTGCCTGGCGCGTCTGCAACAGATCGCCGAGACCAATCAGACTCAGCACCCCGGTGAGCAGCGTCAGTGGCCACAGCCAGTCGTGGGCGACTAGAAAGGGCAGGCTGAATAGGGTGAATAACACGCAGAAAGCGAAGAATGCGTAGCGGCTGAGCAGGGACAGATTCATGAAAGCTCCTCGCCGGAGATCGGCCGCTTAGAGCCTAAACCGTGTGAGGCGGGGCGGCCAGCGAAGGGGATCAGGTGTGGATGAGCCGTCCACCGCCGAACGACCAGTTCTCCCACGACGTCTCCTTGAAACAGACCATGATCTGCTCCGTGTCGAAGTTGGCCTTGGCCAACGTGGTCATCAGTTCTTCGAGGAGTTTCTTCTTCACCTTCACGCTGCGCCCCACCGACCAGAGGATTTCGATCAGCACGAAGCTCTCGCCGCGCTCGTTCTGCAAATCTGGATAACTGGGGTCGAAGCGGAAGTCCTCGGTGTCGAGTTCCAACACACGCTGGAATTTGTCGGTGGCCGGCACGCCCGAGGACACCAGAGCCGCATGCACGGCGTCGACTACGGTGGCCTTGAATGCTGTCGATTTCGGCTTGCGAACGGTGACGGTGACCAGTGGCATGGGGACTCCGCGAGTACCTGGCGTTAAGGTGGAATATTGTTTCTGTACACTAGCGCTCATTGCTTTCTAGTAGGGTCATAGCACAGACGTGTTTTTATGCTAGCGCTCATGAATACACTGATTGCTTCATGAATTATCGAAATTCTTGTTTGGGTTGTTAGGGTTGCTATGTCCACCAATGCTTTATATACCGATCTGTCCGGCTATTACGATTTGATGTGTGCTGACATCGACTACCAAGCGCAAAGCAATAGTGTGCGTAGGTTTCATCAGCTATTCGGCAGTGCAGGCAAGGATCATATCGATTTGGCCTGTGGCACCGGGCCACATGTTCGGTATTTCATAGACTTTGGCTACAGCAGTAGTGGGCTGGATATTAATCAACCCATGTTGGACATCGCTAAACTGCGCTGCCCGGAAGCCCAATTTACCTTGCAGGATATGTGTGCTTTTAGCGTGGATGAACCGGTCGATCTGGTCACCTGTTTCCTCTACTCCATTCATTACAGTGGCGAGATTGACAGGCTGAAAGCGTGCATCGCCAGCGTCCACAAGGCGCTAAAAGCCGATGGCGTGTTCTGCTTTAATGCTGTGGATAAACATAAGATCGATAACAATTCATTCGCCCGGCATACGGTAGAGCATGGCGGCAGTCACTTTGCTTTCAGCTCGGGATGGAACTACTGCGGTCATGGCGAGAAACAATCACTACGACTCAGTATTGAGAAAACCACTTTGGATGTTAAACAGTCATGGGAAGATGAACATGCCATGGTGGCTTTAGGTTTTGATGAGTGGCAAGAGTTATTGCAACCTTATTTCGAAGTCCATGTTTTTGAACATGACTACGAAAAGATAGTGCCGTGGGACAAAGTGTCAGGGAACGGCATATTTGTCTGTGTGAAAATTTAAATCGAAATATCCGGTTTGCTCTGCGCTTTGCTGTGTTCGGCTGGCGCCAAGTAATGGTTGGCAAAAGCCGCCAAGGGCAACCGGCGGCCATCCGCAGCATTTTTCTACGCGCTGAGCCGCCGGTATGTGGTCAGCCACGCGCCGCGCTCACCCCTTCCAGTGTGGCGAATGAAGTGTCCTTAGCGGTCAGCAAGAAGTCGCGCATGAACGGCGCGTCGAGCATGTCGGCGCGGATTCCGGCGTAAAGCGTGGCGTACAAGCCCTTGTCGCCGAGCCGCTTGGCCGTCACATAGCCGCGGGCGCTGTACTCGTGCATGGCCCAGTTGGGCAGGCCGCAGACGCCCCGTCCGCTGGCCACCAACTGCATCATCATCACCGTCAGTTCCGAGGTGCGCACTTGCGCCGGCTCGACGTCGGCCGGCTCGAGGAAGCGAGTGAAGATGTCCAGGCGGTCGCGCTCCACCGGATAGGTGATCAGTGTTTCGCTGGCCAGGTCTTCCGGCACCACGTAGGGCTTGCTGGCCAACGGGTGCTGGTTGGCCACGGCCAGTTGCGCCTCGTAAGTGAACAGCGGCACATAGGTGATGCCGGCCAACTCGACCGGGTCGGAAGTCACCACCAGGTCGAGATCGCCGCGCGCCAGGGCCGGCAGTGGGGCGAAGGAAAAGCCCGAGGCCAGATCCAGTTCGACTTCCGGCCAGGCATCGCGGAACTGGTCGATGGTCGGCATCAACCATTGAAAGCAGCTGTGGCATTCGATCGCCATGTGCAAACGGCCCGCGGTGCCGCCGGCCAGGCGCGCCATGTCGCGCTCGGCGGTGCGCAGTTGCGGCAACAGGCTGTCGGCCAGTTGCAGCAGGCGCAGGCCGGCGCTGGTGAAGCGCACCGGCTTGGTTTTGCGTACGAACAGCGGCATACCCAGGCGCTCTTCCAGCTCCTTGAACTGATGGGACAGCGCCGATTGGGTCAGATGCAGGCGCTCGGCGGCTTCCACCAGGCTGTCGGCCTCGCGCAGAGCGTGCAGGGTTTTCAGATGGCGAATTTCCAGCATGGGCAACCTCATGGCGTTCGGTGATGAGTAGGAGCGAGTTCATTGGCGATCAATGATGTAGGGCGGGTGCAACCCGCAGGTTTCACCCGCCCTACATATAGGTTGGGGTAGGAGCGAATTCATTCGCGATCGGCGGAGATAGTCATCGCGAATGAATTCGCTCCTACAAGACGATCATGAGAAAACCTTGTGATCATCAAGAATATGTTGAGTTTGTCTCATGATGCGATGGGTGTCGAGAATGGCGGCCATTCATTGATCAGAAGGAGACAACGCCATGGCCCTGGCCCATAACCTCGGATTCCCCCGCATTGGTCGCGACCGCGAGCTGAAAAAAGCGCTCGAAGCCTATTGGAAAGGCGATCTCGATGAGGCCGGCCTGCGCGCCGTTGGCCGCCAGCTGCGCGCCGTCCACTGGCAGCTGCAAAAGGACGCTGGTATCGAGCTGCTGCCGGTCGGCGACTTCGCCTGGTACGACCAGGTGCTGACTCATTCGCTGACCTTCGGCGTGATCCCCGAGCGTTTCCGCCCGCACAGCGGCCAGCCGAGCCTCGACACCCTGTTCGGCATGGCCCGCGGCGTCAGCCAGGGTTGCTGTGGTGGTGCGCATGCGGAGGAAATGACCAAGTGGTTCGATACCAACTACCACTACCTGGTCCCCGAATTTTCCGCAGACCAGCGCTTCCAGCTGAGCTGGGAGCAGCTGTTCGAGGAAGTCGCCGAGGCCCGTGAACTGGGCCATAAGGTCAAGCCGGTGCTGATCGGCCCGCTGACCTACCTGTGGCTGGGCAAGGCCAAGGGCGATGCATTCGACAAGCTCGACCTGCTCGAACGCCTGCTGCCGATCTACGGCGAAATCCTCGGGCGCCTGGCCGCTCAGGGCGTCGAGTGGGTGCAGATCGACGAGCCGATCCTCACCCTCGACCTGCCGCAGGCCTGGAAGAACGCCTTCGAGCGCGCCTACCACCTGTTGCAGTACGCGCCGCTGAAGAAGCTGGTCGCCACCTATTTCAGCGGTCTGGAGGACAACCTCGGCCTGGCCGTCGGCCTGCCGGTGGATGGCCTGCACGTCGATCTGGTGCGCGCGCCGGAGCAGTTGCCGTTGCTGCTCGACCGCCTGCCGACCTACAAGGTGCTGTCGCTCGGCGTGGTCAACGGCCGCAATGTGTGGCGCTGCGATCTCGACCAGGCCCTGGAACAGCTGCGCGAGGCCGAGCAGCGCTTCGGCGCCAACCTGTGGGTGGCGCCGTCCTGCTCGCTGCTGCACAGCCCGGTCGACCTGGCCCGCGAAGACCAATTGGATGCCGAGCTGCACAGCTGGCTGGCGTTCGCCGTGCAGAAGTGCGGCGAAGTCGCCGTGCTCAGTGCCACGCTCAACGATCCGCACAGTGCCGCAGTGCAGGCCGCCCTGGCCGCGAGCCGCACGGTGCAGGCCGGCCGTGCCGCCTCGCCGCGCATCCACAAGCCGGCGGTGCGGGCGCGGCTGGCGGCGGTCAAGGCGCAGGACAGCCAGCGTCTGTCGCCCTTCGCCCAGCGCATCGAGCAACAGCGTGCGCGCCTGCAACTGCCGGCATTCCCGACCACCACCATCGGCTCGTTCCCGCAGACCGCGGCGATCCGTCTGGCCCGGCAATCCTTCAAGCAGGGCAAGCTGTCGGCGGCCGAGTACACCGAGGCGATGCACGCGGAAATCCGCCACGCCGTGGACGTGCAGGAGCGCCTCGGCCTGGACGTGCTGGTGCACGGCGAGGCCGAACGCAACGACATGGTCGAGTACTTCGCCGAGCAGCTGGATGGCTATCTGTTCACCCGCTTCGGCTGGGTGCAGAGCTACGGTTCTCGCTGCGTGAAACCGGCGGTGATCTACGGCGACCTGAGTCGGCCCAAGGCGATGACCGTGGAGTGGATCGCCTACGCGCAGAGCCTCACCGCCAAGGTGATGAAGGGCATGCTCACCGGCCCGGTGACCATGTTGATGTGGTCCTTCCCGCGCGAGGACGTGAGCCGCGAGGTGCAGGCGCGCCAGCTGGCCCTGGCGATTCGCGACGAGGTGGTCGACCTGGAAACGGCCGGGATCAAGATTGTGCAGATCGACGAGGCAGCGTTCCGCGAAGGGCTGCCGCTGCGCCGTGCCAACTGGCAGCCCTACCTGGACTGGGCCACCGAAGCGTTCCGCCTGTGCGCCAGCGGCGTGCGCGACGAGACGCAGATCCACACGCACATGTGCTACAGCGAGTTCAACGACGTGATCGAGTCGATCGCCGCGATGGATGCCGACGTGATCACCATCGAGACCTCACGTTCGGACATGGAGCTGCTGGACGCCTTCGAGGCCTTCGAATATCCCAACGAGATCGGCCCGGGCGTCTACGACATCCATTCGCCGCGGGTGCCGGATACCGCTGAGATGGTCAATCTGCTCAACAAGGCGGCACGCCGGATTCCCGCCGAGCGCCTGTGGATCAACCCCGACTGCGGCCTGAAAACCCGTGGTTGGGCGGAGACCGAGGCGGCGCTGGTGAACATGGTGGCGGCGGCGCGGCAGCTGCGCCGCGAGTTGGCCTGAGCGTCGGTTGGCCTCGTGTAGGAGCGAATTCATTCGCGATGGGAGCTGCCCAGATTCGCAACCCGCGTAGGGCGTACTCGCGCAGCAGTACGCCGTGGACCCAGGCCGATGGCGGACTGTTCGCTGACGCTCCTGAGTCCCGCCCTACGCAATCCTCGGCGTGAAAACTGCGCCGAACGACCGTTCGGCGTTCTTCATCAAATTGTCACCGAACTGTGGCGGCGCGCTCGTATGAATGTCTGCGAATCTCTGTCTACTGGGGATCTGCGTTCTGGAATTTCGATGCGCCTGTTGCTGTTGCTCGCCGCCTGGTTGTGCGGCCTGTCGTCCTTTGCGGCGAACCGTTGTGATGTCGCCGTACCGACCGAAATGGCCGAAGTGGGTGAGGTGCGCCTGGCCTACCAGAGCATCGGTCGGGTGCAGGATCCGGCCTTGCTGCTGGTCATGGGCATCGGCGGGCAGTTGATCGACTGGCCCGATGAAGTGGTCCAGGCGCTGTGCGCGCAGGGCTTCCGGGTGATCCGTTTCGACAACCGCGACGTTGGCTTGTCGACCTGGGTGCAGCAAGCACCCGCAACCAATCTGACCTATGCAGCGCTGCGCTATCGGCTCGGTCTGAGCGTCAGCGCGCCTTATGGTCTGCGCGACATGGCTGGCGACACCCTGGCGTTGATGGATCATCTGGAGGTTTCGCGCTTCCACGTCCTGGGCGTGAGCATGGGCGGCATGATCGCCCAACACCTGGCCGATCTGGCTCCCGAGCGGGTGCTCAGTCTGATCCTGTTGATGACCAGCTCCGGCGCCCAGGGTTTGCCAGCCCCGAGCCCGGCCTTGCTGGCACTGCTAAGCCGGCGCGAGGCCGCTAACCGCGAGCTGGCCATCGAACAGCAGGCCGACTTGCTCGCCGCGTTAGGCAGTCCGGCGACTCATGACGATCGCGCGCAGCTCCTGTACCAGGCGCGCGCCGCCTATGATCGGGCCTTCAATCCCGACGGAGCGCAGCGCCAGTTGCTCGCCGTCCTCGCCGAGCCCAGTCGCGTGGCCTTGCTGGATCGCCTGCAGGTGCCGACTCTGGTGGTGCATGGCACTGCCGATCCGCTGCTGCCGGTGATGCACGGCGTGCATGTCGCTGCGCACATCAGAGGCAGCCAGCTACGCCTGATTCCGGGCTTGGCGCATCGCTTTCAGGAGGCCTTCAAGGCGCCGCTGCTGGGCGCCGTGCTGCCTTATCTGGCGGCCCATCGGCGACCGATCGGGGTGGCGCAGTTGTGATGGGCTGGGGTCAGGCGGTTTGCATGTGCTGCGGGCGCTCGGCGGCCAGGTAAGCGCGTAAGCGGGCCTGCTGGCCGGGGCTGAGGAGCAGACCGAGCTTGGTGCGGCGCCACAGGATGTCGTCGGCGTCGACAGCCCATTCCTGTTCGCAGAGGTAGTCGACCTCGCGGGCGTAGAGTCCACCGCCGAGGTTTTCGCCCAGATCGGTCACCCCGCGTACGCCTTCCAGCAGGCGCCAGCAGCGACTGCCATAACTGTGTGCCCAGCGCCGGGCGAGGCTGCGCTCGAGCCAGCCGTGACGCTGACACAAGATCTCGGTGAGCCGCTCTGGATCGCTCAGTTGTTCGCCGCCGGGGAGTGGCGCCGTGGCCGTCCAGGCCGGCCGCATGCGCGGGAAATACGGCGCGAGCTGCGCCAACGCCGTTTCGGCGAGTTTGCGGTAGGTGGTCAGCTTGCCGCCGAACACCGACAGGAGCGGCGCTTCGCCAAGTTGGCCGACCAGCGCCAGGGTGTAATCGCGGGTCACTGCCGCCGGGTCGTCCGACTCGTCGTCGCACAGAGGCCGCACCCCGGCAAAGCTGTGCAGGATGTCAGCGCGGGCGATGGAGCGCTTGAAGTGGGCGTTGACCACCTGCAGCAGGTAATCGATTTCCGTGTCGCTGATCGTCACGCGCGCCGGATCGCCGCGGTATTCGCAATCGGTGGTGCCGATCAGGCTGAAGCGCTCGAGATAGGGGATGACGAAGACGATGCGCCGGTCTTCGTTTTGCAGGATGTAGGCCTGCTCGCCGTCGTGCACGCGCGGCACGATGATGTGGCTGCCCTGGATCAGGCGGATGCCGTAGGGCGAGGGCAGTTTCAGGTTGTCTTCGAGCAGGCTGGCGACCCACGGGCCGGCGGCGTTGACCAGCACCCGAGAACGGATCGAGTACAGGCTGCCGTCCGCACGCTCCAGATGGACATGCCAGAGCCCTTTGCGGCGCCGCGCGCTCACGCAGCGGGTGCGCGTATGGATATGTGCGCCCTGTTCGCGGGCGGCCATGGCGTTGAGCACCACCAGGCGAGCGTCATCGACCCAGCAATCGGAATACTCGAAGCCGCGGGTGATCTCCGCCTTCAGCGGGCTGCCGGCGCCCAGTCGTCGCCCGCGAGAGCCCGGCAGCTTTTCGCGTTTGCCCAGGTGGTCGTAAAGGAACAGGCCGACGCGGATCATCCAGGCCGGGCGCAGGTGCGGGCGATGGGGAAGAATGAAGCGCAGCGGCCGAACGATATGCGGTGCTTTGGCCAGCAGCACCTCGCGCTCGGCCAGCGACTCGCGCACCAGGCGGAATTCATAATGTTCGAGATAGCGCAGGCCTCCGTGAACCAGCTTGCTGCTGGCGGACGAGGTGTGCCTGGCCAGATCATCCTGTTCGCAAAGGAACACTGACAAGCCACGCCCGGCGGCGTCCGCGGCAATCCCGACACCATTGATGCCGCCGCCAATCACAGCGAGATCGTAGACTTCGGCCAATGGCGCGGTAGGGGTTTGCTGGGCTGGCATCGCGGTCCTTGGTGGTTGGAAGTGAACGTGATGATGTTCATTTACGAAAATAGTAGCCCGGCAAAAGAGCGCTGGCTAGCCCGGCCATCGGCCAGCGCAGTTCTTTGAAATGTAGGAGGATTGGGCGGCGTGGGCCGGGCCGCGCAGGTCGAGTGCAGCGATCCCCAAAGGGGCTGCATGGCGCATCAGGCCAGATGCAGCTGAATCTTCTGTTCGCTCAGTAGGCGGGCGAGGGCGGCGGGTGGCGCGCGGTCGGTGAACAGCTGGTCGACCAGTTCAATGGCGCCCAAGCGCACCACCGCATTGCGCCCGAATTTGCTCGAGTCGGCGGCCAGTAATACCTGCCGCGCATTGTGGATGATCGCCTGGGAAACCCGAACTTCCTGATAGTCGAAATCGAGCAGGCTACCGTCTTCATCGATACCGCTGATGCCGACCACGGCGAAATCGACCTTGAACTGCTGGATGAAATCCACCGCGCTCTGGCCGACCACGCCGCCGTCGTCACGCACGGTCCCACCGGCCACCAGCACCTCGAAATCAGCCTTACTACTGAGTTGCGCAGCGACATGCAGATTGTTGGTGATGACCTTCAATCCGCGATGGTTGAGCAGCGCGCGGGCGATGGCTTCGGTGGTGGTGCCGATATTGATAAACAGTGAGGCGTGGTCGGGAATCTGGGCGGCAATCGCCTCGGCAATCCGCTGCTTCTCATCGCGCATCAGGCCGGCGCGCATGGCGTAGGCGGTGTTGTGGATGCTCGATGCCTCGCTCGCCGCGCCGCCGTGGGTACGGCGCAGCAGGCCTTGTTCGGCGAGTTGGTTGATGTCGCGGCGGATGGTCTGCGGGGTGACGGAAAAGCTCTGGGCCAACTCGTCGATGCTGACGTAGCCGCGTTCGCGCGCACGTTCGAGAATACTCTGCTGTCGGGGTGCCAGATTCATAAAAGTATCCAGATTTTTGCCGGATTATAGGCTGTCGTTGCCAGCGATTTGCCGCTAAGGTAAGCCGAAATCACCATTTTGTTTTCACTATCGAACATGACTCCTGCCATCGACCTGTTAAAGAAAGCCAAGGCTGAGCACCGCGTGCACAGTTACACCCACGACCCGAAGGCGCCGTCCTATGGGCTGGAGGCTGCGGAAAAGCTCGGTTTGGAGCCGGCGCGGGTGTTCAAGACGCTGCTCGCGGCGAGCGAGAAGGGCGAGTTGCTGGTAGCCGTGGTACCGGTTGCCGGCAGTCTCGATCTGAAAGCGCTGGCGCATGCCGCCGGAGTGAAGAAAGCCGATATGGCCGACCCCGCCGCGGCCCAGCGCGCCACTGGCTATCTGCTCGGCGGCATTAGCCCGCTGGGGCAGAAGAAACGCCTGCGGACCTTTATCGACAGTTCGGCGCAGCATCAGCCGAGCATCTATGTCAGCGCCGGTCGCCGTGGCCTGGAAGTGGAGCTGACCGCCGCCCTCCTGGCCCAGCACACTCAAGCCGCTTTCGCCGATATCGGCCGCGGCTGAGCAGGGCACTTCGTAAACGCTTTACCCCGCTGCAGCGCGCTAGCAGGCCGTTGAAAAAGGTAGCGAGCGAAGGCTAGACAAGGCGAAATCAGGCGAAAAAGCGCAGTTTACGAGTGGTAAATGAGCATTTTGAGCCTGATTTCAACGCGGTATAGCCGAGCGCAGTAGTTTTTCAACGGCCTGCCAGCCGATAACAATAAGGAAATGCGCCATGTCTCAATACCTGCTCGCCATCGACCAGGGCACCACCAGCTCTCGGGCGATCGTCTTCAGTGCTCAGGGTTTGCCGGTGGCACGCGCCCAGCAGGAGTTCAAGCAGTACTTCCCGAAAGACGGCTGGGTCGAGCACGACGGTGAGGAAATCTGGCTGACGACCCTCAAGGTCTGTCGCGAGGCGATCGAACACAGCGGTCTGAATGTCGCCGAGATCGCCGCCATTGGCATCACCAACCAGCGCGAAACCACGCTGGTATGGGATGTGCAGACCGGCACGCTGATCCATCCGGCGATCGTCTGGCAGGATCGCCGCACGGCCGATTACTGTGCCGAACTCAAGGCTGCCGGCCACGAAGCGAGCGTGGCGCGCAAAACCGGCCTGCTGATCGATCCATATTTCTCGGCCACCAAGCTGCGCTGGATTTTGCACAACGTTCCCGGCGCTCGCGAGCGCGCCGAGCGCGGTGAGCTGCGCTTCGGTACCGTCGACAGCTTTCTGCTGTGGCGCCTGACCGGCGGCCAGGTGCATCGCACTGATGCGACCAATGCTTCGCGCACCTTGCTATTCAATATCCATCGGCAGCAGTGGGACGATGAATTGCTCGCTCTGTTCGACATCCCGCGCAGCCTGCTGCCCGAAGTGCTCGATTGCGCCGCCGAGTTTGGTCACACGCAAGCCGATTTGCTGGGCGCGAGTATTCCGGTGCTGGGCATGGCCGGTGACCAGCAGGCCGCACTGATCGGCCAGGCGTGCTTTCAGCCGGGCATGGTCAAAAGCACCTATGGCACCGGCTGCTTCATGATCCAGAACACCGGTAGTCAGCCGGTGGCTTCGCGGCATCGGCTGCTCACTACGGTCGGTTATCGCCTGAATGGTGAGGTTACCTACGCAGTGGAAGGCAGCATCTTCGTCGCTGGCGCGGCGGTGCAGTGGCTGCGCGACGGCATCAAGCTGATCACCCATGCGCGCGACAGCGAGGCGCTGGCCGAGCAGACCGGCGATGCCTGCGGCGTGTATCTGGTGCCGGCCTTCACCGGGTTGGGTGCGCCCTATTGGGATCCGAAGGCGCGCGGAGCGATTTTCGGTTTGACCCGCGACACGGGCATCAAGGAAATCGTCACCGCTGGCCTGCAATCGGTCTGTTATCAGACCTGCGACTTGCTCGAAGCCATGCGTCAGGACGGCGCCGCCGCGCCCAGCGCGTTGCGGGTCGACGGCGGCATGGTGGAGAACAACTGGGTCATGCAGTTCCTCGCTGACATTCTCGGCGTGCCGGTCGAGCGCCCGGAAGTGACCGAAACCACCGCGCTGGGCGTGGCCTACCTGGCCGGCCTGCAGGCCGGGCTGTATGCCGACCTGGCGCAGATCGCCAGTCATTGGCATCGTCAACAACGGTTCACCCCGCGCATGGCGGAGGCGCACCGCGACAAGCTGTATGCCGGCTGGCTGGATGCGGTGCAACGGGTCCGCAGCGGCGCCTGAAAGACGAGTTCGACGAAGAGGTCACGCAGGATGCGCAACTTTCGGAAGGGATGGGCAGCTCTGCTGCTGATGGCCGCGAGTGGCGCGCCGGCCTGGGGCGAAACATTGATCATTACCGGCGATGTCTGGTGCCCGATCAACTGCGCGGCGAAGGCGTCCAAACCGGGGGGCTTCGTCGAGCTGGCGCAGCAGATCTTCAGCGAAGAGGGGATTCGCGTCGAATACCATACGGTGAACTGGGCGCGGGCGATTCTAGACGTCCGCCAGGGGCGCGCCAATGCGCTGATCGGCGCCGGCCGCGACGACGCCCCGGACTTCCTGTTCAGCGCCACCGCACCGGCTACCTCGCGTACGTGCTTCTACACCAAACCGGGCAGTGACTGGCGCTACGACGGCCCGGCGACGCTCGCCGCGGTCAGCTTGGCGGTGATTAACGGCTACAGCTACGGCGACGAGCTGAACGGCTATATCCACACCTACGAGCATGACAGTGCGCGGGTGCAGACCGCCGCAGGCGACCAGGCACTGGGCATCAATGTCGAAAAGGTGTTGCGCAGCCGTGCCGATGCGACCCTGGAGAACACCTGGGTAATGGCCCGCTACCTGTCGCGGCAGGCGCCACCGGTATCGCTGCGCCGCGCCGGCTGCCGGACGCCAGATGTACCGATCTACCTGGCCTTCGCACCCAAGCTGGCGAGCAGCCAGCGCTACATGGCGCTGTTCGAGGCCGGGGTGCAGCGCTACCGCGAAAACGGTCGGTTGCGGGTGCTGCTGGCCAGCTACGGCTTGCGCGACGGCGAACTGTAGCGGCGCGAAAGTGCTGTGACTGTGACGGGCGCCGCTATGCGCGGGGCGGCATACTGGATGCACTCATTCCTGCCCCACGAGGTCGCCATGCAGCTGAATTTCCACCAGATCGATGCGTTCACCCAGCGTCCGTTCAGCGGCAATCCGGCGATGGTCTATCGCCTCGACACCTGGCTGGACGAGGCGCAGATGCAGCGCATCGCGGCCGAACACAATCTGGCGGAAACCGCCTTCGTGGTGAAAGAGGATGCGCGCTGGCGCATCCGCTGGTTCACCCCGACCAGCGAGGTGCCGCTCTGTGGGCACGCCACACTGGCCTGCGCCTGTGTGCTATTCGAGCACTACCAGGAGCCGGGCGAGCGGCTCGAATTTGTCTGCCAATCCGGCGCGCTCAGCGTCAGCCGTGAGGATGGGCGCTTGGTGCTGGATTTTCCCTGCCTGCCGCCCCGGCCGATCGAGGTCAGCGCGGCGATCCTGCAGGCGCTCGGTGGACAACCGGAGCAAGTGCTGGATACCGGCAAGGAGCTGATGGTGGTGCTCGCCGACGAGCAGCACGTGCGCGCCTGTCGGCCGGATCTGAAACAGGTCGCGGCATTGCCCTGGCTGGGCATGATCGTCACCGCGCCCGGTGTGAAGCACGACTTCGTCTCGCGCTACTTCGCCCCGGCCATCGGCATCGACGAAGACCCGGTGACCGGCTCGACGCACTGCAGCCTGATTCCATACTGGGCGGCGCGGCTCGCCAAGAAGCACCTTACGGGCTTCCAGTGCTCGGCGCGCGGTGGCGAGCTGTATTGCAGCCTGGAGGGCGATCGGGTCAGGATCGCTGGACATGCCGTGCGCATCGCGAGCGGCACGCTCTGGCTCGACTGACCCCGGACGGGAGCGACAGCGCGGCTGTCTATACTGCCGGCAGTTAGCGTAGATAAGGATGATCGATGACGGCGCCTCCGCGTGACCAGCTACTGCGTTTGCGACGAACCCTGATGGCCAGCACTGCCTCGCTCCTGCACTTGCTGCTGTGCTGGTTGGCCTTTAGTGCTGGTTTCATGTCGCTTCATCTGGCCGGCATGCTGGTGCTCAGCTTCATCGTTCTCAGCAGCTGCGTGCTGTTTCTGCTGGTCATTTGGCTCAATCTCAACCTGCGGTTTCGCGATCCCAGTCTGACCACTGCGCAGATGTGCTGGGCGATCGGGGTGGTGTTCTTCACCGCGTATTTCGTCGAAACCCTGCGCATGCTGTTTTTGATGATGGCATTGGTGGTGATGATGTTCGGCGCTTTTCGCCTGCGACTTGCAGGCTATGTGCGCGTCGGTCTGTTCACCGCAGCCTGCTATGTCGGGCTGCTGGTTAGTTTGTGGGCGCGCGGCGCGGTCATGGATGGGCGCGTCGAACTGATCCAAGCCTTCGAGTTCGCTGTATTGATGCTCGGCGTATGCATTCTCGGTCTGGAGATGAGCAACCTGCGCAACATGCTTCAGGTGCGCAATCGCGATCTGCAACAAGCGCTGGAACGCATTCAATTGCTGGCGATTACCGATGAACTGACCGGCCTGTACAACCGACGTTTCGCCAATGACCTGTTGGCCCAGCAAAAATCCTTGGCCGATCGGGGCAATTACAGCTTCGTGCTGTGTCTGGTCGATCTGGATTTGTTCAAGTCAGTCAACGACCGCTTCGGCCATGGCAATGGCGATGCGGTGCTCAAACAATTGGCGCAATTGTTTCGCCACGCGGTCCGCGACGTCGATTTCGTGGCGCGGTTGGGCGGCGAGGAATTTCTCCTGCTGCTATCGCATACCGATGTGACCGGTGCCGAACTGGTGCTTGAGCGTTTGCGTCAGGGCGTGCGCAATACCGAATGGCAGGATTGCCTGGGCCTGCGCCTGAGTTTGTCGGTTGGTGTCAGTGCCTATCGGCCGGTCGAGGACTGGGAAGACACCATGCTGCGCGCCGATGGCGCGTTATATCAGGCCAAGAACGGCGGTCGCGATCAGGTCGTGGTGCTGTAGCGGCTCAGCCCGGAGTCGCCAAGATTGACCTGGGCGGCCACGCTACCTTGGGCCGGGAATACCACCAAATGGTCGGCGGCGATGCGGATACCAACCTGGGCGCCAGGCAAGTGATCGGCATGGCTGGGGAAAATCGATTCCAGCAAAGTGCCGGTCGGTAGTTGCAGGCGATAAAGCGTCGCTGCGCCGAGGAAGGTCTTGCCGACGATCAGCGCTTTCAGCGCACTGTCAGGCGCGTAGACGACATCGTCAGGGCGCAACAGCACGTCGACCGCGCTACCGGTCGGCCAAATATAGGCCCGATTGCCGCTAATCACGCCGAGCTCGGTCTGCACCGTATCCGGGCTGAGCAGTTGCCCGCGGATGAAATAGCCTTGGCCGATGAAGCTGGCCACGAACGGTGTCAGCGGCTCGTGGTAGAGGTTGTAAGGCGTATCCCACTGCTCCAGATGTCCTTCCTTGAACACGCCAACGTGATCGCTGACGGCGAAGGCTTCTTCCTGATCGTGGGTAACCAGAATCGCGCTGGTGCCGCGCGCCTTGAGGATGTCGCGCACCTCGTGGCTCAAGCGCCGACGCAGATCGCCGTCGAGATTGGAGAACGGTTCATCGAGAAGCAGGAGTTGCGGCTGCGGCGCCAGTGCACGGGCCAGTGCGACACGTTGCTGTTGGCCGCCGGAGAGTTCATGTGGGTAGCGTTTGCTCAACCCGCCGAGTTTGACCAGTTCAAGCAGTTCAGCGGTGATGCGCTCGCGTTGAGGATGTTTACGGATCCCGAAAGCGACGTTGTCAGCTACGCAGAGATGTGGAAATAGCGCGTAATCCTGAAACACCATGCCGATTCGGCGTTTCTCCGGCGCCAGGGTGAAGCCGCTACGGGAAATCACCTCACCACTCAGTTCTATCTCCCCTTCGGCGATTGGCTCGAACCCGGCGATTGCGCGCAATGTGGTGGTCTTGCCGCAACCGGAGGGTCCAAGCAGGCAGCCGATATCGCCGGCATTGAGATGCAGGCTGAGGTCTTGCACGATTTTCTGCTCGCGGTAGCCGCACGCCAGATTGCGCAGGCTCAACAGCAGGGTTGGACTCATGCGTGGTAGTAAGCCGGCTCGACGAGCATTTCCAGCAGGGCCTTTTGCACGTGCAGGCGATTCTCCGCCTGGTCCCAAGCCAACGAGCGGGGATCTTCGAGCAGATCGGCGCTGATTTCTTCGCCGCGATGAGCGGGCAGGCAATGCAGGAAGATTACGTCCTCGGCCGCTTGATCGAGCAGCGCGCGGTTGACCTGATATGGGCGGAACAGCTCCAGGCGCTGAGCGACTTCCTCTTCCTGGCCCATCGACGTCCACACGTCGGTGCTCACCAGGTGAGCTCCCGCCACCGCTTCGCGCGGATCACGGACGATACGTACGCGTTCGCCTGCTTGGGCGAGCAGGGCGGCGTTGGGTTCATAGCCTTGCGGGCAGGCCACGCGCAATTGGAAGTCGAATTGCATGGCCGCTTCTATATAGGTGTTGCACATGTTGTTGCCATCGCCAATCCAGGCGGCAGTCTTGCCCTGGATGCTGCCCCGCTGTTCGAGAAAGGTTTGCATGTCAGCGAGCAGTTGGCAGGGGTGCAGGTCGTCGGAAAGACCGTTGATTACCGGCACTTGGGAATAAGCGGCGAATTCGGTCAGCGTGCTGTGCGCGTAGGTGCGGATCATTACCGCATCGAGCATGCGCGACATGACGATGGCGCTGTCGCTGATTGGCTCGCCACGGCCTAGCTGTGTGTCACGCGGAGACAGGAAGATCGCCTGACCGCCAAGTTGGATCATGCCGGCCTCGAATGACAAGCGCGTACGGGTCGATGCTTTCTCGAAAATCATGCCCAGCACGCGGTTCTTCAGCGGCTCGAACAGTGCGCCGCGGTTGCGCAAGTCCTTCAACTCGATGCCACGCCGGATCAGGCCATTGAGCTCCTCGGGCGTGCAGTCCATTAGCGAGAGAAAGTGTCTTGCGGTCATCATTCACTACCTTTGTACAACGCTTGCGCAGATCCCAAGACCGAATTTCGGAGAAAAAGGGGCGGGATCTGCGGCTGGTGGCCGCTACGGGCGACGAATAGGGGAAGGCGCGATCTTATAAAAAAATGTCGTGCCACGCTATCGAGCTTCGGTCGCGGCGCGGCCTGTGAGGGGCGGCCGGGGTGCGACTCTGGGCTCGATCCACAGTAATCAGCCATGCCCAGCACGGCGGCGCTTCTGCGGAAGGGGAGCATTTGTACACTGTGGCTCTGCGGATTGGCAAACTCGCAACGGCGCGCGACAGCTGGCGGCGGGCGGATCAGGCATAAAAAAACCCCGCCGGATGGCGGGGTTTTTTAATTCGAGGGGGGTTTAGACCACCTGAACTTCTTCGGCTTGCATGCCTTTCTGGCCTTTAACGGCTACGAAAGAAACAGCTTGGCCTTCTTTCAGGCTTTTGAAACCTTGGGTCTGGATAGCTTTGTAGTGCACGAACAGGTCGGCGCCGCCGTTGCTTGGAGTGATGAAGCCGAAGCCTTTTTCATCGTTGAACCATTTAACGGTGCCGTTTTCGCGATTTGCCATGGTGTTTGTTCCTAGAAACGAAGTGAGTTGCAGCGCAGGTTTAATGCCTCGCCAGTACTGAGTGCAAAGAGTTAGCGCATTCGTGCAGGGTTGGATCGAAATCTAAACACCAAGTAGCGAGTCGCGGTTACATATGCAGCACAGTGGGCCAAAGATACTCACTTTGAATGATTAATGCGATGGTTGTGAGCGTGCCATAGCGGTTTATTCTCAGGTTTAGCTGTGAGAAGCGTTCCGATTGCGATAAATCGGCTCGCCTGATGGTCCTGGATTCATGAGACGAACGCTTATGGCGCAACGATCCGAACGACGCCATAGTCATTTTCCAGCGACCTCGACCGGTCGTCTCGACTCCATAAAAATGCGAGGCCAGGCCAATGACCAAGACCCGTCATCACCGTGCATGCCATCTCTGCGAGGCTATCTGCGGCCTGACCATCGAAACCGAACGGCTCGACGATTGCTCCCAACAGATCCTGTCGATCAAGGGCGATGCCGAGGACAGCTTCAGTCGCGGTCATATTTGTCCGAAGGCCGTGGCCTTGCAGGATATTCAGAGCGACCCTGACCGCCTGCGCCAACCGATGCGGCGAGTCGGTAACGAATGGCAGCCGATCGAGTGGGGTGCGGCTTTCGAGTTGGTCGCCGAGCGGTTGAGCGCTATCCAGGCTGCGCATGGACAGAACGCTGTGGCGGTCTATCAAGGCAACCCCAGCGTGCATAACTACGGCTTGATGACCCACAGTAATTACTTCCTGGGACTGCTGAAGACCCGCAACCGCTATTCGGCCACCTCGGTGGATCAGCTGCCGCACCATCTGGTCAGCCATCTGATGTATGGACATGGGCTGTTGATTCCGATTCCCGACATCGATCACACCGACTTCATGCTGATTCTTGGCGGCAATCCGCTGGCCTCCAACGGCAGCATCATGACCGTTCCAGATGTGGAGAAGCGTCTCAAGGCGCTCAAGGCGCGCGGCGGCAAACTGGTGGTCGTCGATCCGCGGCGCAGTGAAACCGCCGCCATTGCCGATCAGCATCTGTTCGTGCGGCCAGGTCAGGATGCGGCGTTGCTGCTGGGCGTGCTGAATACGTTGTTCGAGGAAAATCTGACGCGTGGCAGTCATCTGCTTAGCAATGGTATTGATGCTCTACGCGGGGCGATCCACGAGTTCGACGCCGAGGCGATGAGTCGCCGTTGCGGCGTGTCGGCCGAGGACATTCGCCAGTTGGCGCGCGATTTCGCGGCAGCCCCGAGCGCGGTGTGCTACGGCCGCATGGGCGTGTCTACCCAGGCCTTCGGCACCCTCTGCCAATGGCTGGTGCAGCTAATCAACTTGGTGACCGGCAATCTGGATCGGCCGGGCGGGGCGCTTTGCACCCAACCGGCGGTGGATCTGGTGGCGACTACTTCCGGCGGGCACTTCAACCGTTGGCAGAGTCGTGTTTCGGGATTGCCGGAATATGGCGGTGAGCTACCTGTTGCGGCGCTGGCCGAGGAAATGCTGACGGCGGGCGAGGGGCAAATTCGCGCGCTGGTGACCGTGGCAGGCAATCCGGTGCTGTCGACACCTAACGGACGTCGCTTGGAGCAGGCTCTGGAAGGCTTGGAGTTCATGCTCAGCATCGACTTTTATATCAATGAGACAACTCGTTATGCGGATCTGATCCTGCCGCCGACTGCGCCCTTGGAGCACGATCACTACGACACCACTTTCAACATGTTTGCGGTCCGCAATGTCACCCGTTTCAATGAGGCGGTGCTGGACAAGCCGCAGGGCGCGTTGCACGACTGGGAAATTTTCGTTGGTTTGGCCCAGGCATTCACGGCCAGAAATTCCATCGAGTTGAAAGCGACCATACCGCCTGAGCAGTTGATCGATCTAGGACTACGTTTCGGGCCCTACGGCGAACGCAGCGAATATCAGCTGTCTGTGGCGCGATTGCGCGAGTATCCCCATGGCCTGGATTTAGGTGCTTTGCGTCCTAATTTGGCCGGGCGCCTGAAGACTACGGAGCAGACCGTGCAGGCCGCGCCGGCGATCTTGCTGGCTGATCTGCGACGATTCGCTGAGGTTCCAGCGCCGCAAGCAGGCGAGCTGGTGTTGATTGGTCGCCGCCACGTGCGCAGCAATAATTCGTGGATGCACAACTATCATCGCCTGGTGAAAGGCAAGCCGCGCCATCAATTGATGATGAATCCCGCCGATATGGCGCTGCGTGGTTTGAGCGATGGCCAGCAGGTGCGGGTGCGCTCGCGGGTGGGCTTTATCGAGGTCGAAGTGGCAGCGAGCGACGAAATGATGTCCGGGGTGGTCAGCCTGCCGCATGGTTGGGGGCATGGTCGACCTGGCGTCCAGATGGGGATCGCCGCCGCTCAACCGGGAGCAAGCGCCAACGACCTCACCGACGAGCGGCAGCTCGATACGCTATCGGGTAACGCCGCTCTGAATGGGGTGCCGGTGGAGGTTGAAGCCGCCTAAGCGCGAGATGGGAGGCCGCGCAACGAACGTGGCTTTCCGTTACAATGCCGCCATCGTGCCGACCGGTGAGTCGGGAAGTTCAGTGCCGAGGTGCCCCATGGATATCATCGAAACCATCAAAGAGCAGATCGCCAACAACACCATTCTGCTGTATATGAAAGGCTCGCCGAATGCGCCGCAATGCGGCTTTTCCGCGAAGGCCGCGCAAGTGGTGATGGGCTGTGGCGAGAAATTCGCTTACGTCGACATCCTGCAGAATCCGGAAATCCGCGCCAATCTGCCAAAATACGCCAACTGGCCGACTTTCCCGCAGCTGTGGGTGGGTGGCGAGCTGGTTGGTGGTAGCGACATCATGCTTGAGATGTTCGAGAAGGGTGAGCTGCAAACCCTGATCAAGAATGCGGCCAGCAACGCCAGCGCCTGATTTGCAGATACAAAAAAGCCCCGCACTGCGGGGCTTTTTTGTATCTGCAACTTTTATTCGTCCATCTGCGACTGCAGGTAGTTTTCCAAGCCGACTTTGTCGATCAGGCCGAGCTGGGTTTCCAGCCAGTCGATGTGCTCTTCCTCGGACTCGAGGATTTCCTCGAGCATGTCGCGGCTGCCGTAATCGCCCACGGTCTCGCAGTAGGCGATGGCGGTCTTCAGATCGGGCACTGCGCTCATCTCCAGCTTCAGGTCGCTGGCGAGCATCTCTCGGGTGTTCTCGCCAATCATCAGCTTGCCGAGATCTTGCAGGTTGGGCAGGCCTTCAAGAAAGAGGATGCGCTTGGTCAACTTGTCCGCATGCTTCATTTCGTCGATGGACTCGTGGTACTCGTGCTCGCCGAGTTTCTTCAGACCCCAATCTTCGTACATGCGCGCATGCAGAAAGTACTGGTTGATGGCGACCAGCTCGTTCCCGAGGATCTTGTTGAGATGCTGGATGACCTTCTTGTCGCCTTTCATGTCTGCTCCTGCCGCACAAAGGAATGGTTATTTTGAATAGTGTGCGAGCGGAAAGCATATCTGTCAAACATAAGTTATTGAAATATAAGTAAAAAATAATCTGAATACGAACGTTTTTGTTCCGCGTTTTGAAGCTAAATTGTTGAATTCAGGACATAAAAAAACCGGACATAAAGTCCGGTTCTATATTTGCGGTTAAATCAGGCGGCAACAAAACCTGCGGGGTAGGCTAGCGCTGACTGCATACTTTGCGCCTCGGTCAGGGTTTCGCGTACGACCTGCTTGGCCAGGCATGCACATTTGCCGCATTGGGTACCGACCCCGAGAGACTCGCGAACGTCGCGATAACTGCAGCAACCTTCATAGATCGCATCGCGAATTTGACCGTCGGTGACACCTTGGCAGAGGCAGACGTACATAGGGGATCGCCCGAAAACTGAAATGGCTTGATGGGCGGGATATTAATGTTAATGAGAATGCTTGTCAAAATTGAAGTGGGGAGATTCTCATTTGTCCGATTAGTGGTAAGTCGCCTTTAGAAACGGGTCAACGGCCTCGCGTATTGCGCCAGACGTGAGACAAAAGAAAACCGGCCTGGGCCGGTTTTCTTAGGGTCATGCTGAATGCAAAGCCGCTTTTTTAGTCTTCGAAGTCCATCCAGCCGCCCATTTCTTTCCAGCGGTTAACGATCCCGCAGAACAGTTCGGCAGTCTTTTCCGTGTCGTAACGCGCGGAGTGCGCCTCACGTCCATCGAACTCAATCCCGGCAGTCTGGCAAGCCTTGGCCAGGACCGTCTGCCCGTAAGCCAAACCCGCGAGGGTCGCAGTATCGAAGCTGGAGAATGGATGGAACGGATTGCGCTTGAGGCTGGTGCGGGCCACTGCGGCATTTAAAAAGCCGAGGTCGAAGCTGCTGTTGTGGCCGACCAGAATGGCGCGCTTGCAGCCGTTGGCTTTGATCGATTTACGCAGGCCGCGGAAAATCTCGTTTAGCGCGTGCTCTTCGCTCACCGCCATGCGCAGCGGGTGGTCCAACTTGATGCCAGTGAACTCCAGTGCAGCGGCCTCGATATTGGCGCCCTCAAAGGGTTCTACGCGGAAAAACTGGGTGTGCTCAGGAAACAGAAAGCCGTCGTCATCCATGCCAATAGTGGTAGCGGCAATTTCCAGCAGGGCGTCAGTGGCGCAGTTGAAACCGCCGGTTTCGACGTCAACGACTACGGGCAAATAGCCGCGAAAGCGTGCGGCCATTGGGTGGCGCGGACCAGAAGGCAGGCTGCCGTCGAGTTCGTCATCGAACTGTTCTTCGCTCACAGTGCAGTCTCCAGACGCCAGCGCAGCGTTTCGCCGGCGCGTAGCGGAATCACGGTTTGTTCGCCAAACGGCAGGCTGGCCGGGGCGGTCCAGTCCTCGCGGATCAAGGTGATGCTGTCCTGATTGCGCGGCAGGCCATAGAAATCCGGGCCGTGATGGCTAGCAAAGGCTTCCAGCTTGTCCAGCGCGTTGCGCTGCTCGAAGGCTTCGGCATATAGCTCAATGGCGGCATAGGCGGTGTAGCAGCCGGCGCAGCCGCAGGCGGCTTCCTTGGCGTGCTGGGCATGCGGTGCCGAGTCGGTACCGAGGAAGAATTTCGGGTTGCCACTCACGGCCACATCCAGCAGCGCTTCCTGATGCGTGTTGCGCTTGAGGATCGGGAGGCAATAGAAGTGCGGGCGGATACCGCCGACCAGCATGTGGTTGCGGTTGTACAGCAGATGGTGAGCGGTGATGGTGGCGCCGACGTTGCTTGACGCGCCTTTGACGAACTGTGCGGCATCGCTCGTGGTGATGTGCTCGAACACCACTTTTAGCGTGGGGAAACGTTCGACGACACGACTCATGTGCTCATCGATGAAGCGTTTCTCGCGATCGAAGACATCCACCTCGGCGCGGGTGACTTCGCCGTGGACCAGCAGCGGCAGGCCGACTTCGGCCATCACTTCCAGAACCGGAAAGATTGCATCGATGTTGGTTACGCCGGAGTCCGAATTGGTCGTAGCGCCAGCCGGATAAAGCTTGGCGGCATGAACGAAGCCGCTGGCTTTAGCGGCGCGGATATCGCCAGGCGTGGTGCGGTCGGTGAGATACAGGACCATCAGCGGCTCGAAACGGCTACCGGCCGGCAGGGCGGCGAGGATGCGCTGGCGATAGGTATCGGCTTCTTCGGCATTGCGCACCGGTGGCACCAGGTTGGGCATGATGATGGCGCGGCCGAAGGTACGAGCGACGTCGCCGACGGTTTGTGGCAGGACGGCACCGTCGCGCAAATGGATGTGCCAATCGTCTGGGCGCAGTAGGGTGAGGCGGTCTGACATGGGGAATTCCAGGCGGGTAAAACGTGCCTGAATGCTACCGGAAAAGGGCCTTTCAAGCACTGGCTATCAAGTTTTGGCGGCTATGACCGATACCCGAAGGAATGCCGTATTTCCTTCGCGGAGCTTGCTGTGCCTCGGTCAATCATTCTCCTTTTTAGCCTGTTTGCCAGCCTGCCGGTGCAGGCGCTGACTTTTCAGACGCGTCTGGAGAAGGTCGAGTGGACGGTTGAGGGCGACCAATTCGAATGCCGCTTGTCGCAGGCGATTACTGATTTTGGCAGTGGTCAGTTCGTGCGGCGTGCTGGCGAGCAGGCGACGTTTCGTCTGCAGGTGCGTGAGCGCTGGATGGGGGCCGGTTCGGCGACCTTGCTCGCCGCCGCCGCCCCTTGGCAGCCGGGGCGTGGCGATATCAATCTCGGCGTGGTGTCCGTCGGCAGTGGCGAGGTGCCGTTTAACAGTACGCAAGCGCAAGCCGGGCGGCTGCTCAGCGGCCTGCTGGATGGACGTAGCCCGCTGGTGCGCCACCGTAGCCAGCAAAGTGGCGAGCAATTGGAAGTGCGCCTGCTGCCCGTCAAGTTCGCCAAGGCTTACGACGATTACCTGGCCTGTACCAATAAGCTGCTCCCGGTCAACTTCGATCAGGTCAAACACTCGCAAGTTGGCTTTCCAGGAGATGGTACGGCGCTGGACGATTTGGCCCGAGCCAAACTGGACATCATCCTGCAGTTCCTGCGTGCCGATCCTAGCGTCAACCACATTGAACTGGACGGCTATGCCGATAATGGCGGCAACCGCCTGACCAACCGCGATTTATCGCGGCGCCGGGCACTGGCAGTACAGGAATACTTCAAGGCCCAGGGCATGGCGGAGACGCAGATCGTTATGCGCTTCTACGGCGAGCAATATCCCTTGGCGGCCAATACCAACGCAGCCAATCGCGCGAAGAACCGACGGGTGACTGTCCGTCTGTCGCGCGAAGCGTCGCCGGCTGCTCCCGCCCCGACGGCGACCACCGCGCCGACGCAAGCCCCAGCTCAGTCCCCGGCGGCGGCCCCAGCAGCCTCTGGCGCGTCCTGAATCGCATCGTCGCAGCGGCGTAACAGTCTGTCGCCTTGCCGTCACAAGCTGTCGCGCCCCTGTAAATTGCCCGCCGAGCCCAGTAGAATCACGGGTTTTCCGTAATACCCGTGGAGTTGATGGCATGGCGGACGTGAACAAGGTTGTCCTGGCTTATTCCGGTGGCCTGGATACCTCGGTGATTTTGAAGTGGCTGCAAGACACTTATAACTGTGAAGTGGTGACCTTCACCGCCGACCTCGGTCAGGGCGAAGAGGTCGAGCCGGCCCGCGCCAAAGCCAAGGCCATGGGCGTCAAGGAAATCTACATCGACGACCTGCGCGAAGAATTCGTTCGCGATTTCGTCTATCCGATGTTCCGCGCCAATACCGTCTACGAGGGTGAGTACCTGCTGGGTACTTCCATCGCGCGTCCGCTGATTGCCAAGCGCCTGATCGAGATCGCCAACGAAACCGGTGCCGATGCCATTTCCCATGGCGCGACCGGTAAGGGCAACGACCAGGTACGTTTCGAGCTGGGTGCTTACGCGCTGAAGCCAGGCGTGAAAGTCATCGCTCCGTGGCGTGAGTGGGATCTGCTGTCGCGCGAGAAGCTGATGGACTACGCCGAGAAGCACGCCATCCCAATCGAGCGCCACGGCAAGAAAAAATCGCCGTACTCCATGGATGCCAACCTGCTGCACATCTCCTATGAAGGCGGCGTGCTGGAAGACACCTGGACCGAGCATGAAGAAGATATGTGGAAGTGGACCAAGTCGCCGGAAGCGGCGCCGGATGTCGCGACCTATATCGAACTGACCTACCGTAAGGGCGACATCGTTGCCATCGACGGTAAGGAACTGAGCCCGGCGCAGGTGCTGACCGAGTTGAACCGCATCGGCGGCGAGAACGGTATCGGCCGTCTCGACATCGTCGAGAACCGCTACGTTGGTATGAAATCGCGTGGCTGCTACGAGACCCCCGGCGGCACCATCATGCTGCGTGCGCACCGCGCCATCGAGTCGATCACTCTGGACCGCGAAGTCGCCCACCTGAAAGACGAGCTGATGCCCAAGTACGCCAGCCTGATCTACACCGGCTACTGGTGGAGTCCGGAGCGTCTGATGTTGCAGCAGATGATCGACGCCTCGCAGACCAACGTGAACGGTGTAGTGCGCCTGAAGCTGTACAAGGGCAATGTCATCGTCGTTGGCCGCCAATCCGACGATTCGCTGTTCGATGCCAACATCGCCACCTTTGAGGACGATGCCGGTGCGTACAACCAGGCCGACGCCGCGGGCTTCATCAAGCTCAACGCGCTGCGCATGCGTATCGCTGCCGGCAAGGGCCGCAAGCTGTTCTGATAAGCTGCAAGCCTGAGCCAACAAACCCCGGCCACGAGCCGGGGTTTGCATTTCTAAGCCCCGTCAAGCGGGCCACCGAGGAGGAGAACCCTGATGAGACTGCTGCACACTATGCTGCGCGTCGGCGATCTGGATAAATCCATTGCCTTCTATACCGAGGTGTTGGGTATGACGCTGCTGCGTCGCAACGATTACCCGGACGGCCAGTTCACTCTGGCGTTCGTCGGTTATGGCGACGAAGCACACAATAGCGTGCTCGAACTGACCCACAACTGGGGCGTCAGCGAGTATGAGTTGGGCAACGGCTATGGCCATATCGCCCTGGAAGTCGAAGACGTCTACAAGGCGTGTGAGGACATCCGCGCGCTGGGCGGCAAGATTACTCGCGAGGCTGGACCGATGAAACATGGCCACAGCATTCTGGCATTTGTCGAAGACCCGGACGGTTACAAGATCGAGTTGCTTTCGCCGAAGCGGCGCGACTGATCGACCCGCGCCACAGACATAAAAAAGCCCCGCATTGGCGGGGCTTTTTTATGTCTGTGCTTCAGAGATCAAAGTCGTACTCGGCCAACTGCCGATTCAGGCGGCGTTCTTCCAGCAGGTTATCGATCAGGCGCCGTTTGGTCAGGTTGGTTTTCGCGACTTCGGCGGGTGTTTCCGCTGCATCTTCCGCTTCTTCGGCGACCAGATCGTCGTCGATTTCGACATCGTTTTTGCCAGTGCTCATGATCTTGCTCCGGACTACCTAAGCCATTTGCGCCCTTATATCGGCAAAACCCGAATGGGTAAAAAAGTTTTTTTCAATCGATCTTCTAAAAGAGCAATACACAGTCAATCGTCCGAGGTCTTGAATTTGTATTCGCAGAGGTCCTCGATTCGGCAGCTTCCGCAGCGCGGTTTGCGGGCTTGGCACACGTAACGGCCGTGCAGGATCAGCCAGTGATGGGCGTCGAGCAGGAATTCCTTGGGCACGAACTTCAGCAGCTGGCGTTCCACTTCGAGCACATTCTTGCCTGGAGCGATGCCGGTACGATTGCTGACCCGGAAAATATGCGTGTCCACCGCCATGGCCAGCTGCCGGAACGCAGTGTTGAGTACCACATTGGCGGTCTTGCGGCCGACACCAGGCAGGGCCTCCAAGGCCTCGCGAGTTTCCGGCACCTGACTGCCGTGCTGCTCGATCAGAATCCGGCAAGTCTCGATGACGTTCTTGGCTTTGCTGTTGAACAGGCCGATGGTCTTGATGTATTCGCTGAGCCCCGCAACACCCAGTGCGTAAATCGCCTCGGGCGTATTGGCCACCGGATACAGCTTGGCGGTGGCTTTGTTGACGCCGACATCGGTGGCTTGCGCGGAAAGGATCACCGCGATCAACAGCTCGAACGGTGTCGAATAGGCCAGCTCGGTCTTTGGTTCAGGGTTGTCTTCATGCAGGCGGCGAAAGATTTCCAGACGTTTTGCAGCGTTCACTCAATCACTCCGGTTACTCGCACGCGCCGATTCTGTGTTGCCGCGGGGTCGTGCAACGGCAGCACGGCACGGCTGGCGAGCGTTTCATCGATACGGTTTTTCAGGGCGATCAGCAAACCCAGAACCAGAAAGGCACCGGGTGGCAGGATTGCCAGGAGAAAGCCTTGATAGTGCGGGAACACGCTGATCTGCCAGTTGGCGGCCAGCGGCCCGAACAGTAGCTGCATATTGCTGAGCAGCATGCCAGTCCCGAACAGCTCGCGCAGGGTGCCGAGGGCGAGCAGCACCAGACTGAAGCCGATACCCATCATCAGTCCATCGAAACCGGCCTGAAACACGGTGTGCTTCGCCGCGAAGGCTTCGGCGCGGCCGAGAATGATGCAGTTGGTGGTGATCAGCGGAATGAAAATGCCAAGGATCTGGTACAGCTCGAAGGTATAGGCGCGCATCAACAGCTCGATGCAAGTGGTCAGCGCGGCAATGATCATCACGAAGATCGGCAAGCGCACCGCATCGCTTACCGCATTGCGAATCAGCGCCACCGCGGCGTTCGAGCAGGTCAGCACCAGCGCCGTGGCCAAGCCCAGGCCAAGCGCATTGACCATCGAATTGCTGGTGCCTAGCAGCGGACACAGGCCGAGCAGCTGGACCAGTCCGGGGTTGTTCTTCCACAAGCCGTTGACGGCAATTTCGCGGTAACTAGCCATTGGGTGCCTCCTCGCTACCGAGCAGCTCGGCCTTGTGCGCGTCGAAATATTGCAGGGCCAAATGCACGGCTTTGACCACCGCGCGCGGGGTAACGGTGGCTCCGGCGAACTGGTCGAACGCGCCCTGATCCTTTTTCACCGCCCAACCGCTGGCGTCCGGATTACTTAGCGAGCGGCCTTCGAACTCACGCACCCAGGGACTTTTGCTCAGTTCGATCTTGTCACCGAGGCCGGGCGTTTCACGGTGTTTAACTACCCGCACGCCGGCCAGCCGACCATCGGCCTGAATGCCCACCAGCAGGTGAATGGCACCGCTATACCCGTCCGGCGCGGTGACTTGCAGAATCACCGCAGTGGCCCGGCCATGCAACGTGGCGATATAGGCCGGCAGTGGCGCGGGCTTGCCGAGCAGCTTCGGTTCGAAGACCTGCACGCTGTGGTCGAGCAAGTGATTGTCGTAGCTGCCAGCGGGAAGGATCTCGCCGAGGCTGCGCGATTGCGCCTCGCGTTCCGCCTCGAGAATGCGTGCAGCGGTGCCTTGCTGGGTCAGCGCGACCAGGCCCACGGTAATGATCGCGAACGCGCCAAGCACCAGGCTGTTTTTCAGCATCGAGCGGCTGATTTCTGGCAGCGCCACGGCTCAGTCTCCAATCTTGAAGCCGCGCTCGGCCTTGCGGTGGCCGTAGGTGCGCGGGCGGGTGTAGTAATCGATGGTTGGCGCGGCGAGGTTCATTAGCAAGACGCCGAACGCCATGCCGTCCGGGTAGCCGCCCCAGGTGCGGATGATGTAGACGAGGATGCCGACCCCGGCACCGAAAATCAGCCGGCCGAGATTGCTGGTCGCGCCGCTGACCGGATCGGTGACGATGAAGAAGGCGCCGAGCATGGTCGCGCCGCTGAACAGGTGAAACAGCGGCGAGCCGTTGGAATCCGAGCCGCTGCCATTCCAGAACACCAGGCTCATCAGCATCAACGCGGCGAGCATGCCGACCGGTGCGTGCCAGGTGAACAGGCGTTTGTACAGCAAGTACAGGCCGCCGATCAGGAACGCCGCGTTGATCCAGCCCAGCGCGCGGCCACCGTCACCGCCGAAGCCCGGATAGCGGGCGCGCAGCTCTTCGACGGTCAGGCTGTGGTTGATCTTCAGCACATCCAGAGCGGTGGCCTGGCTCCAGCCGTCGGGCTGACTGACGAGGCCGAGAATGCGTTGCAGCGCCTCCAGCGGTCCGACGCTGTGCGGCGCTGGCCAGCTGGTCATGGCCAGCGGAAAGGAAATCAGCACTACCACGTAGCCGACCATTGCCGGGTTGAACGGGTTCTGCCCGAGGCCGCCATACAGTTGCTTGCCGAACAGGATGGCGAAAGCGGTGGCGATCAACGTCAGCCACCAGGGCGAGAAGGGCGGCAGCGCCAGGGCCAGGAGTACGGCGGTGACCAGCGCGCTGCCATCCTTGAGGAACAACTGCACGGGGCGTTTGCGTGCGGCAAGCACCGCTGCCTCACAGCCGAGTGCGACCAGGCTGGCCCACAGCAGGTTGATCAGCGTGCCGAAGCCGTACAGCCAAGTC
This sequence comes from Pseudomonas sp. LS44, assembly GCF_024730785.1. NCBI lineage: Bacteria > Pseudomonadati > Pseudomonadota > Gammaproteobacteria > Pseudomonadales > Pseudomonadaceae > Pseudomonas > Pseudomonas sp. LS44. The sequence goes on from NZ_CP102830.1 coordinate 1,223,460, forward strand.
AGCGCCAGCACGCCGGGCAAAGTAGCGAGCAGCACCTGGAGCATGACGCCCTGGGTGCGATTGCCGCCCTGGGTATGGGGCGAGGTGATACGGGGCAGGGCCATGAGGGCTCCGATTGCTGTTCATCGTGGGATGGGGGCTCACCCATCCGTAGCCCGGATGAAATCCGGGAGAATCTCGATATCGCTTCCCGGATTGCATCCGGGCTACAGGTTCAACCTGTGCTCTTACTTCCTCTCCCGTTTACGGGAGAGGAAAGTCGGCCTGCTCGTCCGCTCTTGGTCCATCGTGGCTATGCCCACGAGCGCCGGCTCGATGGGTATCGCTGCGCTCAACCCATCCTACAAAATTGGTTAGCGGCGCTCCTGCAACTTGCGTTCAGCCTCTGCCAGTCGCGTGCGTGCGGCTTCCAGCATTTTGGCGCTAGCACTCTCGTCGCGTTCCAGCTTGTGCAGATCGGCACGGGCGTAGGCGAGTTCGGTTTTCAGCGCACGGGTGGCTTCGTCTATCGGGCGTTTGTCGGTGCGCACCAGCTCCGGCGCGGGCTTGCCAGAGGCGTCCTCGGCAGCGTGCAGGGCTTGTTCGGCGGCGCTCAGCGCGGCGCGCAGACTTTCCAGTTCGCTGGCGTCGGCGCCAGCCTGTTCGGCTTTCTTCATTGCGGCACGCTTCATTGCCAGGTCGATCTTCGCCCGTTTCAGCGCCGCTTCCCCTGCAGGCGCAGGAGCGCTAAGCGTTGCCGCGGCTTCGGTCGCGTCGAGCAGCGGTTCGAGGCTGGCAAGTTGGTTGCGCAGTCGTTCGAGTTCGGCCTGTTGTTCGCTGCTGGGCGCATCGCCGGCGGCACTTTCGGTCTTCTTCAGTTGCACACGCAGCATGGCGGCCTGGATCTTGGCTTTCTTGCGCGCGGCTTCATCCTCAAACGGAGCCGCATTGGCAGGAAGTTCGCTGTTGGCCATGGCCGCATCGAGCGCCTGTTGCGCGGCAGCGGCGGCCTGGCGCAGTTCATCGACCTGGGTCTGCAACTCCGTGGTGGCATGGGCGGCTAATTGTTTCTCGGCCTTCTTCAGGGTGACCTGGGCCATGCTAGCGGCGATTTTCAGGCGTTTCTGCTCATCGCTGAGGGTGCCGGCTTTTTGCGCCTGCACCCGGGCGATGGCGTTGTCGCCCGCCGGCGCGGCGGCGTTTTGCTCGGTCTGCAGGCGGGCGCTGGCGGCTCTTTCCTGTCGGGCCTGACGTTCGGCTTCGCGGCGTTGTTCCTCGCGGCGCAGGCGTTCCTGGCGCTGTTCGAAGCGTTGGCGCGCCTGCTCGGCTTTCAGTTGTTTGTATTCCAGCTCGCGGATATCCGCCTTGGCGGCGCGGTAGTACTGCACCAGTGGAATGCTCGACGGGCACACATAGGCGCAGGCGCCGCACTCGATGCAGTCGAATAAATGGTGGGCCTTGAGCTGTTCGTGATCCTGGCCGAGGGCAAAAAAATGCAGCTGTTGCGGCAGCAGAAGCGCCGGGCAGACTTCTGCACAGTCGCCACACCGGATGCACGGCAAGGCCGCTGGCGGCGCCGGCAGTTCTTGATGACTGCCAGCCAGCAGGCAGTTGCTGGTCTTGATCAGCGGCACGTCCAGACTCGGCAGGGTGAAGCCCATCAGCGGTCCGCCCATCAGCAGGCGTTCCAGCTGTTCGGCGTGCAATTCGGCCTGCGCCAGCAGTTCTCTGACCGGCGTGCCGAGCAGAGCGTTGACGTTCATCGGCTTGCCCAGCGCCGCACCGGTGAGGGTGACGATGCGGGAAATCAGCGGCTGGCCGAGGACCACGGCATTGTGGACGGCCACGCAGGTGCCGACGTTCAGGCAGAGCATGCCTATATCCGCCGGCAGGCCGCCGCTCGGCACCTCGGCGCCGGTGAGGATCTGGATCAGCTGCTTCTCGCCGCCGGACGGATAGCGGGTGGGAATCTCGCGCAGCTGGTACGGCCGCTCGCCGAGGGCCGCGCGCACGGCGGTGATGGCTTCGGGCTTGTTGTCCTCGATGCCGATCAGCACCTGCTCGGGTTGCAGCAGGTGGGCAAGGATGTCGATGCCGCTGGCCAGCTCGCTGGCGAACTCGCGCATCAGCATGTCGTCGGCGCTGATATACGGCTCGCACTCGGCGCCGTTGATCACCAAGGTGGTGATTTTCTCCGCCGCGCGGGTGCGCAGCTTGGCCTCGGAGGGAAAGCCGGCGCCGCCGAGACCGCTGATCCCGGCTTCGCGGATCTTCGCCAGCAGCTCCGCGGCCGGCAGTGGGCGATAGTCCGGGCAGGGCACCAGCTTGCACCACTGCTCTTGGCCGTCGCTGTCGATGACGATGGCCGGCGCCGGCAAACCAGACACATGCGGATAGGCCTGCGGTCCGATGAAGCTGACGATGCCGGAGGTTGGCGCATGTACCGGCGCACTGATGGAACCGTTGGCGGCGGCGATCAACTGGCCTTTGAGCACGCGCTCGCCGACCTGCACACAGGGCTCGGCCGGCGCGCCGATGTGCTGGCTGAGCGGCAGGATCAGCTGGCGCGGCAGTGGAACCGCTTGGATCGGCAGAGCGGTGGACTGGCGCTTGTTGTCCGGCGGGTGGATGCCGCCGGGCATCTGCCAGAGCTGTATGACGGTCATGCTGCTTGCTCGCGGTCGCTGGCGATCAGACGGGCGGGCTGCGGCCACTTCCAACTGTGCAGCTGAGTGCCGACTACCAGCATGTCGATGCAGTCGACCGGGCAGGGCTCAACGCACAGGTCACAGCCGGTGCACTCGCTGGCGATCACCGTGTGCATCAGCTTGGCGGCGCCGACGATGGCATCCACCGGGCAGGCCTGGATGCACTTGGTGCAGCCGATGCATTCGGCCTCGCGGATATAGGCGACGCGGGGCGGCAAGGCGCCCTCGACGGCATCCAGCGGCTCGGCTTCGACATCCAGCAGGGCGGCCAGCGCGGCGATGGTCGCCTCGCCGCCGGGCGGACATTTATTGATCTTGTCGCCGGCGGCGATGGCTTCGGAATACGGTTTGCAACCGGGATAGCCGCACTGGCCGCACTGGGTTTGCGGCAACAGCGCGTTGACCTGCTCGGCAACCGGATCGCCTTCGACTCGGAAGCGTACCGCGGCATAGCCGAGCAGCGCGCCGCAGACCAGGCACAGCACCAGCAGCGCGAGAATGGCGCTGAGGATCAGGCTCATAACTTGACCAGCCCGGCGAAGCCCATGAACGCCAGCGACATCAGGCCGGCGGTGATCATGCCGATCGCTGCGCCCTGAAACGGCTTGGGTACATCGGCGATGGCGATCCGTTCGCGCAGCGCGGCGAACAACACCAGTACCAGCGAGAAGCCCAAGCCGGCGGCGAAGCCGCGCGTGGTGGCGCCGAGAAAGCCCAGTTCGCTCTGATTGGCGTTGAGTAGGGCGACGCCGAGGACGATGCAGTTGGTGGTGATCAGCGGCAGGAAGATGCCCAGCACGCGGTACAACAGCGGGCTGGTCTTGTTCACCACCATCTCGGTGAACTGCACCACCACAGCGATCACCAGGATGAAGCCGATGGTGCGCAGAAACTCTAGATCCAGTGGCTTCAACACGTACTGCAGCAGCAGGTAGCTGCACATCGCCGCCAGGGTCAGGACGAACGTGGTGGCCAGCGCCAGGCCGATGGCGGTCTCGATCTTGCGCGACACGCCCATGAACGGACACAGGCCGAGAAACTGCACCAACACGAAGTTGTTGACCAGGATGGAGCTGACCAGGATCAGGGCGAATTCGGTCATTGAAGCCACCGGTGCCGGAGTGAGGAGGGCGCCTACTGGCGCCCGAGTAACCCTAAGGCTAGCGCAGGGCGGGCGCCTTACAGCCAGCGCCGGGGATGGAGCACGCAGCCGTCCATCCCCGGTGATTGGTGACGTGGCTTACTTGACCCGTTGGCCGGGCTTGGCGCCGTTATCCGGGCTGAGCAGGTAGATTTCCTCGCCGCCAGGTCCGGCCGCCAGGACCATGCCTTCGGACACGCCGAACTTCATCTTGCGCGCGGCCAGGTTGGCCACGTACAGGGTCAGCCGGCCTTCCAGCTTGCTCGGGTCCGGGTAGGCGCTCTTGATCCCGGAGAACACGTTGCGCTTGGCGTCGCCGATATCCAGGGTCAGACGCAGCAGCTTGTCGGCGCCTTCGACGAACTCGGCTTTTTCGATCAGGGCGATACGCAGGTCGACCGCGGAAAAGGCATCGAAATTGATATCGGCGGCCAGTGGCTCCTTGGTCAGTTCGCCATTGCCTGCGGGCTGGTTCTTGGCTTCGGTGGCGGCGAGGTCTTCTTTGGAGGCTTCGATCATGGCTTCGATTTTCGCGGGTTCGATACGGGTCAGCAGCGGGTTGAACGGGTTCAGCTGGTGGTTGGCCAGCAGGCTCTGGTGGTCGTCCCAGTGCAGCGGCGCGACGTTGAGGAAGGCCTCGGCGTCGCGCGCCAGGTTCGGCAACACCGGCTTGAGGAAGATCACCAACTGACGGAACAGGTTCACGCCCAGGGCGCAGACGGCCTGCACTTCATCCTGCTTGCCTTCCTGCTTGGCCAGCGCCCACGGCGCCTTGTCGGCGATCCAGGCGTTGGCGCGGTCGGCCAGGGCCATGATTTCGCGCATGGCGCGGGAGAAATCGCGCGCCTCGTAAGCCTCGGCAATGCTCGGCGCGGCGGCCTGGAAGGCGTCGGTCAGTTCCGGTGCGGCATTGCCGGCGACCAGCACACCGGCGTTGCCCTTGTGGATGAAGCCGGCGCAGCGGCTGGCGATGTTGACCACCTTGCCGACCAGGTCGGAGTTGACCTTCTGCACGAAGTCTTCGAGGTTGAGGTCGAGGTCGTCGACGCCGCGGCCGAGCTTGGCGGCGTAGTAGTAGCGCAGGTATTCCGGATTCAGGTGATCCAGATAGGTGCGCGCCTTGATGAAGGTGCCGCGCGACTTGGACATCTTCTGGCCGTTGACGGTCAGGTAGCCGTGCACGGCGACCCCGGTTGGCTTGCGCAAGCCTGCGCCTTCGAGCATGGCCGGCCAGAACAGGGCGTGGAAGTTGACGATGTCCTTGCCGATGAAATGGTACAGCTCGGCCGTCGAATCCTTGGCCCAGAAGGCGTCGAAGTCCAGTTCCGGACGCTTGGCGCAGAGGTTCTTGAAGCTGGCCATGTAGCCGATCGGCGCGTCCAGCCAGACGTAGAAGTACTTGCCCGGCTCGTCGGGAATCTCGAAGCCGAAGTACGGCGCATCGCGGCTGATATCCCACTCCTGCAGGCCGCCATCCAGCCATTCGGCGATCTTGTTGGCCACTGCGTCCTGCAGGGTGCCGCTGCGCGTCCAGCTTTTCAGCATGGCCTCGAAGTCCGGCAGCTTGAAGAAGAAATGCTTGGAATCCTTGAGCACCGGCACGGCGCCGGAAATCGCCGAGCGCGGGTTCTTCAGCTCGGTCGGCTCGTAGGTGGCGCCGCATTTTTCGCAGTTGTCGCCGTACTGGTCCTCGGCCGCGCATTTCGGGCAGGTGCCCTTGATGAAACGGTCGGCGAGGAACATGCCCTTTTCCGGGTCGAAGTATTGGGTGACTGAGCGGGTGGCGATGTGTCCGGCGTCGCGCAACTTGAGGTAGATGGCGGTGGACAGCTCGCGGTTTTCTTCCGCATGGGTGGAGTGATAGTTGTCGAAATCGACCAGAAAATCGGCGAAGTCGGCGGTGTGCTCGGCCTGCACGTTGGCGATCAACTGCTCGGCAGTGATGCCTTCTTTCTCCGCGCGCAGCATGATCGCCGAGCCATGCGCATCGTCGGCGCACACATAGATCGCCTGGTTGCCGCGCAGCTTCTGGAAGCGCACCCACATGTCGGTCTGGATGTACTCGAGCATATGGCCGAGGTGGATCGAACCGTTGGCGTAGGGCAGGGCGCTGGTGACGAGGATTTTGCGGGCTTCGGACATGGTGATCGGCTGCACTGGTATTTCGAAGGAAGTCGGCAACTATATAGGCGCGGCGGGTTTTTTTCATCCGTGACGCCGTGTCGAGCGCCCTGTAGGAGCGAATTCATTCGCGATGAGGGCTGCCTTGGTTCGCGAATAAATTCGCTCCTACGAAAAAGCCGGTTGGCGGCTGCTGTTATCATTCCCGCCTGTTTTTGCTCAGCCTTTTGGAGTCGCCCCATGAGCTCTATCACCCGCGAAGCGGTTGAAGCCTGCCTACGTCAGTTCACCGATCCGCATCTCGATCAAGACCCCGTCAGCGCCGGCTGCGTGCGGGAAATCGACATCCAGGGCGCTCAGATTCGGGTCCGTCTGCAGCTCGGCTACGCCGCCGGTCTGTTCAAAAGCGGTTGGGCGCAGATGCTGCAAATGGCTCTGGAGAATCTCCCTGGCGTAAGCCAGGCCAAGGTCGAGGTTGATTGCCAGATCGCCGCGCACAAGGCCCAGGCCCAGGTGCCGGCGCTGGCTAACGTGAAGAATGTGATCGCCGTCGCCTCCGGCAAGGGCGGGGTGGGCAAGTCCACCACGGCCGCCAACCTGGCCTTGGCGCTGGCCCGCGAAGGCGCGCGTGTGGGGATTCTCGATGCGGATATCTACGGTCCGAGCCAAGGCATCATGTTCGGCATTCCGGAAGGTACCCGGCCGCTGGTCAAGGATCAGAAATGGTTCGTGCCGCTCAAGGCGCATGGAGTCGAGGTGATGTCGATGGCCTTCCTCACCGACGACAACACGCCGATGGTCTGGCGTGGGCCGATGGTTTCCGGGGCGTTATTGCAATTGATCACCCAGACCGCCTGGGATGACCTCGACTACCTGGTCGTCGACATGCCGCCGGGTACCGGCGACATCCAGCTGACCCTGGCGCAGAAGGTGCCGGTGGCCGGCGCGGTAATCGTCACCACCCCACAGGATCTGGCCCTGCTGGATGCCAAGAAGGGCGTGGAGATGTTTCGCAAGGTCAATATCCCGGTGCTCGGCGTGGTGGAGAACATGGCCGTGCACATCTGCTCGAACTGCGGGCACGCTGAGCACCTGTTCGGCGAAGGCGGCGGCGAGAAGCTGGCCAGCCAGTACGGCGTCGATCTGCTGGCTTCGTTGCCGCTGTCGATGGCCATTCGCGAGCAATCAGACGGCGGCAAGCCGACCACCGTGGCTGATCCGGAAAGCCAGATCGCCATGATCTACCAGGCCATGGCCCGCAGCGTCGGTGCGCGCATCGCCCAGAGCGAGCTCAGCGCCAGCGCGATACCCAATATCGTCATCTCCGACGATTGAGTTTGCTCAGGGGGTCAGTAGCGATCCGCCGTCAGCGGGGAACTGCCGGTTGCGCAGTTCCTCGTGGCTCAGCTCGCGGCCAACCCATAGCTGAACCTGATGCGCGCCTGCGCTGCGGCAGAGTTCGTACAGGCCGCGTGTCTCTACTTGGGTCAGCCCACCTTCCAGATGCTCCAGTGGATGCAGAATCACTGTGGGCGCTGCCTTGAACAGTGACCTCGGCCCTAGCCGGCGAAGGAATAGCTGCAGGGTTTTCTCGGCGATGGAAAAGTTGGCCAGCAGCGAGCGGGGATGCTCGAAGCCGTTGAGCAGCTCGATATCAGGCCGCCCCTGAAGGTTCATGGCTTCGTGTCCTACCGCTACTGCCTCGCGCTTACCGTTACGCGTCTGCGTGGCCAGTAGTGGTGGCTCGTCGAAGGTGTTGCCGGATGGCAGATGCACGCCGCTGAGATGCCGGGACGTGAGCTTCAGGTAGAGCAGAGGGCGTAGGTTTTCGAGCACGAGGGAGTCCTTTCCGGGCTGGGCGGTGTGCACAGCCTAATGGTGCGCAACTTTGTCGTCGACCGGTCGGCGCCTACTTTGCTCGATACGGTGCCTCCGGTAAGATGCGCGATCATTTTTCAACCACCGCCATCAGGACGACGCCCGCCATGAGCATCAAATCGGATAAGTGGATTCGCCGCATGGCCCAGGAACACGGCATGATCGAGCCCTTCGTCGAGCGCCAGGTGCGCACCGAAGGCGCCGAGCGTCTGATTTCCTATGGGGTCTCCAGCTACGGTTACGACGTGCGCTGCGCCGATGAATTCAAGGTGTTCACCAACATCAATTCGGCCACCGTCGATCCGAAGAATTTCGACGAGAAAAGCTTCGTCGACATCAAGAGCGACGTCTGCATCATTCCGCCGAACTCCTTCGCCCTGGCCCGCACCGTGGAATACTTCCGCATTCCGCGCGACGTGCTGACCATCTGCCTGGGCAAGAGCACCTATGCGCGCTGCGGCATCATCGTCAACGTCACGCCGCTGGAGCCGGAGTGGGAAGGCCACGTGACGCTGGAGTTTTCCAACACCACCACGCTACCGGCGAAGATTTACGCTAACGAAGGTGTGGCGCAGATGCTGTTCCTGCAGTCCGACGAGCCGTGCGAAGTGTCGTACCGCGACCGTGGTGGCAAGTATCAGGGCCAGACTGGCGTGACGCTGCCGAAGACCTGAAGGTTAGAGCGCGAGTTAGAGAAACCGGGCCAATGCCCGGTTTTTTTATAGCTATGTACCCGTTAAGTATTGCGCACCGCTTTTGTAGATACCGTCTTGTCACTCAGTGGGCAAGGGCCAGGCGAGCATCAAAGGGTTGGCCCGATTTGAGTACCCCATAGGCGATGTGCAGCAGTTTGCGCATCGCCGCGCAGACGATCTGCTTGCCGGCTTTGCCGCGGGCTCGCAGCCGCTGTGCCAGGGCTTTGATGGCCGGATTGTGGGTCAGCGAGACGACCGCCGGCATGTACAGGCCGGTGCGCAGACGAGCCGAGCCCACGCGGGAGATGCGCACGTGGCCCTTGTGCTGGCCCGACTCCTGCAGCTTCGGGTTCAACCCGGCGAACGCGGTGATCGCCCGGGCATTCTTGAACTGCAGCGGATCGCCCAGCTCCGCCAGGAGCAAGGCGGCCGTCTGCTCGCCGATGCCATCGATGCTGACCAGCAGATCGCGCTTACCGCGCAGGTTCGGATCGTCATCGATGTGTGCCCGGATGGCCTGCAGGGTCTCGGCAATCTGCTGCTCGACATGCTCCAGCACCGAACGGATCGAATCCTGCACGCTGGCATCGGCGACATCCAGGCGATTGCGCTCCATCTGCTCGATCTCCTTGAGGTCCTGCAGACGCCGCACCAACGCGCGCAGGCGGCGTATCGCCGGTGGCTCGGGCTGCCAGACGCGTAACTCATCCACGTGCCGCTGGCCGTAGCTGGCCATCAGCTTGGCGTCGACCTGGTCCGTCTTGACCCGCTGCAACTGGCTCCGGGCGTAGCTGGCAATCTGCGCGGGACTCATCACACAGACCCGGTAGCCCAGGCCATGCAGGTGCTCGGCCAGCGCCTCGTGATAGGTGCCGGTGGCCTCCATCACGAGCCAGGCGCCCGGCTCGGCGTACTGCTGCAGCCACTCCTGGAGTACCCGGAAACCGGCGGCGCTGTTGGCCAACTTGGCCTTAGTGCGGTACTTGCCATTCGCCTGCAGGGTGACGATGTCGAAACTGTGCTTGGCGATGTCGATGCCGACGATGCTGGACATGAAGACTCCTCAGCTAATCCATTCAGGATGATCATCACTGCACCCGGCCCTACCTTGTGAATGCGAGCTCTCACCTGTGGTGGGCCCTAGATACCGTTCGGACTGTTCGAGTGAGTGTGGAGGGCCGGAGCACTATCTACAAAGCTGGCTCGAGGCCTTAGGGTGGGTACGACTTCCAGGCCCTCCCCGATGATCAGTCGGGAACTATCCCCCTCACGGGACGATAGTCGAGATACAAGGGTGGGTTAGCCGCGCAGCGGCGTAACCCACCAGGCCTGAACGTCCCAACACGTAACTGGGGCAGAGCCTTTTTATGGGCGCTGATTACGGGTGACGAAAAGACTTGAACCCCCATCGCGCCGCCCACTCTGTTGAAGAGCGAACGACTCTCAGGAGGTGCGAGATGCTCACCCAGCCACTTGGTATCCATAGCGGCGGCATTCCCGGTCAACCCGATCCGGATAGTCCGGACGAACCGTTGAAGCCCCATCAACCTGGCGAACCGGGGGAGCCGACGGTGCCTGATCAGCCGCCGCCGGCGCCGGTGGTTTGATGCCTGGCGATTAATTGCGGGCCAAAAAATGGGCGCCTGGGGGCGCCCGGAGTCAAACGATGCAGAGGTTCTGAACGCCCATTCCCAGGAAAGTTCGCCGCCCTAGCGAGTTAGGCAGATTATTTCAGGCAAAAGAAAGGGCGCCAGAGGCGCCCTAAAAATGATCAATGGAGTAAGTCCACTTACTCTGAGTCGAGTGGGAAAATTTAGTTCACCCGCTTCGATGAACGGCCTTCATTTTCCGGGGATCAGTGTCAGCCGTTTGCTGCCGTAGACCTTGTCGATATTTTGCGATTGGAACGGGAAGCTCAAGTACTGGCCTTTGCGCCACGCATCGATGCCATCGGCGTAATGCGGGCTGGCCGGGTTGCCGGATTGGCCCGTGCTGTTGACCCCCAGCATCGGCTCCGCCTGAGCGAAATCGACGACGATGCGCATGGCTGGAATCAGCCAGGTGTCGAAGTCTTTGCCCCAGTGGTAGGCGGACACGTTCAGCGTGCTGTGATCGCCGCCGGCCGGATAGGGCCCGCGGTCCAGATAACCCTTGATCGCGTTGATCCCGGTGCGCTGGCTGGCGCTCATATACGGCGCCATTTGCGTGGTCTCGGTGGCGAAGGTGTAAGTGTGTAACTTGCCCCATTGCCAGGCCTTGCGATCCGCGCCGAGCTTGCTTTCCGCGAAGCTGACCGCGCCTGCCAGGCTGCGGGCGAGAATGGCCGGTTTGTCTTCCTTCTGCGGCGTGCTGACGTCGTCCCAGAACGGGCTGTCCTCGCGACCGAGCAAATGGTCGGCCTGCGCCGAATAGGACAGGTTGGCGTTCTCGACCAGGGCTTGCCAGGCCTGGCTGGTGTCCGGGCCGAGTTCGTCGAGGAACGTCTGCCGGGCACTTTCCTGCAAAAACACCTCATACAGTGCGGCATCGGCCGAAGTTGCCGCGAGACGACCGTCGAAGGCCAGCAGGCGGGTGTGCGCCTCACGTGCCTTGGCGCGATCGCCGGCGGGCAGGGCGTCGATGGCTTTCTGCAGCGGCTGGGCCATGCCGGGTGCGCCGACCATCGCTTTCAGCTTGGCGGCGAATGGGGTGGTTTGATCCTGTTGCATGGCGATCATGCTGCGACTGTCCTGCTTGCCGCTGCCGGCCAGTTCGGCAATCCGCTCGCCGCGCTCCGGGTAATACCAGGAGTTGGACAGCTGCATGCCGTAGCCGCGGGGTACGGTGCGTTGGTTGGCGGTACCCAGCCAGCCTTGTTGCGGGTCTTGGTCGTACGGATGGAGCATCGAATCGGCGAAGCCATCCCAGTCATAGCGACCGTCCCAGCCCGGCGACGGCAAGAGGCCGATGCCGTCACGGCGGTTGGGATAACGCCCGGTGACTTGCCAGCCGATGTGCTGGGCGTCGGCGAACACCATGTTCAGCGCAATCGTGCGGATTTCCCGGCTGGCTTCGAAGGCTTGGTCGACCGACTGGGCGCGGGACAGATCAAAGAATGCATCAAGGGTCTTGTCCGCTTCCAGTTGGGTGGTCTGCAGGGCCAGGCCATAGCCACTGCTCAGTTGCAGTGGCTGCAGCATATGTTTGCGCTCGCCGAGCACGCTGTTGAGCAACGGACCATGGGCGGTTTCGTAGATGGTTTCGCGGATCGGGCGCTGACCTTTGGCGAAGAACGTCTCTTGCCGCTCGCGGGCCGGCAGCCATTTGCCCTGGGACTGGTAGTACAGGCGGCTGCCCTGACGTTTGATCTTCTCCAGGAACAAGTCCTGGTTATCGCCCATGACCATGGTCATGCCCCAGGCCAGTTTGCCGTTGTAGCCGGCCACCACCGCCGGCACCCCAGCGACGGTAACGCCGGCGGCCTGGAATTTCGGCGAGCGGATCTGCACGAAGTTCCAGGCCGACGGCAGGCTGATCGGCAAGTGGGTGTCGTTGGCCAGCAAGCTTTTGCCGCTGCGGCTGCGCTGCGGCGCGATGGCCCAGTTGTTGGAAGCGGCGACCCCAAGCTTGTCGAGCGCGGCGATCTGGCTGGCCGCGGCATTGACGGCGCTGAGGCCCTGGATTTGCCCGCTGAGTGCGAGGCCCTTGAGTTTCTCGGCTTCGGCGAACGGCAGCGGCTCGTCCGGATAGGTCGGGGTCAGCCAGGCCAGTTTGTCGGCGCCGACTTTCTGGGCGAGCACCAGCGAGGCAATTTCTTCCTGCAGATTCACCGCCAGGCCGAAGTTCATCAGGCAGAACACCAGCACCGAGTCTTCCGGCTTCCAGTAGGCCGGGCGATAGCCTGTCTCGGCCAGGTCCATAGGCAGTTTGTCTTGGTAGCGGAACAGATAGGCGTTGACGCCACGTGCGTAGACTTCGAAGAATTTCTTCAGGCGCGGCGAGGCATTTTTGTACAGCACCTCGGCGCTCTGCTTGAGGTTGACCGCGCGCATGAAGCGGTCGACCTCCAACACGCCGGGGCCGGCCATTTCCGCCAGACGACCCTCGGCCATCAGGCGCATGCCGACCATCTGACTGAGCCGGTCGCTCGCGTGCACATAGCCCAAGGTGAACAACGCATCGTGGAAGGTGCTGGTTTCGATCAGCGGCATGCCCAGCGCGTTGCGGCGGATCGACACGTTCTGCGCCAGGCCCTTGACCGAATGCGTCCCGGAGGTCGGCGGCAGGCTGTCGGCGTATTGCCCATTTAGCCAGCTCTGACAGCCGGTGAGGCCGAGCATGCCGGTGAACATGGCTGCGGCGGCGAAGCGCGGAAGAAATTGCGTTAGGGCTGGCGAGGCCATGGAGTGAAGCTCCTGCGGGAAGGGCGTTGGGCAGGGCGCTACGTTAGTGAGCACGACAGCGCCGCGCAAGCCGCACGGGCGGCTTGCCGTCTATTTGCGCGCCGGTGGGTTTATCTGTTCGGCCAAGGCGTAGGCCCGCTCGGTCGCTGGACGAGCTTTGATTGCCGCGAACCAGCGCTGGAGATGGGGGAAGTCGTCGAGATTCTGTTCCTGCCATTGATGCGGCACGATCCAGGGATAAATGGCCATGTCGGCGATGCTATAGGCCGACCCGGCGACGAAATCGCGGCCGCTCAGATGCTTGTCGAACACCCCGTACAACCGCGCGGTTTCATCGACATATCGCTTGATCGCATAAGGGACTTTTTCCGCGGCGAAGCGATTGAAGTGGTGGTTCTGGCCGGCCATCGGCCCCAGGCCGCCCATTTGCCAGAACAGCCATTGCAGCGCTTCTTGGCGACCGCGCAGATCGGCAGGAATGAACTGGCCGGTTTTCTCCGCCAGGTACAGGAGGATCGCGCCAGACTCGAACAGCGCGAGCGGCGCACCTCCGTCGGCGGGCTGCGAGTCGACAATGGCGGGGATTTTGTTGTTCGGGGAAATTTTCAGGTACTCAGGCGCGAACTGCTCGTTCTTGCTGATATTGATCGGGTGCACCCGATAGGGCAGCCCGGCCTCTTCGAGGAACAGGCTGATCTTGTGGCCGTTGGGGGTTGTCCAGTAGTACAGGTCAATCATTGTTGTCTCCATATGCGTAGCACGATGCTCTGCCGACTCCCGTCATCAGTTCAATCGGCAGAAAGCAAAAGGCCCGCGCGGGGCGGGCCTTTGAATGCTAGCGGGCGATTTAAGCGCCGTGGCACTTCTTGAACTTCTTCTCGCTGCCACACGGGCATGGATCGTTGCGTCCGACATCTTTCAGGGCGTTGCGAACCGGCTCCTGGGGCGCGTGGCCGCAATTCGGACCGTGGACATGGCCATGATCGTGGTCATGGTGGTCATGGTGGTGAGCGTGGTCGTGGTCGTGGTTGCAATCAGGACCGTGAACGTGGGGTTGCTGGCTCATGTGAGCTACTCCGGAATGAAATCGCCGGGAATTATCTCGCCATTTCGGCTCAGGTGCACGCTGCGTCCGAACCAGAAGCCGGTTTTTACTTCGCCTTCCAGGCGATAGCGAATCGGCTGATCGGGACTTTCGAGCAATTTGACGATGGGTTTGATATGCCGCCAGAGGTTGGTGCGCAGCGGGATCTGGAACGTGTGGTGGCCGTTGGCCGGGACGGTGAAGCTGACGTTGGATTCGCCGTCGGCGAGCTTCATGTCATTGAGGTACAGGCTGTAATCCAGGCCACGTACGGCGAAACTGGCTGGGTTCGGGTTGTCGATGCGAAAGCGCAAGACGAACCGCTGCTCCAACAGTTTGGCTCTGACTACATCAACGTTGATGAGGCGGACATCCGGGTCCTTGAAATCACCTGTAAGCCAGGTGGAGCATCCTGCAAGGCCTGATGTGAGACCGAAGAACATCAATAGGCTGATAATTTTTATCGTTTTCGCCTGGTAAAACATTTCAATGCTCCGCTAGGGCTTTCAGTGTGTAACAAGCATCTGCTTGGCTGCAACTTGTTGTTGGCTGAAAAAAACCTGCGCCATACTGAGCGGAAAATGGGACAGGAGTGTGACCATGAACCTTTATGAAATCGCCTTTTCCGGCCAGACGCTGCCGGGGGCGCAGCCGGAATTGGTGCGGGCAAATCTGGCCCGACTGTTCCAGGCCGACGAGCAACGTATCGCACTGCTGTTCTCTGGGCGGCGCATCGTGATCAAAAGCAATCTCGATAGCGCGGCTGCGGAAAAGTACCGCTCGACTCTGGAGCGCGCCGGTGCAGTGGTCGAGGTGGTCGCCCTGGATATTCAGATCGAAGAGGTCGAACTGGCACCGCCGCCTCCGATAGCGATTGCGCCGGCGCCCACCGGCCGTCTTCAGGTGGCGCCTCGAGATGAGTACATGGCGGCATTCAGCGAAGTGGATGCACCGGATTTCGGTATCGCGCCAGTGGGTGCCAATCTGCAGGACGCGCTTCCCGAAGCCACACCGCCAGCAGTGGACTTCTCGCAGTTCAGCCTGGCGCCGGTGGGCAGCGACATGGGGCAGAAGAAGACGGAGAACGCTGCACCGGCACCCGATACGTCGCATTTGAAACTTCAGGATTAACAAAAGGCCCGCAGATGCGGGCCTTTTCAGTGGCGCAGCAGAGCGATCAGACGAAGCCGGCGCAGCACTTCTTGAATTTCAGACCGCTTTGGCATGGACACGGATCATTGCGACCGGCCTTGAGCGGCACAGTCGAGTCGATGTAGTACCAGCGACCAGCGTTCTGCACGAAGGCCGAGCGCTCATGATGACTGTGCTCACCCTGCCCATCGTGCCAGCGCGCCGTAAAGGTGACGAAGGCGTGCTCGGGCTGCCCGCCGAATACTTCGGCGCTTTCCACCTCCAGGCCCAGCCAGGTGCTCTGTGCACTCCAGGCACTGATGGCCGCGCGGTCAATGCCGGTCTGTTGAGCGATCAGTGTCGTGCTCAGCAAGTAATCGGCAAGACCCAGCACGTAAGCGCTATAGCGCGAGCGCATCAGGTGTTCGGCGCTGGGGGCTGGCGTGCCAGCGTGGTAGTGGCCGCAGCATTCATCCAGATGACTGCCACTGCCGCAGGGGCAGATCGCTTGCATGGTTACCACCAGTATTTTCCGAAGTTCTCTGGATTGGCCCAAAACTTGGCGTTGAGCCAGTCGGGTACCTGTTTGTATTCGCGCAAGTCATAGGTGAATAGCGTCAGGGTCTGATCGCCGCGCTGGAAACGCTCGCTGGCTTGCAGGGCCAGGGAGAAAAAATCGGTCTCCTGCCAGGCGCTCGCCTGTAGATCGACGAGGACCGCCAGCCGGCTGGCATTGAGGTTGCGAATCCCGCCGAGCAGCTGCAAGCCAGTGCGTTTGGGTAGATGCTCGAGGCAATCGGCAATCAGGGCGAGATCGAAACGTTGCGCCGCCAAATCCGCGGGCAGTGGGCCGGCGCTAGCCTGGGCGAGCTGGCAATCCGGATGCGCCTCTTGAAAGGCTTGCACGGCCGGTAATTCGCTCGCGCCAACCAATAGCAAACGGTTAGGCGCATAGCGCTCAAGCAAGCCGGCCAATGCTTGCTGCGGGGTACGAGAGGAAAGGCTATCGATCATCAAAAGTCCTCGATCAGGGCTACAAAGACTAACGCGCCGCTCGAACATGGCCTAGTGCTGGCGATTTTATATGTCGAGGTCTTTACTCTCATAACCGTCGGTTATCAGCCGATTCCTCGAGGAGAGTTCCCAGATGAGCATTACAAGGACAGCACTACCCCTGATCTTAGTCAGTAGCCTGTTGACCGGCTGCGCGGGCCTACAGAAAACCGACTGGCCTAAGTGCGCCGCAGTGGGTGGCGTAGTAGGTGCTGGACTGGGTGCCATTGAAAGCAGCGCGTGGGCCGGCTGGGGCGTTCTGGTCGGCGGCGCAACCGCCGCAGCCTATTGCTGGGTGCATGGTGATGGTGACGAAGACGGCGATGGCGTGCTGGATAGCCGCGATAAGTGCCCAGGCACCCCGCCCAATACTCCGGTCGATGCCAATGGTTGCCCGCCGGTAGTCGAGACCGTGGTGGAAGAGGTCGTCGTGGTCCAGGAGGAAACCATTGTCGTGCGTGATCTGCTGTTCGGCTTCGACTCCGCCAAGCTCACTCCTGCCGACAAAGCCAAGCTGGATACCGTGGCTTCGCGTCTGAAAAGCGAAGCACCGGATGCCAGGCTGACCGTCACCGGCCACACTGACAGCGTCGGTTCGGATGCCTACAACCAGAAGCTCTCCGAGCGTCGCGCTCAATCGGTGACCGATTACCTGGTGAGTTCGGGTGTATCGCAAGCCAGCATCCTCGGCGTACAAGGTGCTGGTGAAAGCCAGCCGGTGGCTGACAACTCCACCGAAGATGGACGCGCTCAGAACCGTCGCGTCGAAATTCTCATCCAGCGTTAACTGCACCATACCCGTCGCCGTACGCGCTTTTCGCGCTGCGGCGACGGTTCCCTCTGTACTCCTCCGTACTGACTTGCCCAATCAATCGTCGCCCGCTCTGCATCGGGGCTTCAACGACGCCTGCGCTTTATCGGCGGCGCTGGTGTCGGCCGAGCTTTTGACGGTAAGGTGCGGACAAATAATACGAAAGGGGTGGGGTATGAAGGTCTTTCTCGGCGCGGCCAAGGTGCTGGCTTTGCTGTTCTGGTTGACGGTAGTGGTAAATCTCTTCGAACCCTTCGCACAGCCTTTCGGACTGTTGCTGCATTTCTGCGGCGGCCTGCTCCTGGTTATCAACGGCTACCAATTGGTTCTGCGTAGCGTCGGCCTACGCGAGCAGTCCGTTTTGTGGTGTGCCCGTGCGCTGTTGTTTGGGCCCTTGCAGCGCGATGAGGTGCCGATGGCCGCGCTGGAGTTGGCTCATGCGTAGCCTCTTAATGTTGGCACTACTTAGCAGCCCAGTGATCGCGGCGGCCGCCGAGGTCAAGGTTGAATCCAATACGCTGCTGCGCCTGCCGGCGAACACCAGTCTGATGGTCCTTGAGCGGCTGGAGATTGCCGATGCCGGAGTCTTGCTGATTCCTGCGACGGTCAATGAGTTGCGCGTCGGCGAACTGCGCCTAGGGCGTGATGCGCGCATCGGCATCGCCCCTGGCGAGCAGGCGTTCCGCCTGGAGGCCAAACACGCCGAATTGGCTGCCGGTATCCAGATCAGCGCGCATGGCGCGTCGGGTAAGGTGGATAAACCGGCAACGCCGGGCCGCAACTTGAGCGTGCGTCTGGAGCAGGTCAGCCTGTCGGGCACACTTCTGGTGGACGTGCACGGGGGCGCCGGCGCGCCGGGATTGCCCGGTTTGGATGGCGCAGCGGGCGAGACGGCCGGTTGCTTGTGGGGACAGGCCGGGCCCGGCAGTGACGGACAGAACGGTAGCGATGGCCAAACCGGCGCTGCCGGTGGCCAGGTCCGACTGGAAGTGCCAGAGAGTTTCCCCGTCGATGCCCTACAGGTGCGCCGTGAAGGTGGTGCCGGCGGTCTGGCTGGTGAGGCGGGCCGCGCTGGTCCTGGCGCATCGCCCAAGGGGTGTTTGCTGTACAGCAGTGACGGTGCCCGCGATGGCCGCAGCGGACAGCCCGGTCAACCGGGCGCGGCTGGTCGGGAAGGCAGCGTGAATGTGGTGCGCTTTGCCGACCAGTCGGGCGCCGTCAGCCGATCAGAATGACGGTCGCAGGGCGGCAATCGCCACGACGGTGAGTCCGATCAGCAGGTTAAAGCCCACTAGGCGGCGAATCCGGCCGAGTACCGCGCCGCCGCCCGGCCAGTCTTGCGCAGCCACGGCGCGGCGCAATTCCGGCAGCTGGAGCGCCTGCACGCGCAGGAACAGCGCAACCATGGCGACATACAAGCCCATCATCATGTGCACATAGCGCGGCGCCGTCTCGAAACCAGCGAAGCGCAGGTGCAACATGGCAACACCGCTGATCGGCAACACCAGCACGGCAATCCATACCCAGAAGAAGAAACGCCGGAAGACCTCGAGCCACAGCGTCAATCGCGCTGGCGCCTCGAGCACGCCGCCAGCCGCAGGACGCAGAATCATCCAGGCGAAGAACATGCCGCCGACCCAGATCAGGGAGGCCAGCAAATGCAGGGCATAGATAAAAGCGTTGGGGGTCATCGACAATCTCCGGCGGTTAAAAGTCTGTTCATGTTGCCACGGCGTTGACCAATTCCTGCGACTCGCGAGATGTGAACGGATTCGAAATGGCGCGCTATCATAGCGACCCGGTTAAACTACTGAAAATATATCCAGTCTCTCCGCCCGCAGAACTCCATGCTCAGCACTGAACTCAAGTCGCAAATCCAGGGCGCCTATTCGCGCTTTCTCGAAGCCAAGGGGCTCAAGCCGCGCTATGGCCAGCGTCTGATGATTGCTGAAATTGCCAAGGTGCTCGGCACAATCAAAGCCAACGATGAAGGCCATCGTGACGGCGAAGCGGCAGTGGTAGCAGTGGAGGCTGGCACCGGCACGGGTAAGACCGTGGCGTACAGCCTGGCGATGATCCCTACCGCCAAGGCGGCTGGCAAACGTCTGGTCATTGCGACTGCAACTGTGGCGCTGCAAGAGCAGATCGTGCACAAGGATTTGCCCGATGTGATGCGCAACAGCGGGCTGAACTTCAGCTTCGCGCTGGCCAAGGGGCGTGGTCGCTACCTGTGCTTGTCCAAGCTCGACATCCTGTTGCAGGAAGGCCAGGCGCAGAGTGCCACCGCGCAGTTGTTCGCCGAGGAAGGCTTCCGGATCGACGTCGACGAGAACAGTCAGAAGCTGTTCACTCAGATGATCGAGAAGCTCGCCGGCAACAAGTGGGACGGCGATCGCGACAGCTGGCCACAGGCCCTCGAAGACAGCGACTGGGCGCGTCTGACCACCGACCACAGCCAGTGCACCAATCGGCATTGCCCGAATTTTCAGCAGTGCGCCTTCTACAAGGCGCGCGAGGGCATGGGCAAGGTTGATGTGATCGTCACCAATCACGACATGGTCCTTGCCGATCTGGCCCTGGGCGGCGGCGCCGTGCTGCCGGACCCGCGCGACACGTTTTACGTGTTCGACGAAGGTCACCATCTGCCGGATAAAGCCATCGGCCATTTCGCCCACTTCACCCGTTTGCGCTCGACTGCCGATTGGCTGGAGCAGGTGGCGAAGAACCTCAGCAAACTGCTGGCCCAGCATCCGCTGCCGGGCGATCTCGGGCGGCTGATCGAAAAGGTCCCCGAACTGGCCCGCGAAGTGCGGACTCAGCAGCAATTCATGTTCAGCGCCTGTGAGCAGCTGGCCGATTTTAAGCCCGGCGAGGACATGGAAGGCCGCGAACGGCCGCGGCACCGCTTCATCGCCGGCGTGGTGCCGGAGCATCTGCGCGAGCTGGGCATCGAGTTGAAGAAGGGTTTCTCGCAGCTCAATGATTTGTTTACCCGCTTGACCGAATTGCTCAAGGAAGCGATGGATGGTGAAGCCGGGGTCGGTATCGCCAGTCACCTGGCCGAGGAGTGGTATCCGCTGTTTGGCAGCTTGATGACCCGTGCGCAGGGTAACTGGGAGTTGTGGACTGCGTTTACCGCTGAAGATCCGCAGGACAGTCCGCCGATGGCGCGTTGGCTGACCCTGGCCGAGAGCGGTGCACTCTTCGATATTGAGGTTAACGCCAGCCCGATCCTGGCCGCCGAAACCTTGCGTCGTAGTTTGTGGAACGTCGCCTACGGCGCCGTGGTGACGTCGGCGACGCTCACTGCGCTGGGCACCTTCGACCGCTTTCGCATGCGTGCTGGCTTGCCCAAGGCGGCGGTGACGGTGATCGCGCCCAGTCCGTTCCAGCATGCCGATGCCGGTGTGCTGCGCGTGCCTGATCTGAAGGCCGACCCACGCGACGCCAGCGCGCATACCGCGGCGATCATCCGCGAGCTGCCGCAACTGGTCGAAGGCTCGCGCGGCACGCTGGTGCTGTTTTCCTCGCGCAAGCAGATGCAGGAAGTGTTCGACGGCCTCGAGCGCGACTGGCGCAAGCGGGTGTTTATTCAGGGCAATCTGTCCAAGCAGGAAACCCTCAACAAGCACAAGGCGCGGGTCGACGAAGGCGAGGCCAGCGTGTTGTTCGGTCTGGCCAGTTTTGCCGAGGGTGTCGATTTACCCGGCGCGTACTGCGAGCACGTGGTGATCGCCAAGATCCCGTTCGCCGTACCGGACGATCCGGTCGAGGCGGCGTTGTCGGAATGGATCGAAGCGCGGGGCGGCAATCCGTTCATGGAAATCGCCGTGCCGGATGCTTCGCTCCGTTTGGTTCAGGCCTGCGGCCGCTTGCTACGAACTGAAGAGGATCGCGGCACCATCACGCTCTTGGATCGGCGGGTGGTCACTCAGCGTTATGGCAAAGCGATCCTGAATGCGTTGCCGCCGTTTCGTCGCGAAATCGGCTAGCAGGCTGTTGAAATACAATGCTTGGCATCATTTCCCCGTCGCGTGGTCTACTGGCGGGTCAGAATTTCGGGTGGCGCCGCAGGGCGCTCCAGCAGTATCGAGGAGAGTTTTTCAGATGATTCGCCGTTCACTGCCCGCGGTCTTCGCCTTGATGTTTAGCGCGCCGCTATTTGCCGCGACCGGGCCGCAGACGCTGTTCAATTTCGTCAGCCCCACCGATGTGGTGCAAGTGAAGACCGACAACGCCAGCTTGCCGTCGGTGACTGCGGAAACCACGCCAGACGGCGAAATCCTGCGGCGGGTGACCTTCAATGCGGGTGAACATCCCAGCCTGCGGCTGACCCCCCAGAGCGGTCAGTGGGACTGGTCGCAGTCCGGCGTCATGAGTCTGCGCGTGCAAAGTGCAATGGATTGGGCGTTGACCTTGCTGGTCACCCTTGAAAGTGCCGACGGCAAACGACTGATAAGCCGTATCGCGCTGCCCGCGGGGCCGGCGCAGAACCTGTTGGTGCCACTGCATGCGACCTCGCCACTGGCCAAAGGCATGCGCGCTGGTCCGCCAATGCCGTGGAATTACAAAGGCAAGCGCACCTTGTTGGCGACCATCGTCGAAGGTGAGCTGGATCGCAGCAAAGTCGTGGCGGTGACGCTCGCGCTGGAGCATCCGGATGTTGCGCAAAACATCCTGGTCGGCCGCTTCGGGGTGAGCGATGACGACGCCGAAAAGGCCGCCTATACCGGAATCGTCGATGCCTACGGGCAGTTCAGCCAACTGCAATGGCCGGAAAAAACCTCTAGCGATGCGCAGTTGCGCGCTGCGGCGGATAAAGAGCGCGGGCAGCTGAAGAGCTGGCTACAGCCGTCCGCGAAGCTCGATCAATACGGCGGCTGGCTGGGCGGCCTGGAGTTCGAGGCAAAGAACTTCTTCCGTACCGAGAGGCGCGATGGCCGTTGGTATCTGGTTACGCCTGAAGGTCATCCGTTCTATTCCATTGGCGTCAACGCAGTCAGCGCCGGGCTGAGCGCCACCTATGTTGAAGGGCGTGAAAGCATGTTCAGCGCCTTGCCGAAAGAGGGCGAACCGTTGGTCAGCTACTTTGGCAGCGACAACAGTCGCCGCGACACCGGGGCGAACAAGGGCCGCGAGTTTGCCCAAGGCCGTTGGTTCGACTTCTATCGCGCCAACTTGCAGCGCAGCTATGCCGATCCGGTCTGTAATGCGCCGCCAGCGCCAGCCACAACGCCAGCTTCGGCAGCTGCCGCTGCGCCGGCAAATGCTCCGACTCCGGTTCCGGCTGCGCCAGTTTGTAAGCAAGGTTTCGATGCCGAGCGTTGGACCAGCCATACGCTGGACCGTTTGCAGGGCTGGGGCTTCAACACCATCGGCAACTGGAGCGATCCGAGCCTGGGCGCCGCCAAGCGCTTGCCATACACCATTCCGCTGTCAATCAGCGGCGACTACGCGACCATCAGCACCGGCCTGGACTGGTGGGGCGGCATGCCCGATCCGTTCGATCCACGTTTCGCCATGGCGGCTGAGCGGGCCATCGCCATCGCCTCGCGCGATCGCCGCGACGACCCGTGGCTGCTCGGCTATTTCGCTGACAACGAATTGGCCTGGGCCGGTCCCGGCGAAGGCGCGCAAGGCCGTTATGCGCTGGCCTATGGCACGCTGCGGCTGACCACCGATGTGCCGGCCAAGCGCGCCTTCCTCAAGCAGTTGCGCGACAAGTACCGCAACGAAGAAGGCTTGTCGAAAGCCTGGGGTATCGAGCTGAAAGCCTGGGAGTTGATGGAAGACCCGGGCTTCCAGCCGCCGCTGCCGAGCGATGCCCATCCGGCCATCGAGAAGGACCTGCAGCGCTTCCAGAAGCTGTTCGCCGACACCTATTTCAAGACCATTGCCGACTCGCTGAAATGGCACGCGCCCAATCATCAGCTGTTGGGTGGCCGCTTCGCCAGCTCGACGCCGGAAGCGGTGGCTTCCTGCGCCGAGTATTGCGATGTACTGAGCTTCAACTTCTATACCCGCGAGCCGCAACACGGCTATGACTTCGCGGCCTTGCGGGCCTTGGACAAACCGTTGTTGATCGGCGAGTTCCACTTCGGATCGCGGGATCGCGGACCGTTCTGGGGGGGGCTGCAAGAGGTCTACAAGGAAGAGGAGCGCGGCCCGGCTTATGCGCACTTCTTGAAGCAAGCACTAGCTGAGCCGAGCATCGTCGGCTTGCATTGGTTCCAATACCTCGATCAGCCGGTCACCGGCCGCCTGCTCGATGGTGAAAATGGCCATTTCGGTCTGGTCGGTATCACCGATCGGCCGTTCCAGGGCTTTGTCGATGCGGCGCGCAAGGCCAACCTGGAAGCCGGCAAAACCCTGCTGAAAGCCGCGCCTCCAAAGCCTGAAGCCAAGCCCGCCAAGCCCGCCGAGCCGGCCAAGGCACCTGCGCCACAGCCAGCAGCGGCTCCAAAGCCTGCACCTGCACCTGCACCTGCGCCGCAGCCCGCTACACAGGAACCGGCTGGCGCCCCGGCGCAACCGTCCGAGCAAGCCCCCAAGTCACCGGCCCAATAACTTCTTATCCAGGTCATGGCACCGTTCCCGTCCTCGGATAGGTTCACAACGGTGCCAGCCATCGAAACAATCTCCCGCTAGCCACCTGCCCACTGCGCGCGACCACGTGCGCCACAGGAGTTCTTTGTGCTGATCCAGGGTTATTTCGATCTGCGTTTCGAAGCGGTTAAAGATGCTTTCGCCGGCCTGTTCGACAACTCGCAAGAGCGGGGCGCCGCGCTGTGTGTGCAGATCGCGGGCGAAACCGTACTCGACCTGTGGGCCGGCAGCGCCGACAAAGACGGCAGCGAAGCCTGGCAGAGCGACACCTTGGTCAATCTGTTCTCCTGCACCAAAACCTTCGCCTCCGTCGCTGCGCTGCAGTTAGTGGCCGAGGGCAAGCTCGAATTGGATGCGCCGGTGGCGAGGCTATGGCCGGAATTCGCCGCGGCTGGCAAAGAGCGCATCACCTTGCGTCACTTGCTCAGCCACCGTGCCGGCCTGCCCGCGCTGCGCGAACTGCTGCCTGCCGAAGCGCTCTACGACTGGCAAGCCATGACCCAGGCGCTGGCTGCCGAACAGCCGTGGTGGGAGCCGGGTGAGGCGCACGGCTATGCGCCGATGACCTATGGCTGGCTGGTCGGCGAAATGCTCCGGCGGGCCGATGGTCGCGGGCCGGGCGAGTCGATCGTCGCGCGTATCTCCAAACCACTGGGTCTGGATATGCACGTCGGCCTGGCCGAGGCGGAGTTTTCGCGGGTTGCGCATGTCAGTCGCGGCAAGGGCAACATGGGCGATGCCGCCGCGCAGCGCCTGTTGCGCGTGATGATGAGCGAGCCGACGGCGCTGTCCACGCGGGCGTTTGCCAACCCCCCGTCGATCATGACCAGCACCAACAAACCCGAATGGCGGCGCATGCAGCAGCCGGCCGCGAACGGCCATGGCAACGCCCGCGCGCTAGCGGGCTTCTATGCCGCGCTGCTCGATGGGCAACTACTCGAGGCCGAGTTGCTCAACGAACTGACCCGTGAGCACAGCGTCGGCGAGGATAAAACCTTACTAACCCGCACACGTTTTGGCCTCGGCTGCATGCTCGATCAACCGGATGTTGCCAATGCCACCTATGGCGCCGGGCCCAAGGCTTTCGGTCATCCCGGCGCGGGTGGCTCGATCGGTTTCGCCGATCCGGAACGTGAGCTGGCATTCGGCTTCGTCACCAATACCCTCGGCCCTTACGTGCTGATGGACCCGCGGGCGCAGAGGCTGGCCCAGGCCGTGAAGGAATGTTTGGGTTGAACCATTCGTCAGGCGATACCGCTAAATCTTTGCGGATTAATGGCTTGCGTCCAGAATCTCATCTGTTGTGTGAGGCTGTTGCGCCATCATTTTCTGACCATCCGAATTCTTTTCATCTTTTCACGGAGTCCTGCCCATGAAGCTGCTCAAAACCGCCGCTGTGTTTATCTGCCTGACCGCAACCGGTTGTAGCAGCCTCAATCATGAGCCTTCGTCCTCTTCTCCATCTACGCGTAGCGCCGCAAGTAGCGAAAAAAGCTGGTGGCCATTCGGCGGGAAGAAGACCGCTCCCGAAACCGCGGCGAAGATCGACGAAGCCGCCACTCACGCCTGGCTCGACGCCTACGAACCGCGCCTGCGCGAAGCGCTGAAAGACAGCAAATTCACTCTTGAACGTCGCGACAACGTGCTGATCGTCACTGCACCGGTGGACAGTTCGTTCAATCCCGATCGGCCGGGCATGCTGATGCCCACTACGCTGGGTCCGTTCAGTCGGGTCGCCAAGCTAGTGGAAGGCGATAGCAAGACCGGCGTGTTGGTCCTCGGGCATGCCGACACCTCGGGACAGGCACCGGTGAATCGTCAACTCAGCCAGGAGCGCGCCCAGGCCGTCGCGGCAATTTTTCGTCTGAGCGGCTTGCGGCGTGATCGTCTGCTGCTCAAAGGTGTGGGTTCGGATATGCCGCGGGCCGCCAACGACAGCAGGGAAGGGCGGGCGCTGAATCGTCGGGTTGAAATCGTCCTCACCCCGCAGCACACCCTGATGGCGCTTCTTGCGCAGTACAACACGCCGGCGAAAGCTGGCCCGGTACTTGCGGTCACACAAACCAAATAACCCAGCGCTTGGGTAAGCTAAGGGCGCCCGCTTTGACAGGATTACTGCCATGACCCGATCCCTGGCCGATATGCGCCGCGATTACACCCGCGACGGCCTCAGTGAGACGCAGGCGCCGGACGAGCCGTTCGCCCTGTTTCGCCAATGGTTCGACGATGCCGTGCACACCGAGCAACTGCCGGTCGAGCCGAACGCCATGACCCTGGCCACGGTCGATGTGCAGGGCCGCCCGCATTGCCGAGTGCTGTTGCTCAAAGGGCTTGATGAGCGCGGCTTCAGCTTCTTCAGTAATTACGACAGTGCCAAGGGCCAGCAATTGGCGCAGCGTCCGTACGCCGCCATGACGTTTTTCTGGCCGGCGCTGGAGCGCCAGGTGCGCATCGAAGGCTGCGTCGAACGGGTGAGCGCCGAAGAGTCGGATGCCTACTTCCAGGTTCGCCCGCTGGGCAGCCAAATAGGTGCTTGGGCTTCGCCGCAAAGCCAGGTGATTGGCGGGCGCGACGAGCTGGAAACGCGTCTGGCTGAGGCCGAACAGCGTTTCCTCGAACAGGCACCGCACTGCCCGCCGCATTGGGGTGGCTACCGCTTACTGCCGGAGCGCATCGAGTTCTGGCAGGGCCGCGCCAGCCGTCTGCATGACCGCCTCAATTATCGACTCGACGGCGCCACCTGGCTGCGCGAGCGTTTGGCGCCCTAAGAACCTGTTTACGAACTCGCGAGCTAGAGCCATGCAAGACAAAAATAGGCGAGGAAGCGGAGTTTACGAGCTGTAAATGAGCATTCCGAGCCTATTTTTAACGCAGCAGGGCAGACGCGCAGCAGATCGTAAACAGGTTCTGACGGTTAATTCGGCGGCTGATAGCTACTGGCGGCGCTCTCCAGCCAGCTGGGTAAGTCACGCCGCTTGATGCCGTTGGCTTGTGCCTCACTCAAGCGGTCAAGCATGTAGGCGCGCTTGGCCGGATCCACGCCGGCCAGCGACATCGCCAAGTCGCGATCCATCCAGCGTTTGATGCGCACGTATAGCCACCAGTGGAAATACAGGCCGGCGGCGGTGGTAACGACGACGATGAAATAATCCATGACTTCTCGCAAACCCCATTGCGCTGATTAGGTTCTGACAGGCTCGAGTCCGGTGCCTGGTGTGGGACTGGCACCAATGGACGGCAGGGAGTTTAATGAACAAACGTCCTCTCGGGAGAAATGCTATGCGTACGTCTATTCTGCTGACCGCCACGTTCACAGCCGCCGCGCTGACCTTGAGCGGTTGTCAGTCCAGCCTAACTGGCGATACCTACTCGCGTGATGAAGCTCGTCAGGTACAAACCGTGCGCATGGGCACCATCCAGGCTTTGCGGCCGGTGAAGATCGAAGGCACCAAAACGCCTATCGGCGCTGGCGCTGGCGCGATAGTCGGCGGTGTGGGTGGCAGTGCCATCGGCCATGGCAAAGGCAGCGCGGTGGCGGCAGTGATCGGCGCGGTAGCCGGCGGCCTGTTGGGTGCGGCGACCGAAGAAGGTTTTACCCGTACTCAGGGTGTGGAGATCACCGTGCGTGAAGACGACGGCTCGATGCGCGCCTACGTGCAGGAAGTGCAGGTAAACGAAGTTTTCAAGGTTGGCGACCGGGTTCGGATCATGAGCGTCAACGGTACCAGCCGCGTTACCCGCTGAGCTGCCCCGAGTTTCCCGAGCCGGCCCATGGGCCGGCTTTTCTATGGCCCTGACCAAGCCGACCCAGCACTACAGTTGCCCCGTCGATCATTGCCTGACTGTCTCTGTGTGAGCGCCAGACTCGCTCTCTATACTGGCCGTTGAGATCGGAGGTGAATCGTGCAGCAGCAAGGACGGGGCTTGGCCTTGAGTTGTCTGGCGCTGGCCATGGCGCTGTGGGGCAGTTCGTTCATTGCCTTGAAACTGGCCTTCCAGGAGCTACCGCCGCTGTGGGTGATTTTCGGCCGCATGGCGCTCGGCAGCCTGGTCTTTCTGCTCGCCTGGCGCTGGTCGGGACGCATCGAATATCGCCCCGGCGACTGGAAATACCTGCTCGGCCTGACCATTTGCGAGCCGTGCCTGTATTTCATCTTCGAAGCCATGGCGCTGCAACGCACCAGCGCATCGCAGGCGGGCATGATCACCGCGCTGTTGCCACTGCTGGTGGCCATCGGCGCCTACCTGTTTCTGCGCGAGCGAGTGTCGCGCATGACGCTGGCCGGTTTCCTGTTGGCGGTGCTCGGTGCCGTCTGGCTGAGCCTGGTCAGCGAGCCCGATGTGCATGCTACGGCGCCGTTGCTGGGGAACTTCTACGAGTTTCTCGCCATGCTCTGTGCGACCGGCTACACATTGCTGCTCAAGCATTTGACCGCGCGCTATTCGGTGTTCTTCCTGACCGCCATGCAGGCGTTCATCGGCAGCGTGTTTTTCCTGCCGGTCGCGGCGCTGAGCTCGCCGCTGCCGAGCGTTATCAGCCCGATGGCCATCGCCTCGGTGGCCTACCTGGGTATCGTGGTGACGGTCGTCGCTTATGGTTTGTACAACTATGGCGTCAGTCGCCTACCGGCGAGCCAGGCCTCGGGTTTCGTCAATCTGATTCCGGTGTTCACCCTGATATTCGCCGCGCTGTTTCTCGGCGAGCGTTTGAACAGCAGCCAGATGTACGCTGTCGGTTTGGTATTCATTGGGTTGGCGCTCAGCCAGTGGCGCACACGGGTGCCACCGCCGGCCGGTATCCTCGATTAGGAGCTGACTCCATGAACAAGATGCGCCAGTGGGTACGCGAGTCGATCCGCATCATCGAGGCGGATTTCCAGCGCAGTGCCGATACCCATCTGATTCCCCTGGAAACTCCCGGCTTGCCTGGCGTGGAGCTGTACTTCAAGGACGAGTCCAGCCACCCCACGGGCAGTTTGAAGCATCGCCTGGCGCGTTCGCTGTTTCTCTACGCGTTGTGTAATGGCTGGCTCAAGCCGGGCGCTCCGGTGATCGAGGCTTCCAGCGGTTCCACGGCGATTTCCGAGGCTTATTTCGCCCGCCTGCTTGGCCTGCCATTCATTGCCGTAGTGCCAGCCAGCACGGCCAAGGAGAAGCTGGCCCAGATCGCCTTCTACGGCGGTCAGAGCCATCTGGTCGACGACCCGACGCAGATCTACGCCGAATCCGAACTCCTGGCCAAAGAGAGCGGCGGTCACTATCTCGATCAATTCACCTACGCCGAGCGCGCCACCGATTGGCGGGCGAACAACAACATCGCCGAATCGATCTTCCATCAGCTGCGTTTCGAGCGCTTTCCGGTGCCCAGCTGGTTGGTGTCCAGCCCGGGCACTGGCGGCACCCTGGCGACGCTCGGCCGCTATGTGCGCTACCGCCAGCACACCACGCGGGTGTTGGGTGCGGATGCCGAGCGCTCGGTGTTTTTCGACAGCTATGTCAGCGGCGATCGCGGTCTGACCCTGGACTGCGGTTCGGGTATCGAAGGCATCGGTCGACCGCGCGTCGAAGTGTCGTTCCTGCCCGAGGTGATCGACGCGATGACCAAGGTGCCAGACGCCTTATCGCTGGCGGCCATGCATTATCTGGCCGAACGCCTGGGCCGGCGGGTCGGCGGCTCCAGCGGCACCAACCTGATCGGCGCGCTGCTGGCGGCCGAGCGGATGGTCAAGCAGGGTGAACAAGGCTCGGTGGTGGCGATTCTCTGCGACGGGGGCGAGCGCTACGCCACCAGCTATTACGACGCGGATTGGCTGCGTGCCCATGGCTATGAGCTGCAGCCGTTGATCGCCGCTGTCGCCGCGTGTGTCGAACGTGGCCAGCCGCTGCCGCCAGTTGCCTGGGACAGCGGCCACCGCTGGGAATAATCAGCGACCAGAAGGCTGGGCTAGGCAGTTGGCCAGGCGAGCAACACATCCACCATGCGCTCGGCGAAGGCCCATTCGTTGTCGTACCAGGCGAGCACTTTGACCAGCTCGCCTTGCACCCGGGTGT
This sequence comes from Pseudomonas sp. LS44, assembly GCF_024730785.1. NCBI lineage: Bacteria > Pseudomonadati > Pseudomonadota > Gammaproteobacteria > Pseudomonadales > Pseudomonadaceae > Pseudomonas > Pseudomonas sp. LS44. Next base: position 1,253,100 of record NZ_CP102830.1, read on the forward strand.
GATTCAGATCGGCCACGCAGGAGTGCGGTGCGCCCTTGAAGTCGCCGGACACCAGCGGCAGGTCATTGCAGGTCATCACCCCATTCGGCAGGCGCACTGCGCCCTGGCGCAAGGCCTCGTTGATCGCTTCGCGGCTGGTCGGGCGTTCCGCGTTGAAGGTTAGATCGAGCAGCGAAACCACCGGCGTCGGCACGCGCACCGCCAGGCCGTCCAGGCGCCCGGCCAGCTCCGGCAGGACCAGGCCGATGGTCTTCGCCGCTCCCGTGCTGCTGGGAATCATCGACAGCGCCGCCGCCCGCGAGCGGTAGAGGTCGCGGTGCGCCTTGTCGAGCAGGCTTTGGTCGTTGGTGTAGGCATGCACGGTATTGATCAGGCCCTGGCGGATGCCGACCGCCTGGTGCAGCACCATGGCCAGCGGCGCCAGGCAGTTGGTGGTGCAGGACGCATTGGAGACGATCTGCTGATCGCCCAGCAGTTGATGGTTTACGCCGTAGACCACGGTCAGATCGGCGCTTTCCAACGGGTGCGAGAGCAGCACGCGGCCGGCACCGGCGCTCAGGTGCTGTTCTACCTGCGCGCGTTTTTTCAGCTTGCCGGTGCACTCGAGCACCACGTCGACGCCGAGTTGCTGCCACGGCAGTTTGCTGGGGTCCGGTTCGCGCAGCAGTTGGATGCTATGGCCGTTGACCTGCAGCTGGTCGTCCTGCAGCTCGACCTGGGCGGCGAAGCGGCCGAAGGTCGAGTCGAAGCGCGTCAGGTGGGCGAGGGTGGCGGGCTCGCCAAGATCGTTGATGGCGACCAGCTGGACGTGCTGGTGCAAGCCACGTTCGAACAGGACGCGGAGGACAATCCGGCCGATTCGTCCGTAACCATTCAGAGCAATGCGTACCATGCGGGTTCTCCTGCCGTTGCTGTTCAGCTTAGAGGGTGTCTGTGGGTCGATCAGTCGACCGCCGTCACGCTCACTCGCTGCGCAATCCGCCGTAATAGGCACAGCCGCGCTGCACTTTGCCGTTGAGGCGCAGTTCCGCAGCCAGGTGCTGCACGGCACCGCTCATGGTGTCGACGCAACGCTGCGGCGCGACCCAGAGTTCCAGACGCTGGCCATTGGCTTCGCTGGTCAGGTTGAAGCGGCCCTCAGGCAGTTGTTCCTCGACATAGGGCAGGGCCAGCGATTCCTGTCCCGGACGCTGTAGCAGGAGGCCTTTGGCGCTGACGTTGATGCTCCAGTCCGGCTCATGGCCGTTGGCATGCAGGGTCAGGCGCTTAAAGTCGGGGTCGGCGCAACCATGCCCCTCGCGTTGCAGGCGATACACCTGGGTGAGGCTCAGTTGGCCATCGCCTTCGCTGGGCTGGCTGGCGGCCGGCCGCCCACGCACATCGGCGAACAATGGGCCAGGGCCGTCGGCGAGCAACTCTGCGGCGTCACGGGCCAGGCTGGTGCTGCCGTCGTTGCTGATCAGCAGCTGGCGTTTCTCGTTGCAGGGACGCAGCACAAGCTTGCCGCCGCTGACCGTCAACTCGCCCTGCAGGCGGATCGGGATGCTGGTCGCCGACTCCGATTGCGGCTTGAAGACCTGGCAACTGGCGAGAAGCGGAAACAGGGCAAACACTAAAGAACGGGGGGCGCGCATGGTGGGTCTCCTGACAAGTGCGGCCACGTTACCCACGGTGCCGGCCGATCTCAAGGAGGCGGGGATGATTCGCTGTAAACGGGTGTATGCACCGCAAGCGGCAGACGATGGCTATCGGGTGTTGGTCGACCGACTGTGGCCGCGTGGCTGCAAGAAGGAGAGTCTGCGGCTGGACGCCTGGTTGCGCGATCTGGCGCCTTCAGCCGTGCTGCGCAAGAACTTCGGCCATGTGGCGGCGCGTTTCGAGGAGTTTCGCGTGCTCTATCGCGGTGAGCTGGCGGCGCATCCCGAACACTGGTGGGTGCTGCTGGACCCAGCCCGGCAGGGCACGCTGACCCTGCTGTTCGCTGCGCACGATGTGCAGATGAACAATGCCGTGGTGTTGGCGGAGTTTCTCGAAGAGGAGTTGGATCGCCAGCAACCAGGCAGTTCGCCGGTCTGTTATGCCGATGAGATGTGAGTTAGGGGTTGGCAGGGATGCAATCAGGGACCGCCCCGGATTTCATCCGGGCTATGGCTTGATACCTTGAGTCACCGGCCAACGCTCGTCGAACCGGCATAGCCCGGAAGCAATCCGGGATCGGCAATACACCACCTGCGGGATTTGATGCCTACCAAAAAAACGGCCCGTAATGGGCCATTTTTTCTACTGCGGGTGCATCAACCGCCGAGGTAGGCGTCGCGCACCTTGGGGTCATTGAGCAGCGCTTCGCCGGTGTCGTGCATCACCACCCGGCCGTTTTCCAGCACATAGGCGCGGTCGGCCAGTTTGAGCGCCTGGTTGGCGTTCTGCTCGACCAGAAACACCGTCACGCCGTCGTTGCGTAGTTGCTCGATGATCGAGAAAATCTGCTGGATGATGATCGGCGCCAGACCCAGCGACGGCTCGTCGAGCAGCAGCAGCTTGGGTTTGCTCATCAGCGCCCGGCCGATGGCGAGCATCTGCTGTTCGCCGCCGGACATGGTCCCGGCGCGCTGTTCGAAGCGCTCCTTGAGGCGCGGGAATAGGTTCAAGACCTTATCCAGCTGTTCCTGATGCTCGTCCTTGCTGCTGAAGAACGCGCCCATCGCCAGGTTTTCCTCGACGGTCAGGCGGGCGAACACGCGACGGCCTTCCGGCACCACCGCGATGCTCTTGCGCATGATGTCGCAGGAGGCCTGGCCGATCAGCTCTTCGCCCTGATAGCGGATACTGCCGCTGGCCGCGCGCGGCGAGCCGCACAGGGTCATCAACAGGGTCGACTTGCCGGCGCCATTGGCGCCGATCAGGGTGACGATCTCGCCCTGGCGGACTTCCAGGCTGACGTCGTGCAACGCCTGGATCTTGCCGTAGAAGGTGGAAACCTTATCGAACGTCAGCATCAGGCTTCTCCCAGGTAGGCTTTGATCACGTCCGGATTGTCGCGAATCTGTTCCGGAGTGCCGCTGGCCAGGGGCGCGCCCTGGTTGATCACCACAATGTGGTCGGAAATGCTCATCACCAGCTTCATGTCGTGCTCGATCAGCAACACGGTGACGTTGTACTGGTCGCGCAGCAGGGCGATTAGCTCTTTGAGCGTCTCGGTTTCGCGCGGGTTGAGGCCGGCGGCGGGCTCGTCGAGCATTAGCAGGCGTGGGCGGGTCATCATGCAGCGGGCGATTTCCAGGCGGCGTTGCTGACCGTAGGCCAGCGTCGCGGCCGGGCGGTTGGCCACCTCGGTGAGATTCACCTGCTCCAGCCAGTGCGCGGCGTATTCCATCGCCTCGCGCTCGCTCTTGCGGAACCCCGGAGTCTTGAACAGGCCGGCGAGGAAGTTGGTGTTCATATGCCGATGCTGGGCCACCAGCAGGTTTTCCACGGCAGTCATGTCCTTGAACAACCGCACGTTCTGAAACGTGCGCACCACGCCTTTACGGGCGATCTTGTGGCCGGGCAGGCCCTGGATCGCCTCGCCATCGAGGAGGATGTTGCCCTCGGTCGGCTGATAGAAGCCGGTCAGGCAGTTGAAAACGGTGGTCTTGCCGGCGCCGTTCGGGCCGATCATCGACACCACTTGTTTTTCCTGCACGCTCAGACTCACGCCGTTGACGGCCAGCAGGCCGCCGAAACGCATGGTCAGGCCGCTCACTTCAAGAATCGGGCGGCTCATGGTTTCAACTCCAGGTGCGGGCGCTGCATGGGCAGCAGGCCCTGCGGACGCCAGATCATCATCAGCACCATCAAGGCACCGAAGATCAGCATGCGGTAATCGCTGAACTCGCGGGTCAGCTCCGGCAGCAGGGTCAGCACGATGGCAGCGAGGATTACCCCCAACTGCGAGCCCATGCCGCCGGCGACGACGATGGCGAGGATGATCGCCGACTCGATGAAAGTGAACGACTCCGGAGTGATCAGGCCCTGGCGCGCGGCGAAGAAGCTGCCGGCGAACCCGGCAAAGCTGGCGCCCAGGGTGAAGGCGGTGAGCTTGATCACGGTGGGGTTGAGGCCCAGCGCGCGGCAGGCAATCTCATCCTCGCGCAGCGCTTCCCAGGCGCGGCCGATCGGCATGCGCATCAGCCGGTTGATGACGAACAGCGCCAGCAACGACAGCAGCAGGGCGATCAGGTAGAGGAAGATGACCTTGTTGATCGAGTTGTAGGGCAGGCCGAAGAACTCGTGGAAGGTCTGCATGCCGTCGGTGGCGACGCGCTCGAAACTCAGGCCGAACAGGCTCGGCTTGTCGATGTTGCTGATGCCGTTCGGGCCGCCTGTCAGTTCGGTCATGTTGCGCAGCAGGATGCGGATGATCTCGCCGAAACCGAGGGTGACGATGGCTAGGTAGTCGCCGCGCAGGCGCAACACCGGGAAGCCGAGGATGAAGCCGAAGAACGCGGCCATCAGCCCGGCGATCGGCAGGCAGGTCCAGAAGCCCAGCCCGTAGTAGTGCGAGAGCAGCCCGTAGCTGTAGGCGCCGACGGCATAGAAGCCGACGTAGCCGAGATCGAGCAACCCGGCGAGGCCGACCACGATGTTCAAGCCGAGGCCGAGCATTACGTAGATCAGCACCAGAGTGGCGATGTCCACCGCGCCGCGTGAGCCGAAGAACGGCCAGGCCAGGGCCACCGCGATCAGCCCGAGGATGACCATCCGCTGGGTGGACGGCAGGGTCAGCTTGTAAGCCAGCCCGGCAGGCATGCTTGGCATGTTCGGCGCGGCCTGCCAGCTGGCGGCAATCCGCGAACGCAGCAGCTGCCAGGCGAACATCGCCACTGCGCAGGCGGCGATGGCCCACAGCGTGGCAGGGCTGGCGCCATGAACTTCCAACTTGATGCCCACGGTGGTCAGCTTCAGGCCGAGTACCGGATAGGCCACCGCGAGCACCAGCAAGGCGCTGAAAAACGCGGTCTTGAGGGGTTTGTGCGTAGTCGTGTTCATACTTTTTCAACCTCCGGGCGGCCGAGAATGCCGGTCGGTCGCAACAGCAACAGGAGGACTAAGAGGACGAAGGCCACGACGTCTTTGTACTGGTCACCGAACACATCGGCGCCAAAGGCTTCGGCCACACCGAGCACCAGGCCGCCGAGCATGGCGCCGGGGATGCTGCCGATGCCGCCGAGCACGGCGGCGGTGAACGCCTTGATGCCGGCCAGGAAGCCCAGGTTGGGGTTGATGAAACCGTAACGGGCGCTGATCAGCACCGCCGCGACGGCCGCCAGGGCGGCGCCGATGACGAAGGTCAGGGCGATGATGTTGTTGGTATTGATGCCCAACAGGTTGGCCATCTTGATGTCTTCGGCGCAGGCGCGACAGGCACGGCCGAGACGCGAGCGGGAGATGAACAACGTGAGGCCGGCCATCGCCAGGAAGGTGATGACGAAGATAAAGACCTGCATGTAGGACACCGACACGGCGCCATTGGCGAGCAGCTCGAACCTGCCCGGCATCGGGTCGGGAATCGACTTGCCGCGTGAGTCCTGAGCGAGCAACACGGTGTTCTGCAGGAAGATCGACATACCGATCGCCGAGATCAGCGGAATCAGGCGATTGCCGCCGCGCAGGGGGCGGTAGGCGACCCGTTCGATGCTGTAGCCGTAGGCGCTGGTGACGATCATGCTGGCGAGGAATGCCGCGCCCATCAGCAGCACCACGCTGTCGATGCCGAACATGGCAAGGCCGGCGATGGCGATAAAGGTGATGTATGAGCCGATCATGTACACCTCGCCGTGGGCGAAGTTGATCATGCCGATGATGCCGTACACCATCGTGTAGCCGATGGCGATCAGGGCGTAGGTGCTGCCTACCGACAGGCCGTCGATCAACAGCTGTAGATAGTGATTAAGTTCGGGCATTGCCTAACTCCTCGGACCCCAGCAAAGCGGCGCTTGTGACGCAGCGGAAATCCGTAAAGCGCGGATAGACAAAACCCACTGCCAAACTGGCCAGTGGGTTTCGGTTCATGCGTGCAGCTTACTGCGCGGCGGTCTTGGTACCGTCCTGGTGCCACTCGTATACAACGAAGGTGAAGTCCTTGAGGTCGCCCTTGTCGTCAAACGCCAGGGTGCCGGTCGGGGTTTCGAAGGTATTGGCGCGCAGGGCGGCCGCTACTTTCTTGGTGTCGGTGTCGCCCGCCTTGGTGATGCCTTCGGCGATGACCTGGACGGCGGCGTAGGACGGGAACACGAACGGGCCGGTTGGGTCTTCTTTCTTGGCCTTGAACGCCTCGACCAGTGCCTGGTTTTTCGGATCCTGGTCGAAGGATTTCGGCAGGGTGACCAGTAGGCCTTCGGAGGCCGGGCCGGCAATTGCCGAGATTTCCTTGTTGCCCACGCCTTCCGGACCCATGAAGCGTATGTCCAGGCCTTTCTCTTTGGACTGACGCAGCAGCAGGCCGAGTTCCGGGTGGTAGCCGCCGTAGTAGACGAAGTCGGCACCGGCTTGCTTGATCTTGGCTATCAGCGCGGAGAAGTCCTTGTCGCCGGCATTCAGGCCTTCGAACAGGGAAACCTTGACGCCTTTGCCTTCCAGGGTCTGTTTGACCGCGGTAGCGATGCCTTCGCCATACTGCTGCTTGTCGTGGATCACCGCGACGTTGGTCGGCTTGATGCTGTCGGCGATGAAGTTGCCCGCCGCCGGACCTTGCATGCTGTCCAGGCCGATGGTGCGGAATACCAGTTTGTAGCCGCGGCTGGTGATGTCCGGGCTGGTGGAGGCCGCGGTGATCATCAGGATGCCGTCGTCTTCGTAGATATCCGAAGCTGGCTGAGTGGAGCTGGAGCAGAGGTGGCCGACCACGAACTTGATGTTGTCGTTGACGATCTTGTTGGCAACCGCCACGGCTTGCTTCGGATCGCAGGCGTCGTCATAGACCACGGCTTCGAGTTGCTTGCCATTCACGCCGCCGGCTTTGTTGATTTGCTCAACAGCCATTTTGGCGCCGATCAGCTGCATCTCTCCGTATTGGGCAACGGCCCCGGTGGACGGGCCGGCGAGGGCGATCTTGATGGTGTCGGATTGTTTATCGCAACCGGTCAGGCCGACAACGACGGCGATTGCGGTGCAAAGCAATGTGCGGCGGATGGTTTTGTTCATATTCGCTCCACTCATACCCTTATTTTTTGTCCTGACGAGTACCCGTCAGGCTCCTCAGAAAGCGCCCGTCCAGGCCCCCGCTAACTGTACCGGTACAGTGTAGGGTGCCGTCCTGCGGCTTGGAAGCCAGGACGCGAAGCTGGCCGGGCTGGTGTCGCCATATCGCAACAAACGTATAAAAAAACGGCGATTAAGCGCGCCTGACCAACGTTATCATGGCCGCCCGATTAGCCAACCGGCGCCCGCCACAACAGAGCAAGCCATGACAGAAGACCGTAGCACTCTCTATGCCAAACTGCTTGGCGAAACCGCACCGATTCGTTGGCAGGAACTGCAGCCGTTTTTTGCCCGCGGTGCCCTGCTGTGGATCGAACCGCAACTGGACTTGATCGCAGTGGCCCTGGCTGTGGCGGAAAACGACCACGCCGCGGTCGCCGCCTGGCTGGCAGAGGGGCGGGTGGCTAAGGTCGAAGCGCCGCAGGCCGAGGATCTGCTGGCGCGCGACCCACAATTGTGGGCGGTAGTTGTAGCGCCCTGGGTGCTGATCCAGGAGCGCGCCGAAGCGCCGACTCGGCACTGAAACGGTTGGTCTAAACTGAATCGAGCTTTTTGGGGCTTCAGCGGTCGGCAATGGTGCCGGAACCACGAAGTTGCCCACGTTAGGAGCGTTGTTATGTTTGAACCGGGTCATCTGCATCTGACAAATTTGGCTGGCTTGCATCAGCAGGAGTTTTCCATTGATCTCAACTATGAAGTGCGCCAGGACCCCGCCGAGGGGGCGGTGATGCACTTCCGTATGGTGGGCGAGATCGACGCCAAGCCATTCGAGGAGGAATTCGAACTGCGCCGCGACACGGCCTTCAACTTCGCCAGTGTCGCCACCCGCGTTGCCGCGAAACATGGCCTTAAGACGGGCTTCGGGCCGGTGGTACGCAGTCACAAGGAATTCGATGCGATGTTCGAAGACATCCGCGAGAAGCTCAATGCCCATCCTGGCGACCCGGTCGATCTGGACCGTCTGCTCAAGGGCGATTGAGCTTTCATCCCATGTCATTCAGGGCCCGCCGTGTGCGGGCCCGCTGCTTTCTGAGAACCTGTTTACGATCTTCTGGACTAGAGCCAGACAAGGCAAAAACAGGCGAGGAAGCGGAGTTTACGAGCTGTAAATGAGCATTCCGAGCCTGTTTTTAACGTGGTATGGCCGACGGACAGGAGATCGTAAGCAGGTTCTGAGTTGTTTCACCGGGTTTGATGAGTTATCGATTGGAGTTCCCGCATGACTACGCCTTTACCTTCCCTCGCATTCGCCGGCATCGGTTTGATGGGCCTGCCGATGTGCCAGCGCCTGCTCGCGGCGGGTTATCCGCTGACCGTTTGGAACCGTTCCCCGGAAAAGTGCGCCGCGCTGGTGGCCGCCGGGGCCCGGCAGGTGCATAGCCCCGGCGAGCTGTGTCATGCGGCGGATGTGGTGATGCTGTGTCTGGCCGATACGGCGGTGGTGCGCGAGGTGGTATTCGGTACCCAGGGGATTGCCGCAACTGCGCAGGCCGGGCAGCTGCTGGTGGATTTTTCCAGTCTGGAGCCCGCAGCCACCCGCGAAATGGCCAGCGAGCTGGAAGCACGCAGCGGCATGCGCTGGCTGGACACGCCGGTATCCGGCGGCACGCCGGGCGCGGAAGCCGGCACGCTGGCGATCATGGCCGGCGGCCGGGCGGAAGACCTCGAACGGGTGCGCCCGGTGCTCAGCCATCTGGGTCAGCGCATCACCCACATGGGTGCAGTCGGCGCCGGGCAGGTCACCAAGGTGTGCAACCAGATGATCGTCGCCTGCAATGCCTTGGTGATCGCCGAAGTCGTGGCGTTGGCCGAGCAGTCGGGAGTGGATGCCACGCTGATTGCCGAAGCGCTCAGCGGCGGCTTCGCCGACTCCAAGCCGCTGCAGATTCTCGCCCCGCAAATGGCCGACAGCCAGTTCGAGCCGGTCAAATGGCGGGTGCGCACCTTGCTCAAGGACCTTGATACCGCCGTCAAGCTGTCGCGCGAGCAGGGTCGCGCCACGCCGATGAGCGGGCTGGCCGCGCAGTTGATGCGTTTGCATGGCAGCCAGGGCAATCTGGAGCGCGATCCCGCCACCTTGGTGCAGCTCTATCGCGAGGAGTCGCTATGAAAATCGCCGCCAACCTGTCGCTATTGTTCACCGAATTGCCACTGGTCGAGCGGATTGTCGCGGCCGCAGCAGCCGGTTTCGATGGCGTGGAAATCCAGTTCCCCTATGAAGTGCCGGCGCTGCGCCTGAAGGAGGCCCTGGAGGCGGCAGGCATGCCGCTGGTGCTGATCAACCTGCCGGCCGGCGACCTGATGACCGGCGGCCCCGGTCTGGCCGGGGTGCCACAGCGTCAGGCGGAATTCGACGCGGCGCTGCAGGAAGCGCTGACCTACGCGGCGATGGTCCGGCCGCAATGCGTGAATGTGCTGCCGGGGCGTTTGGCGGATGGTGTCGAGCGTGAGCAAGCACTTGCGACCCTGGCTGGAAATCTGCGGCGGGCGGCCGAGGCATTTCAGTTGCTTGGCATCCGGTTGCTGGCCGAAGCGATCAATCCGCTGGATATGCCGGGCTTTTTGATCAACACGCCAGAGCAGCTGAAGGACTTGCTGCGTGCGGTCGACCATCCGAACTTCAGCGCGCAGCTGGATTTCTATCACATGGCCCGCCAGGGGCTGGATCTGCCGACGGCAATTGCTCGGTTGGCCGGCAACATCGGTCATGTGCAGTTTGCCGATTGTCCCGGACGTGGCGCTCCGGGCAGCGGTGCGCTGGATTTTCAGCCGGCTATGCAGGCCTTGCGCGCGGCGAATTACCGCGGCTGGCTGGGTGCCGAATACCTGCCAGGTGCAGCCGGCACCGCCGCCAGCCTGGGTTGGCTGGCGACGTGGCGCTCCCTCACGGCCTGAAGTGCAAGCCACTCTTGTAGGAGCGAATTTATTCGCGATGGAGCCGCACCGAGTTACCCCTTTTCGCGAATGAATTCGCGCCTACACAGTCCCGTAGCCGGATGCAATCCGGGAATATCGCAGGGCAGACCCCGGATTTCATCCGGGCTACGAAGCTTTGGTGTTTCAGCCGGTATGAGTTGCCGAAGCATCTGCCCAGCCCAGATCGTAGGATGGGTTGAGGCGCGCAGCGTCGATACCCATCGTCACGGATTGATGGGTATCGCTGCACTCAACCCATCCTACGTGGCCCCGCCAGGCGATCGAGTCGCAGCGAAGCGCAATCGCGGCAATGCAAAAGGCCCGTCAGTGACGGGCCTTTTGTTTGTCGAGGCATGTTGATCTGGTTCAGGCCATCGAGAGCCTCAACCGGCCACCAGCACGCGAATCGCCTCCAGACGCAACGCCGCCTTGTCGAGCATCAGCAGACCTTGCTCGCGCTGCTCGCGCAGAGCGTCCAACTCGCTGTCGCGCACGCTCGGGTTGACCGCTTGCAGGGCGGTCAAACGGGCCAGTTCTTCGTCCAGATCGGCGGTCAATCGGCGCTTGGCTTGCGCCACGCGTTCGGCATGGCGCGGCGCGATCTTGGCTTCGGCGGCGTTGATCTGCACGGTCAATGGCTCGCGCTGGGCCTGCACGAACTTGTTGGCGCTGGCGCGCGGCACGGCTTCCAGCTGGTCGTTGAGCTTCTCGAAGGAAACCTTTTCCGCCAGGTCATTGCCGTTGGCATCCAGCAGGCAGCGCAGTGCCAGCGGCGGCAGGAAGCGGGCCAGCTGCAATTTGCGCGGCGCCACCACTTCGCTGACATACAGCAGCTCAAGCAGCACGGTGCCGGGTTTCAGCGCCTTGTTCTTGATCAGCGCCACCGCGGTGTTGCCCATAGAGCCGGACAGCACCAGATCCATGCCGCCTTGCACCATCGGGTGTTCCCAGGTGAGGAACTGCATGTCCTCGCGGGACAGCGCCTGGTTGCGGTCGTAGGTGACGGTCACGCCTTCGTCGTCGCCGAGCGGGAAGCTGGCGTCGAGCATTTTTTCGCTGGGGCGCAGGATCAGCGCGTTTTCCGAGTGATCTTCGCTGTCGATACCGAACGCATCGAACAGCGCTTCCATGTAGATCGCCAGGGCGTATTCGTCGTCTTGTTCGCTAATCGCCTCGACCAGCGCCAAACCTTCGCCCGCGCCGCCGGAGTTGAGTTCCAGCAGGCGGTCGCGGCCGGCATGCAGCTCGCTCTCCAGGCGCAGGCGCTCGGCTTTGGCCTCGTCAACCAGCGCTTGCCACTCGTCGTCATCACCGCTTTCCAGCAACGGCAGCAGGCGCGGGCCGAACTGGTGTTGCAGGGCGTTGCCGGTCGGGCAGGTGTTCTGGAAGGCGTTCAGTGCCTGGTGATACCACTGGAACAGGCGCTCTTGCGGGCTGTTTTCCAGGTACGGCACGTGCAGCTGAATGGTGTGCTTCTGACCGATACGGTCGAGACGGCCGATGCGCTGCTCGAGCAGGTCCGGGTGCGCCGGCAGATCGAACAGCACCAGATGATGGCTGAACTGGAAGTTGCGACCCTCGCTGCCGATTTCCGAGCAGATCAGCACCTGCGCGCCAAATTCCTCATCGGCGAAGTAAGCGGCGGCGCGGTCGCGCTCGAGGATGCTCATGCCCTCATGGAACACCGTGGCCAGGATGCCGGAGCGCACGCGCAGGGCGTCCTCCAGATCCATGGCGGTCTCGGCGTGGGCGCAGATCACCAGCACCTTGAACTTCTTGAGCATCTTCAGAGTGTCGATCAGCCAATCGACGCGCGGGTCGAAACGCCACCAGCGCTCTTCCTCACTGCCATCCAGTTGCGACTGATAGCTGACTTCCGGATACAACTCGGGATGGTCGCCGAGCGGCAGTTCCATGTACTGGTCCGGGTTGGCCAGCGGGTACGGATGCACCTGGCGTTCGGGGAAGCCACGCACGGCGGCGCGGGTGTTACGAAACAGCAGGCGGCCGGTGCCATGGCGGTCGAGCAGCTCGCGGATCAAGCGGGCCGAGGCTTCGATGTCGCCATCGGTGACGGCGGCGAGCAGCGCTTCGCCCTCGTCGCCGAGAAATTCGTGAATGGTGGCGTGCGCGGTTTCCGACAGACGGCCCTGATCGAGCAGCTCCTGCACGGCTTCGGCCACCGGGCGATAGTTGGCGCTTTCCGCGCGGAAGGCCGCGACGTCGTGGAAACGGTGCGGATCGAGCAGGCGCAGGCGGGCGAAATGGCTGTCCTGGCCAAGCTGTTCGGGAGTCGCGGTGAGCAGCAGGACGCCGGGAGTCACCTCGGCCAGCTGCTCGATCAGGCGGTATTGCGGGCTGGACTGTTCCGGGTGCCAGACCAGGTGGTGCGCCTCATCGACGACCAGCAGATCCCAGCCGGCGGCGAACAGTGCGCCCTGAGCGCGCGAGTCCTCGACCAGCCATTCCAGGGCGACCAGCGCCAATTGGCAGTCTTCGAAGGGATTGCTGGCATCGCTTTCGATAAAACGCTCGGCGTCGAACAGCGCGACCTGCAGGTTGAAACGTCGGCGCATCTCCACCAGCCATTGGTGCTGGAGGTTTTCCGGCACCACGATCAGCACCCGGTTGGCGCGCCCGGCGAGCAGTTGGCGATGGATCACCAGACCGGCTTCGATGGTCTTGCCCAGGCCCACTTCGTCGGCCAGCAGTACTCGTGGTGCGACGCGGTCGGCGACTTCACGGGCAATGTGCAGCTGGTGCGGGATCGGCTGGGCACGCGCGCCGCCCAAGCCCCACAAGGGCGCCTGGAGCAGACGGCTGGTGTGTTCCAGGGTGCGATAGCGCAGGGCGAACCAGGCGAACGGATCGATCTGGCCGGCGAACAGGCGGTCGCTGGCCAGACGGAACTGGATGAAGTTGGACAGCTGGGTTTCCGGCAGCATGGCCGTCTGGTGCTGGTCGTCGAGGCCGTGATAGACCAGCAGGCCGTCGATGTCCTCGACTTCCTGGACGGTCAGCTTCCAGCCTTCGAAATGGGTGATTTCATCGCCCGGTGCGAAGCGCACGCGGGTCAGCGGGGCGTTGCGCAGGGAATACTGGCGGGTTTCGCCAGTCGCCGGGTAGAGCATGGTGAGCATGCGGTCGTCCTGCATAAGGACGGTGCCCAGCCCTAACTCCGCTTCGCTGTCACTGATCCAGCGTTGCCCCGGTTCATACTGCGCCATGCCTGTCTCCCCTCGTGAAAAAGCCGGCTATGGTAACGGAAGCTCGCCGCCAAGGCCAAAGACGCTCGGGGCGACTCGAACCCCAAGTGTAGGCGGCGGCGCGACGATTGTTGCCCCCGCTCGGCGGGATCGGTGAAGAGGGCGGCGTTGTGATTGCTGTCAGGTTTCGGCCGGTGCATGCTCAAGCCCCGTGCCATCTGGCCGACAGCCTGATTGTCGCTACCCAACGCCTGAACCTGACCGAGCCCCTGAACTGAAAGGAGCGCCGCGAGGCCCGAGTATGTTGCCGCCGATTCCGCATAGCGTGCAGCCGGTCACTGCCCAGCAGGACCCGGTCAAGCCGCGTCCAGAGATTCAGCCGGTCACGCCGCCGCAAGCCGGCGCGCAGGGCAGCGGCGTGGGTATGCACGAGCGCGATCCGCAGGAAGTCGTCGAGCGTCAGCGCGAAGAGCAGCGTCGCCGTCGTCAGCAGGCTGGATATAGCGCCGAGCAACTGGCCGAAGGCGAAGTGGCCGCGGAAGACCAAGCGTTACTGGAAAACCTGCCGCGCCAGGGACTCTGGGTCGATATTGAAGTGTGAGCGAGACGCCCATGAGTCTGTTCGCTGAGGTGCCGCTGCAGTTGGCCGATGCCGAGCTGCGCTATGTGCCCGACTGGCTGGATGCCGCCACTGCCGACCGCTGGCTGGCCGGTTTGCTCGAACAAACCCCCTGGGATCAACCGCAGGTGCTGATTCACGGCCGCCGCCATCCGGTGCCGCGGCTGCTCGCCTGGTATGCCGATGCCGGGGTCAGTTATCGCTATTCCGGTATGGAGCATCAGCCGTTGCCCTGGACGCCGTTGCTCGCCGAGATTCGTCAGCGCGTCGAGGCCGAGTGCGGCCAATCGCTTAATGGCGTGCTGATCAATCACTACCGCGACGGCCAGGATTCGATGGGCTGGCACAGCGATGACGAAGCGGTGCTCGGGCGTAATCCGTTGGTCGCCTCGCTGAACCTCGGTGGCACGCGGCGCTTCGACCTGCGCCGCAAGGGGCAGACGCGCATCAAGCATTCGCTGGAATTGAGCCACGGCTCATTGCTGGTCATGTCGGGCGCGACACAGCATTATTGGCAGCATCAAGTGGCGAAGACCCGCAAACCCTGCGCGGCACGCCTCAACCTGACTTTCCGCCTGATCCGGTCGCCCGTATGAGCCATGATGACAAGCTGATCGACCTGAGTGCCGAGCGTGATAAGCGCGTGCACGACCTCAACGACAAGCGCCTCAACGAAGTGCGCCAGGCCTTCGAGCTGGCGATGCCGCTGAAGGGCAAGAAGAAACCCAAAGGCAAGCCGAAGAAGCGCTAAGACGGGTTGTTGTTCATTCAACCGTTACCTTCTTCTCTCTCAGTCCCGGATTGCATCCGGGCCACTGTGAGCTGCGAGCGTCGTCCCGTAGGTTGGTGCTGAGCCTGCGATGCCCAACACCAGGCTCGCAGAACCGATCGGCAACTCGTAAGGCGTACGGGGCACGCTCGTTGGGCATCGCTGCGCTCAGCACCAACCTACGTCGCGCACAGCGCGCTCATCGACCACCAGCCCTCACACCGCCGAAAAGCGCTCGGCTAAACGCTGCGCGCGAAACTGCTCGACGATGAAGTCGACGAATGCGCGGGTCTTGCCGGGCAGCAGTTTCTGCGCGGCGAAGTACAGCGCGAGCATGCCGCCATCGGCATACCAATCCGGCAGTACCCGCTGCAGCGTGCCGCGCTCCAGATAGAGCAGCGCATGCGGCATGCTCACCAGGGCAATGCCCAAGCCCATCTGCGCCGCATGGCAGGCAGCCTCCGGGTCGTTAAGGATCATCCGCGTACGAGTTTCCAGGGCGACCTGCTCACCGCCCCGATTGCGCAGCGGCCAGGTGCGCACCCGTCCGGTCTGTGGCGAGCGCATGCGAATGCCATCGTGATCGACCAGATCGGCCGGCATGCGAATCGCCGGGTGCGCCTCTAGATAGGCGGTCGAGGCCACCAGAATGCGGTGCGCCGGCGCCAACTGGCGCGCCACCACGCCCGGCGGCAGGTCGATGGCGCCGGCGATGGCGGCATCGAAGCCCTGGCCGATCAGGTCGACCGGCAGATTGTCGAAGTGCCAGTCCGGCACGATGCCCGGATAGCGACCGAGAAAGTCGCCGAGCAGCGGCAACACATACTCCCGACCAAAACTGATGCCCATGCTGACCCGCAGCGTGCCGGCTGGCTGCCCGGCGCTGCTGGCCAGGTTGGCGACGGCGCTCTGGATGCTGTGCAGGCCGCCACTGACTTCCGCGCGAAAGCGTTCGCCGGCTTCGGTCAGGCTCAGGCTACGGGTGCTGCGCTGGAACAAGCGCACGCCGAGGCTGGCTTCCAGTTTGGCGACGTTCTTGCCTACCGCTGCCGGGGTCAGGCCCAGGCGTCGGGCGGCTTCGGCGAAGCTGCCCGCCTCGGCGCTGCGCACAAAACATTCGATGCTGTTGAGGGTTTCCATACGCTCACCGTAAACCGTTGGTATCGAAAGAGTAGAGCGATTAGTGGCTTATCGGTAGGCAATCCAGGGCGGAAACTACGCTCGTCCCAGGCAGCACGCCTGACCTACTTCTGGAGAGCTTGAACATGAACACTTCCACTTCGACCGCTTCCACCCTGAATGGCAAAGTCGCTCTGGTGCAGGGCGGTTCGCGCGGCATCGGCGCCGCCATCGTCAAACGTCTGGCCCATGACGGCGCCAGTGTGGCCTTCACCTACGTCAGTTCGACGCAGCAGGCCGATGCGCTGGTCCAGGCCATCGCTGCCGAAGGCGGTCGGGCGCTGGCGATCCGCGCCGACAGTGCCGATGCGCAAGCTGTGCGCGCTGCGGTGGACGCCACGGTCGATGCGTTCGGGCGCCTCGATGTGCTGGTCAATAACGCCGGAGTGCTGGCGATTGCGCCGCTCGAAGAGTTCAGCCTGGAAGATTTCGACCGCACCCTGGCGATCAACGTGCGCAGCGTGTTCGTCGCCAGCCAGGCGGCCGCCCGGCATATGCGCGAAGGCGGACGGATCATCAGCATCGGCAGCACCAACGCCGAGCGCATGCCTTTCGCCGGTGGTGGCCCGTATGCGATGAGCAAAGCGGCGATCGTCGGCCTGACCCGCGGCTTGGCTCGTGACCTCGGCCCACGCGGCATCACCGTCAACAACGTGCAACCGGGCCCGGTCGACACCGACATGAACCCGGCCAATACCGAGTTTGCCGCCAGCCTGAACAGCCTGATGGCGGTGGGGCGCTACGGTCGGGTGGAAGAGATCGCCAGCTTCGTCGCCTACCTGGCCGGCCCGGAAGCCGGTTACATCACCGGCGCCAGCTTGACCATCGACGGCGGTTTCGCCGCCTGATCGAGGCTCGGCCCAGTCGCCGGCAGGTCCGGCGACTGGCTTTGGCCGACAACCTGAGCGGCCATTGATCCAGATCAATTTCCGCCCCACGGTCCGCGGTTATCGTTTAGCCATTGATGAGGCAAGCACGAGGAATCGGGAAATGTTCATGGACACCGTGGTTTTCGCCGGTATCGGCACTGTTGTTCTGATCTGCGCGTTCTTCGCCGGATTCGGCTATTTCATCTGGAGCGATTCGCACAAGCACGGCTAATCGCTGCAGCACCAGGCACGCAAGGCAATTTTGGGCGACTTAGTCGCCCTTTTTTTGTCTGCAATTTGTCCCCGTGGTTGGTGCAACGGGCAACGTGATGGGCACGCGGCGCACGCCTTGTTGGGTATCGCTGCGCTCAACGCCAACCTACAGGTACGCCCACCGGAGTTCCCCGTCGGTTCAATCCAGGCGCTTATGCACGCGGGTCACGGCGACGCCGAGCATCAGCGCGGCGAACACCAGCAGCGCCACGATTTCCGGCCACAGCGCCAGCAAACCCGCCCCGCGCAGCATGATGCCGCGGGCCAGGCGCAGGTAATGAGTCATTGGCAGGATTTCGGCAATCCACTGCGCCGGCTTGGGCATGCCAGCGTAGGGGAACATAAAGCCGGACAGCAGAATCTGCGGCAGGAAGGTGAAGAAGGCGATCTGCATCGCCTGGAACTGACTGCTCGCCAGGGTCGAGATAAACACCCCGAGCGCCAGGCTGGCGACGATGAACAGCAACGACGCGAGATACAACTCGACCAGCGAGCCGCGCACCGGCACGTCGAACAACAGGTAGCCAGCCACCAGCACCACGGTTACCTGCACCAGGCCGATGGCGACGAAGGGCAGCACCTTGCCGATGGTCAGTTCCCACGGCGACACCGGCGTGGTGATGAGCATTTCCATATTGCCGCGCTCGCGCTCGCGGACCAGGGCGATGGCGGTGAACAGCACCATGGTCATGGTCAAAATCACGCCGATCAGCCCCGGCACCGTGTTCAGCGGCGCCAGGCGTTCCGGATTGTAGAAATTCACCACCTCGACACCCTGCAACTGCGGCCAGCCGGGCAGCGGATAGGCGCTCAACTGACGCGCCGCGGCCTGCACGGTCTGGTCGGAGCCATCCACCACTAGCTGCAGCGGCGGGCGATCCTGGCGTTCCAGGCGCGCTTCGAAATCCGCCGGCAGCACCAGCGCGGCACTGATCCGGCCCTCGCGCAGCAACTCGTCGATCTGCTGCGGGGTGCTCAACCGATAGCGCATGTTGAGCACCTGGCTGGAAGCGATCTCCGCCACCACTTCGCGCGAGCGGGCGGTGTTGGCCTGGTCCAGTACGGCGGTATCCAGGCCGCGCACATCGAGGTTGATGGCGTACCCGAACAGCACCAGCTGCAGCAGCGGAATGCCGGCAATCATCGCCAGGGTCAGGCGGTCGCGGCGGATCTGGCGCAGCTCCTTGAGGATGATGGCGGCCAGGCGGCGCAGGTTCATGGCGCGAGCGTCGCTGGCTTGCGGGTAACGCTGACGAACACGTCTTCCAGGTTGGCGTCGACGACTTGCACCTGCGCCTCGAGGCCCGCCGCGCGCAACTGCGCTTGGATGTCGGTGCGCGCGTCGGCGCTGTCGCTGAGTACCCGCAAGGTGCTGCCGATCTGGGCCATGGCCAGTACCCCGGGCGCGCCCTGCAAGGTGCGCTGCGCCTGGCGCGGCTGGGCGCATTCGACCAACAGCGGCTGGCCGGGCAGGGCGTCCATCAGTTCGCGCGGGCTGCCGTCGGCGACCAGTCGGCCGGCGTCGAGAATCCCCAGGCGCGTGCAGCGCTCGGCCTCGTCCATGTAGTGGGTGGAAACCAGCAGCGTGGTGCCGGTATCGGCCAGTTCGAACAGCGAATCCCAGAACTCCCGGCGCGACTGCGGGTCGACCGCGCTGGTTGGCTCGTCGAGCAGCAGCAGGTCAGGGTTATGCAGCACCGCGCCGGCCAAGCCCAAGCGTTGGCGCTGGCCGCCGCTGAGGGTGCCGGCCAGTTGATCGCGGCGGTCGCTCAGCCAATAGCGTTCCAGCAGTTCGTCGATGCGCTGGCGGGCTTGGCGCTTGCCAATGTCCTGCACGGCGGCGAGAAATTCGAGGTTTTCGCCGACGCTGAGGTCTTCATACAGGGAGAATTTTTGGGTCATGTAGCCGATGCGGCGCTTCAGCGCTTCGGCATCGCGGGGAATCTGGCAGCCGAGCACTTCGATCTGCCCCTCGCTGGGCCGCAGCAGGCCGCAGAGCATGCGGATGGTGGTGGATTTGCCGCTGCCGTTGGGGCCGAGAAAACCGAACACCTCGGCGCGGCGCACGCTGAGATTGAGCTGATCGACGGCGGTGAGCGCGCCGAAGCGTTTGCTCAGGCCGCGCGCCTTGATCACCAGCGGCTCGTCATTCATCGCTGAGCCGCTCGGCCGTCAGCGGCAGGCCGGCCGGCAACTGGCGCGCGGCCTGGTCGTCGTCGAGGAGCAGCTCGGCGCGATACACCAGGCGGCTGGCGTCGTCGCCGGTGAGGGCGAAATACGGGGTGAAGCTGGCCTCGCTGCGAATGCTGCGCACCCGCGCGGCGAACGGCGTGGCGATTCCCTCGACGTGCACCTGCAGGCGGTCGCCAATCGCCAGTTGCGGGCGCTCGGGTGCCGGTACGTAGACCCGCGCGTAAGGCGCGTCGCCAACCAGCAGGCTGACCACTACCGCGCCCACCGGCGGCTGGTCGCCGGGTTTGAACGGCAGCGCATCGACGCGTCCGTCGCGGGGCGCGCGTACGCTGAGGTGCTCGCGGTCGACCTGCAGGCGGGTCAGCTGCGCGCGCGCCGCTTGCAGGGCGGCGCTGGCCTGTTCGAGTTGTTCCGGGCGGGTGCCATTGGTCAATTCGCGCAGGCGCGCGTCGGCGTTGTCCACCGCGGCCCGCGCTTGATCGCGGCTGGCGCGCGCGCTGTCCTGTTCGGCAATCGCCACCAGACCACGCTGATACAGCGCGGCGATGCGCTGATAGTTGCGTTCGGCGTCGGTCACCTGCGCGCGGCTGCTGTTGAGGCTGGCTTGCGCCGCCTCGATGTTCTCCACCCGCGCGCCGTTGCTCAGCTCGCTGAGGCGCGCCGCCGCCTGCGCCACCTCGCCGGCGGCCTGGCTGACGCGGGCGTCCTGGCGACTCGGGTCGAGTTCCACCAGCAATTGCCCGGCGCGTACCTGTTCGCCCTCAACGACCGCCCAGCGCAGGATGCGCTCCGAAGTTTCCGCGGGCAGGCCGATGCGGTCCCATTCCAGGGTGCCGAGCAGTTGGCCGGCATGCTGATCGCAACCGGCGAGGGCCGCGAGCAGCGCCAGGATCGCCAGGAGGCGCTGCGAATCAAGGCGCATGGGGCGTCTCCAGCCCTCGATCGAGCAGGGCGAGGGTGTGTTGGATCAACGCTTCATCGTCCAGTTGGGGATCGTCGAAGATGCCCCGCCATAGCGGCGCCGCCGCATACGGCAGCAAGGTCAGGCCGATCAGTGAAACCACCAGCAAGCGCGGGTCTAGCTGCGCATTCAGCGCACCGCGGGCCTGCGCGGCGGAAAAGCGCTGCGCCAGCAATTGCGGGACCAGCGGCGCGATGCTCTGCTCCAGCAGATCGCGCAGCTGGCCGTCTTCGGAAAGGATTTCGCGCACCCACAAAGGCGGCAACCAGGGATGGCGGGCGACGGTGGCGCCGATGCCGCGCACGAAGGTCTCGATCAATTCCCCGGGATGCTCGCCGACCTGCCGCAGGCGTTCGGCGAGGGCCTGGATCAACGGCAGCAGGCGCTCTTGCACGGCCGCTTCGACCAGCCGTTGCTTGTTGCCGAAGTAGTAATTGATCAGCGCCGGGGTGACGCCGGCTTGTGTGGCGATCCCGCGCAGGCTGGCGGCGCGGATGCCGTGGTGGGCGAAGATTTCCACGGCGGCGTCGAGCAGGGCTTCGCGCTGCTGTGGATCACCGCTGGGCCGACCGGGTGAACGGGGTCTGTTCATGCTTGATCCGTTAACGGATGGGCATGAATTTATTTAAATAAGCATTTAATTAATTGCAATACACGGCGACGGATGGCCCGAAGGTGCAGGAGCGAATTCATTCGCGATCCCGCCGTCCGGCGGGCGGCTGGTTCGAGGCATAAAAAAACCGCCGAGAAGGCGGTTTTTTGGACCAGCGGGAGAGCACTCTCGCCGCGCCGAAAATCAGCCGATAGTGATCGGCGGCAGCTCGGCGGTGGTCACGGTCTGCAGGCTGCGCGGGGCGAGGATTTCCGCAGCGCCGTCGACGACCAGCTCGTCATTCTGGTTGAACACCCGGGTGGCGACGCGGACGCGGAATTTCGGCAGTTTCTCGAGGATTTCCAGGCGCACGGTCAGGGTGTCGCCGAATTTCACCGGGCGGGTGAAGCTCATGGTCTGGCCGATATAAATGGTGCCCGGGCCCGGCAGGGTGCTGGCCACCGCCGCACTGATCAACGCACCGCTGAACATGCCGTGGGCGATGCGCTCCTTGAACGGCGTGCCGGCGGCGTACTCGGCATCCAGGTGCACGGGGTTGTGGTCGCCAGAGAGTGCGGCGAACAGCTGGATATCGCGTTCTTCGACGGTTTTGCTGTAGCTGGCGGTTTG